>NZ_JCAFTS010000003.1:0-509077 GCF_059370495.1 Stenotrophomonas sp. YJH_SMC_69 | reverse complement strand
GCCAACCAAGGTTGGCACCTACCGGGTGATGTGAGCGTGCCAACCAAGGTTGGCACCTACCGGGTGATGTGAGCGTGCCAACCAAGGTTGGCACCTACCGGGTGATGTGAGCGTGCCAACCAAGGTTGGCACCTACCGGGCGATGTGAGCGTGCCAACCAGGGCTGGCACCTACCGGGCGATGTGAGCGTGCCAACCAGGGTTGGCACCTACCGGGTGATGTGAGCGTGCCAACCAAGGTTGGCACCTACCGGGCGATGTGAGCGTGCCAACTAGGGTTGGCACCTACCGGGTGATGTGAGCGTGCCAACCAAGGTTGGCACCTACCGGGCGATGTGAGCATGCCAACCAGGGTTGGCACCTACCGGGTGATGTGAGCGTGCCAACCAAGGTTGGCACCTACCGGAAAACGCGATCCGCCGATCAGGCCAGGTTGAAGCCGGCGCTGCGCGCCAGGCCATCGAAGTCCGGGAAGGACGTGGCGACGTTGGCGATGTCGTTGATGCGCACTTCGCCGTCGCTGATCTGGCCGGCAATGGCGAATGCCATGGCGATGCGATGGTCGCCGTGGCTTTCGATGGTGCCACTCCCCAGCCGAGCCCCGCCGTGCAGGGTGGCGCCATCCTCGGTCTCGTCCACCTGCATGCCCAGCGCGCGCAGGCCAGTGGCCATCGCCGCAAGACGATCGGATTCCTTCACCCGCAGTTCGGCAGCACCGCTCACCACGGTCTGGCCTTCGGCGGCGGCGGCGGCCACGAACAGCGCCGGGAACTCGTCGATCATGTCCGGCACCAGTGCTTCGGGAATACGCGCGCCCTTCAGCGGAGCGTAGCGCACCACCAGATCGGCCACCGGCTCACCGCCCTGCTCGGCCGGATTCTCTTCGCTGATATCCGCCCCCATCAGGCGCAGCGCGTGCAGCAGGCCGGTGCGACGCGGGTTCAGGCCAACCTGCTTCAGGCGCAGTTCGGAACCGGGAATGATGCTGGCGGCGACCAGGTAGAACGCCGCCGAGGAAAAATCGGCCGGCACTACGATGTCCGTGGCGCGCAGGCGCTGGCCGCCCCGCAGGCGCGCCTTGCCCGGCGAGAATTCGATGTCCACGCCGAACGCGGACAGCATGCGTTCGGTGTAGTCGCGGGTCGGGTGGGGTTCCACCACGCGGGTTTCGCCCTGCGCGTACAGGCCGGCCAGCAGCACGGCCGACTTGATCTGTGCGCTGGCCACCGGCGAGGCGAAGTCGATGCCATGCAGCGTCTGGCCGCCATGCACCTGCAGCGGCGGCGTGCCGTCGTCCTGGGTATCGATCCTTGCGCCCATCTGCGACAGCGGGCCGGTGACACGGCGCATCGGGCGGCCGGACAGCGACTCATCGCCGATCAGCGTGCAGTCGAACGCCTGGCCCGCCAGCAGGCCGGCCAGCAGGCGCATGCCGGTGCCGGCATTGCCGCAGTCCAGCGGTGCCTCCGGTGCTTTCAGGCCGTCGATACCCACACCATGCACGATGCGCTGCGACGGGCTGGGGGTTTCGATGCGCACACCCAGCTGGCTGAAGATGCGCGCGGTGGCGCGGGTGTCCTCGCCTTCCAGGAAGCCTTCGATATGCGAAGTGCCATCGGCCAGCGCGGCGAACATCACCGAGCGGTGCGAGACCGACTTGTCGCCGGGAATGGTCAGGCTGCCCTGCAGCGGCTGGCCCTTGCGGGCGATCCAGTGTTGCGCGTTGCTCATCGTTCGATCGTTCCGTAAACGCCGGCAGCGCCGGCGATGCATCAGGGAGCGGCGGCCAGGGCCGCCACAGCAGCACTCAGGGCACGGCCACCGGGTAGGAGCCCAGCACCTTGATCTGCGCCGAGTGCGCTTCCAGTTCGGCCAGCGCCGCCTGCATCGGCGCGTCGTCGATGTGGCCGGCCAGATCGATGAAGAAGCCGTATTCCCACTTGCCGTGGTGCGACGGCCGCGACTCGATGCGGTTCATGCTGATGCCGTGGCGGGCGAACGGGCTGAGCACATCGAACAGCGCACCGGGCTTGTCATGGATGAACACCAGCACCGACGTGCGATCGTGGCCGGAGGTCGGGAAGATGTTGCGACCCACCACCAGGAAGCGGGTGGTGTTGTCGGCATCGTTCTGGATCGGCTTGGTGACCACCTTCTTCAGGCCGTACACGTGGCCGGCGCTCTCGCCACCAATGGCCGCCGCATCATCGGCGTTGCGCGCGCGACGCGCGCCTTCGGCGTTGCTGGATACCGGAATCTTCTCGGCCTTCGGCAGGTTGGCGCGCAGCCACGCCGAGGTCTGCATGAACGACTGCGGGTGTGCGTAGATGCGCTCGATGTCCTCGATGCGGCCGCTGCGCGACATCAGGTACTGCTGCACGCGCAGTTCCACTTCGCCACAGATCTTCAGGTTGGAGGTCAGGAACATGTCCAGGGTGATCTGGATGGTGCCCTGTCCCGAATTCTCCACCGGCACCACGCCGAAATCGGCGTTGCCCGCTTCCACTTCCTGGAATACTTCCTCGATGCTGGCCATCGGCAGGCCCAGCGCGGAGCGGCCGAAGTGCTTGAGCACGGCCTGCTGGCTGAAGGTGCCTTCCGGGCCGAGGTAGCCGATCTTCAGCGGCTCCTGCTGGGCCAGGCAGGCCGACATGATCTCGCGATAGACATGCACCAGCAGCTCGTCGCTGAGCGGGCCTTCATTGCGGTCCACCACCATGCGCAGCACCTGCGCTTCGCGCTCGGGGCGGTAGTAGTCGACAGCGGCGGCCAGCTTGCCCTTGGCCTTGCCGACCTGGTGGGCGAAGCGCGCGCGCTCGGCGATCAGGCTCTGGATGTCACGGTCGATCTGGTCGATCTTCGAGCGCACATCGGCCAGCGCCAGCGGTGCCAGGGTGGGTGCCGGGTTCGAGGCGGCCTTGGCCTTGCCCTTCGCCTTGCTGGGCGCGCTGTCCTTGGCCGGTTCGGCCTTCTTCGGCGCCTTCTTGCTGGATTTGCTGCTTGCCATCGGAATTCCTTGTTGCGGGACCCGCACCCGACGGTGCGCGCCGTTCATTGCTCAGCCGTGACGCTGCTGGAAATCGGCCATGAAGGCGACCAGCGCCTCGGCCCCGGCCAGCGGCATGGCGTTGTACAGCGAGGCACGGATGCCCCCGACCACCTTGTGTCCCTTCAGCGCCAGCAGGCCGGCAGCCTTGGCTTCGGCGACGAAGCGGGCATCAAGCCCGGCATCGGGCAGGAAGAACGGGATGTTCATCCGCGAGCGTGCCGCATGCGCGACCTCGTTGCGGTAGAAGCCGCCGGAGCCATCGATGGCGCCGTACACCAGTGCCGCCTTGGCGGCATTGCGCCTGGCGAATTCGGCCACGCCGCCTTCGGCCAGCATCCACTTGAACACCAGGCCGGCCAGGTACCAGTTCCAGGTCGGCGGGGTGTTGAGCATCGAATCGCGGGCGACATGCGAGCGGTAATCGAAGATGTCCGCGCGCGGCTGGCCAGTACGCTCGAGCAGATCGCGGCGGACGATCATCACTGCGATGCCGACCGGGCCCAGGTTCTTCTGCGCGCCGGCATAGATCACACCGTAGCGGCGTACATCCAGCGGCTCGCTGGCGATGGACGAGCTGAAGTCCGCCACCAGCGGCACATCGCCGGTATCCGGCACATCACGGAACTCGACGCCGTGGATGGTCTCGTTGGCGGTGATGTGCACATAGGCGGCGTCGGGCGAGAGCTGCCAGTCGGCGCGGGGCGGCAGCGTGCGATAGCCGTCGGGCTCGCTGCTGGCGGCAATGTTGACGTCGACGTAGACGCCGGCCTGCTTGACCGCAGTCTTTCCCCAATGGCCACTGACCACGTAGTCGGCGCGCTGGCCGGGGCTGGCGAAGTTGAGCGGGATCAGCGCCTGCTGGGTGGTGGCACCACCGGACAGGAACAGCACCGCGTAGTCGTCGGGGATATCGAGCAGGCGGCGCAGGTCGGCCTCGGCCTCGGCGGCCACGGACATGAATTCCGCGCCGCGATGGCTCATTTCCACGATCGAGGCACCACTACCGTGCCAGTCCAGCATTTCCGCCTGCGCCTGGCGCAGGACCGATTCCGGCAAGGTCGCAGGGCCGGCACTGAAGTTGAACGCGCGCGTCATGTCACACCTGTGGGGCAAGACCCCTAGTATGCCGCAGTGCACCAGCCTTGCGGCCTAGTGCGGCAAGGGAAATTTGGTTTCATTGGAATCCATTCGCCGCCGGCGTGGCGCCGGTAGTCGCCGACCTCGGTCGGCGTACGCCGTCAGGCGTCATGCCCGCCGAAAAAGCGTGCCGACCAAGGTCGGCACCTACCAAAGCCGTGTGCTGCCAGGCGTCAAGCCCGCCGACGGAGCGTGCCGATCAAGGTCGGCACCCACCAGCGCGCGGACCCAGCGGATTCAGATCAGCAGCAAAGCCCCGGTAGTCGCCGACCTTGGTCGGCGTACGCCGTCAGGCGTCATGCCCGCCGGAAAAGCGTGCCGACCAAGGTCGGCACCTACCAAAGCCGTGTGCTGCCAGGCGTCATGCCCGCCGAAAAAGCGTGCCGACCAAGGTCGGCACCTACCAAAGCCGTGTGCTGCCAGGCGTCAAGCCCGCCGACGGAGCGTGCCGACCAAGGTCGGCACCCACCACCGCGCGGACCCAGCGGATTCAGATCAGCGCGCGCCGAACCAGAGCAGCAGGCTGAGCAGTGCGGCCAGCAGCAGCGCACTCACCAGCAGCCACGGCCAGCGCCGGACCCTGCGCGGCGCGGCCGGCAGCACCGGCGCCTGCTCGGCCTCGTGGCTGGCGTCGTCCTCGGCGGGCAGCGGCCGCCGGCGCGGATCGTGCGGCACTTCCAGCACGAACCGGTGCTGGCCATCGAACACGACCTGGTCGCCGGCCTGCAGCCAGCAGTGGCGCACGGCCACGCCGTTGACCCGGGTACCGTCGGCGCTGCCCAGGTCGCGCAGCAGCACGCGCTCGCCGTGCACTTCCACGCGGGCATGCTGTTCGGCGAAGGCCGGGTCATCGATGGCGATGTCGGCCTCGTTGCCGCGGCCGATCAGGCGGGCCTGCGACAGGGTGAAACTGCGGCCATGGTGCAGGCCACCGACACCGCGCAGCAGTCGTTGCTGCTCGTCGCTGCCATCCTCGTTCTTCGGCGCAGGCGCCTGCAGCAGGCTCTCGACTTCGCCCTGCAGCACCATCTCCACGCCATCCACGTATACCGCATCGCCCGCGCGCAGCAGGGCCATCCGGCGCACCGGTCGACCATTGACGTGGATGCCGCGGATGCCATTGCCGACCTGCAGCCAGAGGCCGCGATCGTCCATGCAGAACTGGGCCAGCAGCAGGGCGCCGTGGCCGGCATCACCGAGCCGCACGCTGCCGTTGGCCTGGCGCACGATGCGCTGCACCCCGGGCCGCAGGGGCTGGTCGGGCTGTTGTTGCTGACTGAAGTGAACTAGCAGGTTCTGCACGCGGCGCAGCCTAGCAGGTTGGTCGCCAACGAAGAAGAACCCACGATGAGTGCTTGGCGCGGCGGCCCTTGATGCGCACAATGCTCGCCCTCTTTGATCATCCCCGCCCTGCGCCAGGAGCCTGCATGTCCACCATCGATGTCCGCCACGCCCACGCCCTGCCCGACGCACAGGCGCGCGCCGCGATCGAACAGGTCGCTGTCAAGCTGTCCGAGCGCTTCGGCCTGAAGTCGTCCTGGACCGCCGACGTCCTGAACTTCTCCGGCAGCGGTGTGGACGGTGCGATCGAACTGCAGCCGGGCGCCGTGCGCGTGACCGCCAAGCTCGGTTTCCTGCTGTCGGCGATGAAGGGCATGGTCGAAGGCGAGATCCAGCGCGTGCTGAAGGAAAAGCTGGGCTGAATCCTGGCGGCGGCCATCACGGCCGTGCAACGCCACCGCGCGCTACTCTCGGGGCAGGCCCAACTCCCACGGGAAGTGCGATGAACCACTACGAGAACGACGACCGCCGCAACGACGACGCCTCTTTCGGTGACCAGGCCGAGCGCTTCTCGCGCAAGCTCAGCGATTCGGCGCAACAGGTCTGGCTGGCCGGGCTGGGTGCGCTGGGGCGCGCGCAGGCCGAGGGCAGCCGCTTCTTCGACGGCCTGGTGAAGGAAGGCGAAGCCTGGGAAGCCCGCCGCCGTGAACGCAACAGCGAACAGGGCCCGGGCTGGCGTGACAACGTCGAAACCTCACTGGACGAGGCCCGCGAGAAGGCCTCCGGCACCTGGAACAAGGTCGAGAAGGCCTTTGATGACCAGGTACAGGGCGTGCTCAAGCGCCTGCATGTACCCACTGCCGACGAGGTGACCGCGCTGGAAGCCCGCATCGATGCCCTGCACGCGCGCCTGGCCAGGCTGGAAAACCGGGCAGCTTCGGGTGCAGATGCCCCCGCACCGGGCAGCCATCAATCGCCGGACAGCATTCCCTGAGCGCAATTGTTGCAATGCAATAAATTTTGATTGACAATCGCGAGCAACCCGCCAATCGCTTCGGCTGCCGTTTGTTCCCTCCCCTCACGGCTTCAGGATTGGCGGGTTTTTCGTGTCCGTCGTATACCGTTCTGCGCGCTCCATCACGCTTCCTGTCAGGAACATCCTGACCCAGCCGGGCACCGCGACCTTTACACTGTCGCTCTCCGCTTTCGCCCCTTCCGCCCTACTCCTGCATGCTCCCCTGGATCCTGGCCCTGCTGTCGGCCCTGCTTACCTGTTCCCTGGCCGTTGTCTATCTGTGGTGGATCAAGCGGCGGCAGAAGGAGATGCAACTCGGCCTGCAGGCCCTGGCAGGCATGCACTGGCGCGAATTCTCGGTTCTGGTCAAGCGCATGCTGCGCGAACAGCGCGGCCTGCGTGAGCTGATCGATCCGGCCGAAGATGCCCGCGAGCCGAGCAGCGACTTCCTGCTCAGCGATGGCCCCAATCAATGGCTGGTGTCGTGCAAGCACGGCCTGGCCTACCGCATCGGCACCGCCGCAGTGAACGAACTGGGTGCGGCCGCGCGCCTGGCCGGCGCCAAGGGTGGCGTACTGCTGACCGAAGGCCGTATCGAGCGCGACGGCCGTGGCGCCGCCGAGAAGCAGGCGGTTGAAGTGCTGGACGGGCCGCGCCTGTGGCCGTTGCTGCAGCCCTACCTCCCTGCCGATATCGAAGCGCGCGTGCGCGCCAGCGCCCGGCACGAAGCGCTGCGCCGCATTGCCATTGCCGCACTGGGTGCGGCCACGCTGGGGCTGCTTGTCGGCCTGGGTCTGCAGGGCCTGCATGTGGAAGAGCCCGCTCCGGTTGCTGCGGCGCCGGTGGTGCCGACGCCTTCGGCCGCGCCTTCAGCCGCACCCGCCCCGATCGAAGCAGTCCCTGCGGCCGCCCCCGCTCCCACGCCTGCCGTCGCCCCCGCGACCGACGCGCGCAGCAATCCCGACCCCGATGCCGCCACGCTGGAGCGCTTCCAGGCCGATCTGGCCCGCGCCCTGGCCGGCAAGCCCGGCATCGCCAGCGGTGTCTGGCTGACCCGGCAGACACTGGCGATCAACCGCACCGGCGAACTGGACGCGGTGTGGCCGCTGGTCTGCGAGGAAGTGCTGCACTACCCCGCGCTGCGCAACGTGCGCATCCAGCTCAACGCCCGCCCCGGCGTGGATGAGCCCGTACGCTGGCGGCAGTGCGCTACGTATTGATGGCGCAGCATCCGCGCATGGCGTGGATCTACTGAATCCCGATGCGCGACCCCTTGGTAGATCCACGCCACGCGTGGATGCCTTTGCAGAGTTGAGCCACGCGCGAACAGCAGCCGAGCATGGGCTCGGCTCCACATGGCGCCTGCTCAGCCCAATGCCGCGAGATGGGCGATGTAACTGGAGCGCGATTCACCCGCCGCTCTAGCCTGCGCATCCAGCCTCGCCAGGATCCGGCGTGGCAGGCTGATATTGACCCGCTCGATGGTGTCGTCCAGCAGAGCCGGATCAACGCAGATGTACGCAAGAATCCAACAGATGTCCTTGGATGCCTCGGCGGCGATCTTCTGCGGCGCTGAAGGTGTCGGAATCGAGCGCCCCTCATCCAGGGCCACATCAATCCAGGCGAGCGCCGCCTCTTCCGCCGCAGTGAGCGCATCATCAAGCGTGTCGGCCGCTGAGAAGCACCCCGGCAGATCTGGAACGACCACACCCCACGCGGTGCGCTCATCGCCCGCCTCGATCAAGACTGGATATCGCATGGGCCCTCCTACGTCAGTCCTGCGAGCTTCCGCAACGCCTGCACCAGCCCTTTCCCCAGATCCTTCCTTGGGTGAGGAACGGTGATGATGTGAGGGTGCTGCGAGTGCACGAATACATGATGGGATCCGCGGATCGACGACAGATCCAACCTGCCGCTTCCAGTTCCCGGATGAGGTCCCTGCTCTTCATGCAGGGACGATACACATCGTACACACGCCCCGACAGAGTTCAAGGCGACAGTCGTTTCGGCAGAGTAGATCCACGCCATGCGTGGATGGAATCCCTATCGCGCGCCCGGCGCGAAGCGCGCCACCAGGTCCCAGGCATCCCCCAGGAACACCTGGCGAACGCGGGTGATCGGCTGTTCGCCACGCCAGGTCAGGCGTTCGATCACCAGGCAGGCGGTACCGGGCTTCACATCCAGCAGCCTGGCGGTGGCAGTATCCGCGCCCCAGGCACTGATGCGATGCTGGGCACGGGTCCAGGACACGTTCTGCAGCAGCCAGCTGCCCGGGGCGGTGGTGCTGAAGTCGACCTCCAACACCTCGGGCACGCCCACCGGGCTGATCAGGCGGTGCTCCAGTGCCAGCGGGCGGCCATCGGCCAGGTGCAGGCAGCGCATCGCCAGCAGCATTTCGCTGCCGGCCAGCTCGACTTCGCCGGCATTGCCGGCATCGGCCAGGCGCAGGTCGCGCTGCAGCAGTCGATAGGCGTACTGATGTCCCCGCGAGCCGACTTCCATCGCGATATCGGGAATCTCCAGCGCCACCTGCTCCAGGTGCGGTGGCTGACGCGCCACGAACGAACCCGCGCGACGGCGGCGCTCGATCATGCCGCTCTCGGCCAGTGCGGTCAGCACCTTGTTCACCGTCATCCGCGAGCATCCGTACTGCTCCATCAACTCGTGCTCGTACGGAATCCGGAAGCCCGGCGCCCACTCTCCACTGAGGATGCGGCTTTCCAGATCGCTGCGGATACGCTGGTTGAGCGTGGCGGACTTGCTGGCCTTCACGTAATGGGGTCTCGGTGGCGGGAGGCGATCAGCCCAGCACGCCGCGCAGGGCGGCAGCGAAGGCGCTGGTGATCGCCTCGCGCTGCAGGTGGCGGCCCTCGGCCACGCACTGGCGGCCATGGCGCCAGACCGATCGCAGCGCGCCATTACGTGCGGCGAACACCCAGCTGTCAAGCCATGCGTCATCCTGTCGCGCCTGCAGCGCCGGGTGTGCGGCGTCCAGTTCAACCAGGTCGGCACTGGCGCCGACCTGCAGGCCGGCGGCCACGCCCAGCGCCTGTGCGCCACCGTGCAGTGCGCCTTCGAACAGGAAGCGGCCGGTGCTGCGGGTGGCATCCGGGGCCAGTACGTTGCGACCGCGCAGGGTCAGACGCTGGCCGTATTCGAGCAGGCGCAGTTCTTCGGCCGCGTCGATCAGCACATTGGAATCGGAACCGACGCCGAAGCGCCCGCCCTCGCGCGCGAACGCCTGCATCGGGAACAGGCCGTCGCCCAGGTTGGCCTCGGTGATCGGGCACAGGCCGGCCACGGCCTGGCTGGCGACGATGGCCGCGCGCTCGTCATCAGTGATATGGGTGGCATGCACCAGGCACCAGCGCGCATCCACCGGCGCATGGTTGTACAGCCACTGCACCGGGCGCTGGCCGCTCCAGGCCAGGCAGGCCTCCACTTCGCGCACCTGCTCGGCGATATGGATGTGCACCGGGCCGTCGGTCAGCGGCAGCAACGCACTCAGTTCCTCGCCGGTGACCGCACGCAGGCTGTGCGGTGCGATGCCGAGCACCGCGTCGGGCAGCGCGGCCAAGGCCGGCTTGGCGGCCTCCAGCAGCTGCGCGAAGCCGTCCACGTCGTGGATCAGGCGCCGCTGCGCTGGATTCGGCGCCGCCCCGCCGAAATCGGCATGCGCATAGAACACCGGCAGCAGGGTCAGGCCGATGCCGGTCTGCTCGGCTGCCGCCGCGATCCGTGCACTCATCTCGGCGCGGTTGGCATAGGCGTGGCCCTCGGCGTCGTGGTGCAGGTAATGGAATTCACCGACGCGGGTGAAGCCACTTTCCAGCATTTCCATATAGGCCTGGGCGGCAATGGCCTGCACCGCGTCTGGGCGCAGGTGGGCCAGGAAACGGTACATCAGCTCGCGCCAGCTCCAGAAGCTGTCACCGTCGCCGCCGCCGATCTCGGTCAGCCCGGCCATGCCGCGCTGGAAAGCATGGCTGTGCAGGTTGGGCAGGCCCGGCACCAGGATGCCGACGCGGGTGTCGCCCGACTGCGCGCCCTGCCCCGTGCTGATGGCCGCGATGCGACCGTCCTGCACCTGCAGGCGGACATCGCGGACCCAACCCTCGGCCAGCAGGGCGTGGGCGGCATGGAAACTGTGCGGGGAACGCGAATCGGACATGGCTGGACAACCCGAAATGGACGCCTATATTGTATAGACATATAAGCACAGCCGCGTTGTGGATGCCATGCACGTCGATACCCTCTGGTCCAACGTCCACCTGATCACCCTTGATGGCGAAGGGCTGGGTGTCATCCGCGATGGCGTCCTGGCCTGCGCCGACGGCCGCATCGTCCATGTCGGCGCGGTCGGCAGCGATGCCCACCTGCAGCCGACCACCCGCATCGACGGCGAAGGCCGCTGGATTTCGCCCGGCCTGATCGACTGCCATACCCACCTGGTCTACGCCGGCAACCGCGCCAACGAGTTCGAGCAGCGCCTGCAGGGCGTCAGCTATGCCGAGATCGCCCGTGCCGGCGGCGGCATCGTTTCCACCGTGCGCGCCACCCGTGCCGCCACGCCGGAACAGCTGGCCCGCGAAAGCCGGCCACGCCTGCTGGCGATGCGCGCCGAGGGCGTGACCACCCTCGAGATCAAGTCCGGCTACGGCCTGACCCTGCCCGACGAGCGCAAGCAGCTGCAGGTGGCGCGTGCGCTGGGCGAGGAATGCCGGGTCAACGTGGTGACCACCTTCCTCGGCGCACACGCGGTTCCGCCAGGCCGCGAAGCACAGGAATACACCGACGAGGTGTGCAACGTGATGATTCCGGCCATCGCCGCCGAAGGCCTGGCCGAAGCGGTGGATGTGTTCTGCGAGAACATCGCCTTCTCGCCGGCGCAGGCGCGCCAGGTCTTTGAAGCGGCGCGCGCCAACGGGCTGTCGGTGAAGATCCACGCCGAGCAGCTGAGCAACCAGCATGGCGCCGAACTGGCGGCCCGCTTCGGGGCACTGTCGGCCGACCATATCGAACATCTGGACGATGCCGGCATCGCCGCGATGGCCGCTGCCGGTACCGTCGCCGTGCTGCTGCCCGGTGCCTTCTATTTCACCCGCGATACCACCCTGCCGCCGATCGCCGCGCTGCGTGCGGCCGGCGTACCGCTGGCGCTGGCCACCGACAGCAACCCGGGCACTTCGCCGCTGACCAGCCCACTGCTGGCGATGAACATGGGCGCCACCCTGTTCCGCCTGACCGTGGACGAGTGCATCGCCGGCTTCACCCGTGAAGCGGCGCGCGCACTGGGCCATGGCGAGCGCATCGGCCGCCTGGCGGTGGGCATGGACTGCGACCTGGCGATCTGGGACATCGATGCCCCCGCCGACCTGGTCTATCGCATTGGATTCAACCCGCTGCACGCGCGCGTGGTGCGCGGACAGCCCGACCTGCCTGCCTCCTGGAGCAACACATGAGCAACACCCTGGTTCTTCGCCCCGGCCATGTCACTCTCGCCCAGTGGCGGCAGGTCTATCGCGGTGCGCCGCTCGCACTGGACCCGGCCGCGCTGCCGGTGGTGCGCGCCAGTGCGGCGGCGGTGGCCGCCATCGTCGCCAAGGGCGCGCCGGTGTATGGCATCAACACCGGCTTCGGCAAGCTGGCCAGCGTGCGCATCGAGCGCGAAGATCTGGCCACCCTGCAGCGGAACATCGTGCTCTCGCATGCCGCTGGCGTGGGCGAGCCGATGCCGGCCAGCGTGGTGCGCCTGATGATGGCGCTTAAGCTGGTCAGCCTGGCGCAGGGTGCGTCAGGCATTCGCGAGGAGACCCTGCTGCTGCTGGAAGCGATGCTGGTCAAGGGCGTGCTGCCGGTGGTGCCCGCACAGGGCTCGGTGGGTGCCTCGGGTGACCTGGCGCCGCTCTCGCACCTGGCCAGCGTGATGCTGGGCGTAGGCGAAGCCTTCCTTGGCGACGAGCGCCTGCCGGCGGTCGATGCACTGGCACGTGCCGGCCTGCAACCGATCGAGCTGGGCGCGAAGGAAGGCCTGGCGCTGCTCAACGGCACCCAGTTCTCCACCGCCTATGCGCTGGCGGGCCTGTTCGAGATCGAGACCGTGTTCCAGGCCGCACTGGTGACCGGCGCGCTGTCGGTGGAAGCGGCCAAGGGTTCCGACACGCCCTTCGACCCCCGCATCCACGCCATCCGCGGCCAGCGCGGGCAGATCGCCACCGCCGCCACCCTGCGCACGCTGATGCAGGGCTCGGACATCCGCGAATCACACCGTGACAACGACGTGCGCGTGCAGGATCCCTACTGCCTGCGCTGCCAGCCGCAGGTGATGGGCGCGGCGCTGGACATCCTGCGCCAGGCCGCGACCACGCTGGAAATCGAAGCCAACGGCGTGTCCGACAATCCGCTGGTGTTCACCGATACCGGCGAAGCGCTGTCCGGTGGCAACTTCCACGCCGAGCCGGTGGCCTTTGCCGCCGACATGCTGGCGATGGCGGTGTGCGAGATTGGCTCGATCAGCGAGCGCCGCCTGGCGATGCTGGTGGACCCGGCGCTGTCCGGCCTGCCCGCCTTCCTGACCCCGCGCCCCGGTTTGAATTCCGGTTTCATGATTCCGCAGGTGACTGCCGCGGCGCTGGTCTCGGAAAACAAGCAGCGCGCCTACCCCGCCAGCGTTGACTCGATCCCGACCTCGGCCAACCAGGAAGACCATGTGTCGATGGCCGCGCACGCCGCGCGCCGGCTGATGCAGATGGCCGAGAACGCGGCCAACGTGATTGGCATCGAGCTGCTGGCCGCTGCGCAGGGCTGCGACTTCCACGCCCCACTGCGCTCCAGCGCCGCGCTGGAAACCGTGCGCGCCACCCTGCGTGCGCAGGTGCCGACGCTGGAAGAAGACCGCTACTTCCATCCGGACATGGTGACCGCCACGAATCTGGTGCGCAGTGGCGCGCTGGCGCAGGGCCTGACCGACCTGTTGCCAACCGTGGAACCGCAGGCATGAATACCCATCCCGAATGGCTGACGGTGCACGAGGGCGACGCCCCGTTGATCGTCAGCTTCCCACATACCGGCAGCGAGCTGCCGCACGACCTGATCGGCGACTACCACTCGCCGTGGCTGGCCCGCCGCGACGCAGACTGGTGGGTACACGAACTGTACGACTTCGTGCGCGGCATGGGGGCGACCACGGTGCGCTCGGCGATCTCGCGTTCGGTGATCGACCTCAACCGCGATCCCAGCGGCGTCTCGCTGTACCCAGGCCAGAACACCACCGGCCTGTGCCCGCTGACCACCTTCGACAACCAGCCGCTGTATCACGCCGGGCGCGAACCGGACGAAGCGGAAATCGCCCGTCGCCGCGACACGTATTTCCTGCCTTACCACGATGCGCTGGCGGCGCAGATCACGCGCCTGCGCGCACGCCACGCTACCGTGGTGGTGTACGACGCGCACTCTATCCGCTCACACATCCCGCACCTGTTCGAAGGCGAGCTGCCGCAGTTCAACCTGGGTACCGCCGGCCCCTCCGGTGCACCGGACACCTCCTGCGACAACGCCTTGAGCGATGTGGTGGAGAACCTGCTGGCGCTCAGTGGCATGAGCCAGGTGCGCAACGGCCGCTTCAAGGGCGGCTGGATCACCCGCCACTACAGCAACATCCCGGGCGGCGTGCATAGCCTGCAGATGGAACTTGCCTGCCGCGGCTACATGCACGAGCCGCTGCCCGACCAGGTGGACGAACACAGCTGGCCCACCCCGCTCGACCCCGCCCACGCCGCACCGCTGCGCCACACCCTGGCGCAGGTGCTCAACGCCTGCCTTGAATTCGCTACGAACCGGAGCGCCGCATGACCCGCAACGACCCGTCCCGCACCATTGCCGCGCCGACCGGCACCACGCTCAACGCCAAAAGCTGGCTGACCGAAGCGCCGCTGCGCATGCTGATGAACAACCTGCACCCGGACGTGGCCGAGCGCCCGCAGGAACTGGTGGTGTACGGCGGCATCGGCCGCGCCGCGCGCGACTGGGAAAGCTTCGATGCCATCGTCGAGACGCTCAAGCGCCTGGACGACGACCAGACCCTGCTGGTGCAGTCGGGCAAGCCGGTAGGCGTGTTCCGCACCCACGCCGACGCGCCGCGCGTGCTGATCGCAAATTCCAACCTGGTGCCGCGCTGGTCCAACTGGGACCACTTCAACGAGCTGGATAGGAAAGGCCTGGCCATGTACGGCCAGATGACCGCCGGCAGCTGGATCTACATCGGTGCGCAGGGCATCGTGCAGGGCACCTACGAGACCTTCGTGGAAATGGGGCGCCAGCATTTCGGCGGCGACCTGACCGGGAAGTGGCTGTTCACCGGTGGCCTCGGCGGCATGGGTGGTGCACAGCCGCTGGCTGCCGTGATGGCCGGCGCCTCCTGCCTGGCCGTCGAGTGCCGCAAGAGCAGCATCGACATGCGCCTGCGCACCGGCTACCTGGATACCTGGACCGACAACCTAGACGAATCGCTGCGCCTGATCGACGAGTCGTGCAAGGCCGGCACGCCGAAGTCGGTGGGCCTGCTCGGCAACGTTGCCGATGTGCTGGCCGAACTGCTCAAGCGCGGCGTGAAGCCGGACCTGCTGACCGACCAGACCTCCGCGCACGACCCGGTGAACGGCTACCTGCCGCAGGGCTGGACGGTCGAACAGTGGGATGAGAAGCGCGCTTCCGCCCCCAAGGAAGTGGAGAAGGCCGCGCGTGCATCGATGGCCAACCACATCCGCGCCATGCTCGGCTTCCACGCGCTGGGCGTGCCGACCGTGGACTACGGCAACAACCTGCGGCAGATGGCACTGGAAGAAGGCGTGGCCAATGCCTTCGATTTCCCGGGGTTCGTGCCGGCCTATATCCGTCCACTGTTCTGCCGCGGCATCGGCCCGTTCCGCTGGGCCGCACTGAGCGGTGATCCGGAAGACATCGCCAAGACCGATGCAAAGGTGAAGGAACTGATTCCGGACAACCCGCACCTGCACCGCTGGCTGGACATGGCCGCCGAGAAGATCAAGTTCCAGGGCCTGCCGGCACGCATCTGCTGGGTCGGCCTGGGTGATCGTGATCGCCTCGGCCTGGCCTTCAATGAAATGGTGGCCAACGGCGAACTGAAGGCACCGGTGGTGATCGGTCGTGACCATCTGGACAGCGGCAGCGTCGCTTCGCCGAACCGCGAAACCGAAGCGATGGCCGACGGTTCCGATGCGGTGTCCGACTGGCCGCTGCTGAACGCCCTGCTCAACACCGCCAGCGGCGCGACGTGGGTGTCGCTGCACCACGGTGGCGGCGTGGGCATGGGCTTCTCGCAGCACGCCGGCATGGTGATTGTCTGTGATGGCACCGAAGCGGCGGCGAAGCGGATTGGCCGCGTGCTGTGGAACGACCCGGCCACTGGCGTGATGCGCCATGCCGATGCGGGGTATGGCATCGCGATCGACTGCGCGAAGGAAAAGGGACTGGATCTGCCGGGAATCCTCGGCTGATCACGGAGGTACCGGCCAGCGGCCGGCACTACCGAAACGTGTGGTAGTGCCGGCCGCTGGCCGGCTCTCCCCGATGCGGGAATCGGCGGCCTTGACCCGCTCGTCGGTCGTGACCAACATGCGCCATCACCGCTGATGGATCACCGCGATGTACCGCACGCTCGCTGCCGCACTGCTCTGCACGCTGTTTGCGATCCCGCCCGCTTCGGCGCGTGACGTCCCCACCACTCTCTCCACTCAGCTCGACGCCCAACTGCAGAGCAACCGCGAGCGCTACGGCATTGCCGGCCAGGCGGTACTGGTCACACACAACGGCCAGGTGCTCTACCAGGGCGCCAGCGGTGAACGTGATCCCGCTGCCCATGCCCCTGCCACCGTCGAGACCATCTTCGCCGCGCAGTCGATGGCCAAGCTGCTGACCAGCACGCTGGTGATGCAACTGGTCGATCAGGGCAAGGTGGATCTGGATGCACCGGCCAGCCGCTATGTGCCGGACTTGCCCGCAGCATGGCGGGCGATCCGTGTGCGCGATTTCCTCAACCACAGCTCCGGCATCGGCGAGTACTACGACCGGGTGGATAACCGCTGGGTGAGCAAGGGCTACCCCGGTGTAGCGCCTGACCTTGGCGCGGCACTGAAGGTGGCCGGTGCGGCACCGATGCAGTTCGCCACCGGCAGCCGCATGCAGTACACCCAGGCCAACTACCTGGTACTGACAGCGCTGCTGGAAGCACACTACCGCACGCCCTACCCGGCCATCGCGCGCGAACGCATCCTGCAGCCATTGAAGATGACCAGCACGTCATGGGGCATCGCCAACGTGCCGGTCGAGCGCGCGGCGGTGCCGTACATCGGCAAGGATGGCGCGTTGCAACCGGCCAATGAAGATCCCTGGCCCAACTACGGCTGGGGGCATGCCGACCTGCAGACCACCGTGGGCGACATGAACCGTTTCCTGCAGGCGCTGGCGACCGGCAAGCTGGTGCGCACGGCGACCCTGGAAAAACTCTGGCAGCCGCAGAAGCTGAGCGGTGGCGGCAGCAACTTCTTCTCCACCGGCTGGGACACCACCCGCAGCGACGGCTACACCCAGGTCGGCCACGATGGTGGCAGCCGTGTACGTGCGCGATTGGCCTACAAGGGCACGCTGGCCAGCGGCTACTGGGTGTTCGTGTACCTGACCAATGGCAGCGCCCGCAATGTCTGGTCCAGCACGCTGGTGGAGAGCACGATGGCGGTGGTTGCGCCCGGGGAGTTTCCGCATGCGGTGTTGTCCGAGCGGCTGATCGGCTATGCGCTGGATGACAGCACCGATGCGAAACCGCAGATGCGTAGCTGGCTGCGCGACAGCAATGGCGTTCCCACCGGCGAACTGGAGCGTGCGATCAACGGTGATGGCTATGCCATCCGCGAGAGTCTTGGTGCCAGCAAGGCGCTGAAAGTGTTCGCGCTCAACGCCGAGCTGTATCCGGATTCGGCCAACGCGTGGGACAGCCTGGCCGAGTGCCATGCGGCATTGGGCGATAGGGAAGCGGCTGATCGGCTGTACGCGAAGGCCAAGAAGCTGGCGAAACCCTCGCCATAAACCCTGCTGTAGCGCCGAGCCCATGCTCGGCTGCTCTTCGTTGCGATGGCAAACAACCCGCGCTGCGCGCGATTAGCCGAGCGTGGGCTCGGCTCTACAGGAACACGGCGGGCGGCCATACGCCGCCGGCGGGTGACGCGGCGCTGTCGACCTGTTAACTTGCGCGCCACTTTCGTGGTTTACAGCATTCCCGCATGTCGCTTCCGTCGTACCGCCCTCACCCGTCGCTGCTGTTCCTGGCTGTTTCCCTCGCCCTGGCTTCCACCGCCGCCGCCGCCCCGCAGGCCACCACCCTCGATGCCGTGCAGGTCACCGCTGCCGCCGATGCCAGCGCGCAGGCGCGCGAGGCCCTGAAGCGCATCCCCGGCGCCAGCAACGTCATCGACGTGGCCAAGGCCGACAGCCGACTATCCACCAGCGCCGATGTGTTGGCCTACCAGCCGGGTATCAGCGCGCAGTCGCCGGGTAATGAGGGCACCAAGATCTCGATCCGTGGCTCGGGCATCAACCGGGGCCCGGGCGCGCACGCCTCGGGCATTGCGGTGTCGATCGACGGCCTGCCACTGACCGGCCCGGGCGGCACGCCCTACGAGCTGCTGGAACCGCTGTGGCTGTCGCGCGTGGAAGTCCTGCGGGGCGCCAACGGCTTCGAGCGCGGTGCGTTGGCGCTGGGCGGTGCCATCGACTACGTCAGCCGCAGCGGTCGTGATTCGGCGGGCGTGCAGCTGCACTACGAAGCCGGCAGCCGTGGCTACCAGAAGCGCGGCATCAGCTGGGGCGGCGTCAGTGGTGATGTCGACTACTTCCTGGCCTACACCGATACCGAATTCGACGGTTACCAGCGTCATGCGCGCGGCGACGGCAAGGGCGCGATGGCCAACATCGGCTGGCAGATCACGCCCGACCTGCAGACGCGTTTCTTCGTGCGCTACCGCGAAACCAATCATGAAACGCCCGGTCGCCTGACCCGCGATCAGATCCGTAACGATCCGCGTGCCGCGAATGCGGCCAACCTGGCCATCGATGCGCGTCGCCCGCAGCCGGGCAGCACCTGGGTGGGCAACGTCACCACGCTGCAGATCGATGAAGACTCCTCGTTGCAGGCCGGGCTGGTCTATCACAAGTACCCGATGGACTTGAACGAGAGCCTGTACCGGCAGCAGCTGGACTACGCCAACCTCAACGCCACGCTGGACTACCGCCGCCGCCACCGGCTGTTCGGCCTGGACAGCGAAACCACGGTCGGCCTGCGCGTCACCCACGATCTGGACGCCGATGTGCGCGAGTCGCTGCGCTTTGCCAGCACCGGCTATGCCGCCGGCACGCGCACGCGTGACTTCCGGCACCACGGCACCGACAGCACGCTGCACGTCGGCAACACCCTCACCTTCAATGACCGCCTGCGCATGCAGACCGGGCTGGCACTGATCAACACCCGTCGCGATGTGCAGGTGACCTGGCCGAGCAGCGGTGGCCGCCTGCGCGACCACGACTGGGACCATGCGCCGCGACTGGGCTTCACCTGGCAGCACAGCGCCCGGACCCAGTGGTTCGGCAACCTCAGCCGCTCGGTGGAGGCGCCGCACCCGTGGTCGATGATCTGGGGCTCGAACCAGTACTTCGGGCCAGGCAATGGCCCGTCTACCGGCCGCCAGCGCGCGCCGGTGCCGATGCAGAACCAGACCGCCACCACGCTGGAACTGGGCGCGCGCGGTGACGCGGCGCTGGGCCGCTGGGAACTGACCGGCTACTACGCGCACGTGAACCACGAACTGCTGAGCGTTGAACTGCAACCGGTGCCGAACCTGTTCATCGCCGAGAACAACGCCAGCCCCACCGTTCACCGCGGCATCGAGGCCGGATTGGACAGCACGCTGTGGCGGGCTGCACCGGGCCGGCTGTCGCTTCGCCAGGCCTATACCTTCAGCGATTTCCGCTACCGCCACGACGCGCGTTTCGGCAGCAACCGCCTGCCCGGCCTGCCGCGCCACGCCTACCAGGCCGAGCTGCGCTTCGATCACGCATCCGGCCTGTACGCCGCGCTCAATACCGAATACGCCTCGCGCATCGCCGTCGACTACGCCAACAGCTACTGGGCCGACAGCCACGTGATCTTCGGCAGCCGCATCGGCTACGACGCACCCGGTGGCCGCTGGCAGGCCTGGGCGGAGATGCGCAACCTCGGCAACCGCCACTACACCGCCACGGTCACGCCGGGCTACGACGACGTAGGCAGGGATATTGCCCGCTCGACGCCGGGCGAAGGCCGTGGCATCTACGCTGGTGTGCGTTTGCGGTTTGACTGATGACCGCAGGCGGCGCCGGGTGTGATCCGGCGCCGCCGTTCCAGTGTCAGCCGATACGCCAGGCCGGCAGGCGCTCGCTGCGCTTCCAGATGGAAGGCGCCAAGCCGATCAGCACCAGTGCCGCCAACCACTTCGGCGAGGTACTGAGCAGTGTCGAGGTGAGCGAGCCATCGGCGGGGGCGGCCATTTCCTGCCACGGGTTGTAGCCCAGGTAGACGACGCTGCCAGCCCACCACAGCAACGCCAGACCGACACCCACCAGCAGCAGGGCCAGCGTGCGGCAGGTCCAGCGCTGCGAGGTAGTGCCCCATTCCCGCGACGCCGCGGTCAGCAGGCCCACCACCAGCAGCGACACCAGTGCCACCAGGCCGATATCGACCTTGGTTCCAATGCGCTCATAGGTACAGGCGCGGCACTGCGCCTCTTCCGCGGCGGTGGCGGCTTCGGCGCCATCGGCCTGCCCGGCTGCGGGCTGCGCCAGTGCTGCAAACGGCAACAACGCCGCCAGCAGCGTCACCATGATCCAACGAAACAACGTCCTGTTCCTGCGTGCAGCGACATCCATGCGCTCTTCCTCGTCAGTGGTTGTGTGTCCCAGTGGGCGTCCGGCCATCCAGCGCCCCTGTTTCAGATGCAGTACGACAAGCTCCCGATAGGTGACACCGCCGGGACACGAATCCCGGCCGACCGCGATCATAGCCTACTGTTCAGTGCAGCTGAAAACGGGGCGGGTCCAGGCGACATGAAGGAGCCAACCGCACTCCCCCCCCTGGATGACCTGCAGCAGATGGCTCGCACCCGGCACGCATTCCTGCGCGAGCCAGCCCAGTACGGCGAAAAACAGCAGCAGGCCGAGCAGCGGCCAGATCGTATGCGACACGCATACCCGCCACCATCCCTGTTCCTGCATGCCCTGCATGCGAGGCGATGGGCTGCCACCGCCCACATCCGGCGACAGTCCCTCCAGTACGTTGCCCAGCGCCAGCGGATCCAGATCCACACCAGCAGCAGGAACACGCCATAGGCCAGCAACACGGCCATCGGGTAGCGAAGCAACATCGCGTCGATGCCGGCCAGGCGCAGCAGGTACGAGGCAAGGAATCCGGCCGCACCGGTCAGGGCGACGATCAGGGCCATCTGCAGGCGTGGCCAACCCCGCTGCTGCAGGTGCTGGCGCGCACGCACGACTTCGCTGCCGTGGTCTACGGGCAATTTCAGTGGACTGCGTGAAAAATGGCGTGAGCGCTTCATTCCGCCGCCGGGGGCCGGAGGCAGCGCGGCCAGGGACTTCGGGAACCTGATGCTGCATGCGGACATCCTTGCCGGGCACGCGTAGGCGGTGGTGGACGGATTCCAGCGCGATGGGGCCGTGGGTCCATCACCCACAGGCCGCACTGGCGCCGGCCTTGTACCCGCGCGCCGGCGGCTGGATCATGACTTTCCGCTACGAAAAAGTATGCTCTACGGCATGCACGTCTCCCAGCTCACCCGCTCCACCGCCCTCGTGATGTTCGTTCCAATGATTGGCCTCGCCGGTTGGGGTTCGTGGTTTGGTAGCCGCTGCATCAGCGATGGCTGCCTCGGCGTCCTGGTGGCATGGCTTGCCGCCGTGGCCACCTTTGCGGTGCAGGCGTTGCTGGTGCTCCCGACGCATGCCTGGGCCCTCAAGCGGCAGGGATCCCCCGCCTCCCGCAGCTACCTGCGATGGTTGGGCGCGTCGGCCATCGCCGCCTTCCTGCCCATCGTGCTCGGCTGGGGCTATCTGATGATCTTCCGATGACCTGCTGCGCGTCTTCCGCACGCGGATAGCCGGATCAAGGACGCGCGGCCTCCTTCAGCAACTGCGCTGCCACCTGGTCGAACGGGGCGATGTCCTGCAGTGCGCGGCACATCGCCACTGCGCCTTCCACGCTGGCAATCACCAGGCTGGCCAGTCCATCCGCCGCCGCAGGTTCGTGGCCTTCGGCAATGAAGGCTCCGGCGAGATGCCCCTGCCAGCGCGCGAACACTTCGGCAGCGGCAACACGTGCCTGGCTGGGCACGGCCTCCACCGGCTCTTCCACTGCCGCGGCCAGCACCGGACAGCCCGCGCGGAACCCGGAACGCAGCAAGCGCTCACGCCACATCGCCAGGAACTGCTGCAGGCCCTGCACCGCCCCACCCTTCAGCAGCTCCACCAGCAGCGTTTCTACCTTGTCGCCAGCCATGTGGGTGGCGCGCGCCAGCAACTCCTGCTTGCCGCCGGGAAAGTGGTGATAGGTGGAGCCCAGCGGCGCCTCGGCCAGCTTGGTCACCTCACGGATGCTGGTGGCATTGAGACCCACGCGCGCCAGCATCTGTGCCGCAGCATCAATCACGCGTTGTGGCGCATCAGAGGGGCGCGGGCTCACGGCAGGCTCCTTGCCAGGACAGTCGTCATAGATTAGCTTACCGGCGATTCTATAACAGTCGTCATAACCATGAATCTCTGGTTCCGCCTGCTCCACCTGCTGCTGTGCAGCCTGTTCCGGCCGAAGCTGGAGGCGCCGTTCGGGGTCTCGCGGCTGCAGTTCCGGGTGCTGCCCAACGACCTGGACAGCAACCTGCACATGACCAACGGTCGCTACTGGAACATCTTCGACCTGGGCCGGCTGGACCTGATCCTGCGCATGGGCCTGGGCCGGGTTGCGCTGCGCGAGAAGTGGGCACCGATCGTCGGCGCCGGCACCATCCAGTTCCGCCGCGAGCTGAAGCCGTTCCAGCGCTTCACCCTGGAAACGCGCCTGGTGGGCTGGGTCGGCTCGCGCGGCATCATGGAGCAGCGCGTGCTGATCGGCGCCGAGCAGAAGATCGCCACGCGCGCGCTGCTGGTCACCGGCATCTACGACCGGCGTGCGCGCCAGTTCCTGGGCATGCCGAAGATGATGGAAGCGATCGGCGTGGTCGCCCCGCCGTCGCCGCCGCTCAGTGCGGCCGCCGAAGCGTTGCTGGCCGCCGATGCGGCGTTGAAGCAGGACGACGCCTGAGCTTCAGGGGGCCGCCACCGGCACCGCGTGCGGTTCGCGCGACACGACCTGGGTGCGCCCTCCCACGTGCAGCACGTACTCGAAGGACTGCCGCATGCGGCTGTATGCGCCGCCATCCGGCACGCCGTAGTTGGCACCCACGCTCAGGGTATGCCGGCCCGGCGGCAACGGCTTGAGCATTACCCAGTAGCCGTCGGCGGCGGCCAGCCGAGAGTGTTCGTCGTCGGCATCCATGCGGAAGCAGCCTTCGCTGCGGACCCGATGCCTGCGCATGTCGCCCAGTGGCTGGCCGTCCAGCAGCACCACCGCGCTGATCAGGTAATCGTTGTTGACCGCCGCCCCCGCCTGGAGCTCCTTGCAGGACACAGCCTCATCCATCTGGTAGTGCGCCATGTTGATGATCGGCAGCAACAGGTACTTGCCAGCCGGCACCACGCATTCGCGATGTGGCCGGAAACGGCCATTGGTGCCGGCCAGGTTCCAGACCGGGCCTTCCTGGCCCAGATCACACACACGGCCATCCGGGTCGAGATAGGGCGCGCCGCCCTGGGCGTCGGCCCAGCGCCACCAGCGGGCGGTCCATTCGGCCAACGAAACGCCGCCCACCGGTTCACGCGTCAGCGGCGAAGGCACCGCCGTGTCTGCACTGGACGCCGGCACGGCGGCCAGCAGCAAGGCCATCGTTGCGCCACTGCGGCAAAGCCATCCCTGGATTCCCTTCCGCATCACCCACCCCATCGTCCCTGGCGGCCACGCGGCGTGGCCAGCTTCGGCGCCACTGTACCTTGGCGGGCTGGATCCTGTGCAGTGCGGGTTGTGCCTACTCCAGCGCCATTGCGCGCTTGACCGCCGCCTCGGCCAACGGCGCCATCACCGCATAGCCCTTCGCGGTGGGATGCACGCCGTCGTCGGCCAGCTGCGGATCCAGCCCTCCGGCGGCATTGGCCATCGGCGTGTAGTAGTCCAGATAGACCAGCTGCTTCGCATCGGCATAGCGCTTCAATGCCGCGTTCAATGCGCGCACCTTGGGCGCAGGTGCCGTGCCCGGCAACCACGGGTAATCGCTGACCGGCAGCACCGATGCCAGCACCACGGCAATGCCATGTGCACGAGCCAGGTCCACCATCGCGTGCAGGTTGTCTTCGATCATCGCCTGCGTGGACGGGCCGGTGTTGCCGGCGATGTCGTTGGTGCCAGCCAGGATCACCACCACCCGCGGCTTGAGTGCCAGCACGTCCTGCGGGAAACGCACCAGCATCTGCGCCGTGGTCTGGCCGCTGATCCCGCGATTGAGCCAACCCTTGCCGGGAAAGAACGTCGC
Source organism: Stenotrophomonas sp. YJH_SMC_69 (assembly GCF_059370495.1). Classification (NCBI taxonomy): domain Bacteria; kingdom Pseudomonadati; phylum Pseudomonadota; class Gammaproteobacteria; order Lysobacterales; family Lysobacteraceae; genus Stenotrophomonas; species Stenotrophomonas sp. YJH_SMC_69. The sequence continues at coordinate 484,864 of NZ_JCAFTS010000003.1, read as the reverse complement.
GCTGCCCTCCCTGCCCCAGCCTTCGGTGATCGAGTCACCGAAGAGCACCACGCGTGGTTGCCCCGGTACGGCGGCAGGCAATCGCGCGTTGGCATCGCGGTAACGCTGCAGTTCCGGCCAATCGGCCAGGCGCTGCTGCATGAAGCGCACCTCGTCCGGGCGCAGTCGCTCGACAGGTTCCACCAACAACGGGTTGATGGCGGGCACGTCGGCCGCCATCCCATGGGCGCTCATCGCGCTACCGAGGGCAACCGCGGCCAGGCCAGCGGACAAGGAACGCATGGGGTCTCTCCGTTGAATGTCTACGCCAGTCTAGCGCGCGGCCCCGCGCTCAGCGTGCCGCCGACCGCGCCGCCACGCCGGTCACCTTGGCCGGCATCCACATGCCTGGCGTCCAGCCACTGGCGGCCAGGATCGCCTTCGGGTTGTCCTGCTGGATCAGCGCACGCACCGCGTCACGCTTGTCCTCGGCCTGCAGGTAATAGGCCTTGGCGATGCGATAGCCCACCCAGTAGCCCAGATCATAGGGTTCCTGCGAACCGGGCTTGTAGTTGTACAGCCACGGCGACAGATCGGTGCTGTCCACATCCAGTGCGAAGGCGCTTTCGATATGTACTTCCCGGCCACGGGTCCAGGCCGCGTGGCGACCGTTGCCGACATTGCCGGAAATCAGCTCGCCGATGAACTCGGCGATGCCTTCGCCCAGTGAAACACGCAGCACCGTCGCATGCGGGTCGCCCGGCTCGACGTCGGTCAGGCCGGTCTGCTGGATGTGCACGTACTCGTGCGCGATCACGTGCACGAAGCGGTCCTGCACATTGGGATTCATGAAATCGGCTGCGCACAGCGCTTCCAGGCCGATGATCACCCCGCTCTTGGAGGTCAACCCGACCGGTCGGCCGCGGCCGACCGCGATGGTCACCGGCGGAAACGCGGCCTGCGGATAGATCGCCTGCAGGTTGCCGAACACCTGCACCAGGCGCTGCTTCACCGCCGGCAGCTCTGCAAGGCAACCGCGTCCCTGCGCATACACCCCGGGCTGGCTGGCAATGGCCTCGGCCATACGCTCGGGCGTGACCCGGCGCGCCTTCGCCAGTTCACCCAGGCCCGGACTGCCTTCGGCCAGGTAACCGGCCAGCTGGGCGATGCTGGGCTTGCCGCCGGTGCTGTCGTAGAGCGCGTAGAAGCGGCTGGCATCGGTGGTGAGGATCTGCGGCCCCGGCGGGGTTCCCGCCGACGCCACGCCGACCGCCCCGGCACAGGCCAGGGCAAGCAGGCAACGCAGGAAACTGGACATCGCTCCGTCCTTGGTGGAGTGCATGCGAAGCGCGCAATCTACCACTCCGCCCCGGCCACCGCAGCGGGCACATGCAGGCCTTTCGGGGCTGTGCCAGACTCACTCAGGCACCTGCCATGGATGATGGAGCACCGCACGATGATGATCGTTCCCGCGTACTGGGCCGAAGCCCGCCTGCAGGCCCGTTTCCGTGGCCGGCCGATGGTCGTGCGCCGCTTCGGCTGGTCCGACGAGGGGCCTGCCCACGCCCAGGCCCACGCCGACGCACGTGCCCATGAAGCCCTCAACGCCATCATCGCCGGGCAGGTGCTGCCGCGTCGCGAAGTGCGCAGCAACTACGGTGTGGATGGCGTGCCGATCCGCGAGCAGATCGTGCAGCGCGATGGCGATGTCATCATCACCCGCAACAGCTATGGCGCGCTGTGCCTCAACAGCCCCGACGTGCTGTTCGCCGACATCGACCATGCGCAGCCACCGGCTGGATGTGTGATACCGGCCATCGTCGCGGCGGTCGTGCTGCTTGCCGGCGCCGTCATCGGCACCGTGCTCTGGCATTGGCTGATGGGCCTGGTACTGGGTGTGGCGGCAGTGCTGCTGGTCAACGCGGCACTGCTGATGCGGCGGAAGCAGCGCCTGGCCGCTGCCGGCGGTGCTGAAGGGCTTGCGCTGAAGCGCGTGGACGCCTTCAGCGAGCAGCATCCCGATTGGCATCTGCGCGTCTACCGCACCCCGGCGGGGCTGCGCGTGCTGGCGATGCATGCCACGTTCTCACCCGAGGACGAGCAGCTCCAGTCATTCTTCAAGGCACTGGGCACCGACACCCTGTACGCGCGCATGTGCCGGCTGCAGCATTGCTTCCGTGCGCGACTGACACCGAAGCCGTGGCGCGTCGGTCTGCGTTATCGCATCAGGCCACCGGTGGCTGCGTGGTCAGCCGAACAGGCCAACAACCCGGACCGGTTGGCCTGGATTGCCGATTACGAAAAGAAGAGTGCCGGCTTCGCCGCCTGCGCCTACCTGCGCAGCTTCGGTGATACCACCCGGGTGCATGCCAAGGCCGAGCATGTGCGTGACCTGCATGACCGGCTGTCACGCGCGCAGGATCGCCTACCGCTGGCGTGAGAGTGGCAGACGCTCAATCAGCGCCCTGCACGAACGGCTGCCCTGCCAAGGTAGTGCCCAGCTGCACCGCGATCTGCTGCCCGCCCTTCTCGAAGGTTGTCGCGCACTGCTTTCCGCCCTTCTGGCATCCGACTTCGGGAAAGCCCTCAAGTGACTCGGGGGCGCCCTGTGCCGGACTCGCCTGCCAGCCTGCCGCATCCAGCAGGCGCTTGGCCTTGGCATAGGGCATGCCGGCGATGATGCCCAATTGCGTCAGCTCAGCAGGAAACGACTGGGCATGGGCGGTTGAAACCAGGGCCAACGACAACGTTGCAGCAAGGAGAATGGCTTTCATCGCAGTGACCTGAAACGAGCTATCAGGTTCAGCCTAGATCATTTGCGTGGCGTGCGAATGTGCCGGTAACACGTCGTTACCGAGTCTCCACAGTTGATTGCAGGGCATGTGCGATTGATCACATGGCGGAATCCCTGCCCCTGGCGCCACAGTCCAGCGACTCCATCGCGAGATCCCTGCGCAGCCGGTCATGCAACCAGCGAGTCTGGAAACGCCTGCGTGAGTCTTCCCCTTCCGGCAGCAGGGCAATCACCGCTTCGCTCAGTTCCGGGTGCCACTGCTCCTGCGCGTTGTCCAGGTCCTGCTGCTCGAAGACCACCGAGGGCAGGCGTTTCCAGGGCAGCATCATTACCTTCTGTGAGGTCGACACCAGCACCACATCCGGACGCCCCGGCCGGCTCACGACAACCGTCATCATCGGCACATCATCGGTCCAGAGCCCGGAGAAATGCCGGTCGACACGCGACTGCAGGCTCCGTCCGGACAGCGCCTTGCGCGCCCACGCGCGCTGCTGTGCGAACGAACAGGCATCCGTGTCCAAGCTGTGCAGCCCCGGGTCCAGGGACAGTATTTCGGCGCGATCCAGCCGCGAAGCGATCCGCTGCACCGCGGCCGCCCTGGTCAGCGGGGCGGTCTGCAGCGCGGTGTCGAGCGCCGCCATGGCGCCAAACGGCAGCAGCTCCGGCAATCGCGCCTTGCCGTCGGGCGTCTCCACCACCTGCACGCGGGTGGTCAGGCCATAGGCATCGCGCCGGATCACCCAGTGCTCTGATACCGAGCCCCAGCCGTACCAGTCGTATCTCACATCGACGCTCATCTGTGGCTGTGCCGCCATCGCCGCAGACGATGCGCACACCGCTGTCAGTCCCAACAACCAAGTCTTCATGGAGCTGCCTTGCCTCTGGGGTTCCGACGAGCGGCAGCCGAGCATGGGCTCGGCTCTACAGAATGCAGGAAGGCCGCTCTGAGGCGGCCTTCCTGTTCCTTCACTTGGCGTTCTTCACGTAGGTATCGAACCAGTTCAGCATTTCCGCCACCAACTGTTCGTTCGATTCCAGCGCGGTGTACCAGTGGGGCTCGTTCGGCAGCATCACCAGCCGGGTGGTGCCGCCGTTGCCGCGGATCGCCTGGTACAGCTTGCGCGACTGGAACGGCTCGGTGCCCGGGTTGGCGTCGTCCTCGCCGTGGACCAGCAGCAGCGGCAGCTTGATCTTGTCGGCATAGAAGAACGGCGAGGCCTTCAGGTACACGTCCTGCGCCTGCCACACCGAGCGACGCTCGTTCTGGAAGCCGAACGGGGTAAAGGTCTTGTTGTACGAACCGCTGGTCGCCACACCGGCCTTGAACAGCTTGGTGTGCGCGATCAGGTTGGCGGTCATCAGGCCGCCGTGGCTGTGGCCGGTCACGCCGATGCGGTTGCGGTCAACCACGCCCATGTCCACGGCCTTGTCCACCGCCGCCTTGGCGTCGGCTTCCAGCTGCTCCAGGTAGGTGTCGTAGGCGTTCTTCGGATCGCCCACGATCGGGAACGAGGCGTTGTCGATGATCGCGTAGCCGGCCAGCAGCATCAGGCGGTACGGCTGCAGGCGGGTGAAGGTCTGCTGCGAACCGGACACCTGCCCCGCCTGCGCGGCGTTGGCGAAGTCGGCCGGATAGGCGTACAGGATCGCCGGCACGCGCTGGCCTTCCTTGTAGCCCGGCGGCGTGTACAGGGTGAACGACAGGTCCACGCCGTCGGCGCGCTTGTAGGTCACCAGCTGCTTCTTGATCTGGCGCACTTCCGGTGTCGGGTCGACCAGCTTGGTCAGTGCGGTCGCGGTGGACGCGAACTGCGCCTCGCCGGCCTTCGCATCAGCCACCGCCTCACCCTGCTGGCGGACGAAGGCATTCGGCGGATCGATCACCGACTGATGCCAGGTCAGGTAGCGGCCCGGCGTGTTGCTGAAACCGAGGAACTGTTCGTAGGCGTCTGCACTGCTGCGGAACAGGCGCTCGCTCTTCAACGTGGCCAGGTCCAGGCGGTCGAGGAACGGACGGTCGCCCTGCGGCGAGGCACCGCGGCCGCTGAGGAACACATGGTTGCCCTCACGGCGCACCACCTGCGCGCCATTCGGCAGGCGGGTGAAGACCAGATTGCCAGGGTTGCCGTACAGCTCATCGCTGGACATGTCCCACAGCAGGCGGCCTTCCTTCTTCGGCTGGTCCACATCCACGATGCGGGTCTGCATCCAGTGACGATTCTCGTCGTTCTCGTACTGGAAGGCCACGGCCGGATCGGCGGTCCACGCGAAGCCTTCGAAGCGCTGCGCGGTGCGGGTGATTTCGGTCGGCTTGCCGTTGAACGGCGCCTTCAGCATCAGCACGCGATCGCGATGCGGCACGTTGACCTTCCAGTCGCCCTTGTCCAGCGCTTCGGCGTAGACCAGGGTAGCCGGATCGGTGGCGCGCCAGTCGAAACCGCGCGGGCCTTCCGGCACGCCGTGCACCGGCACGCGGTCGGCCAGCGGGAGGCTGGCGATCGGCGTGCTGCGGCCACTGCTGATATCCAGCACGGCCACGTCGTTGGCGAAACGCTGGTAGGTCACCGCGTGCGAATACGGTGCCTTGATCGATTCAGTCAGCACGTGCACGCCATCGGGCGCGGCGCTGACTTCGTTGAACAGTGCCGGCTGCCCGACCGGGCGCACGCTGCCTGCGGCGGTATCTACCACGGCCAACTGCGAGGCACCGTAGTAAGCGAACAGCTTTTCGTCGTGCACGCTGGTCAGCGTGTCGCGGGCCTCATAGGTGCTGCTCTCGCCACTGCTGCCCAGCGACTCCTGTGCATCCGGGCCGGTCGGTACGCCGCCGTTGGAAGGTGCCGGGCCCTGGTTGGCCGGTACCAGTTTCACCAGCAGATTCTGGCTGCCGCCCAGCCACTGCACGGTGTAGCCGAAGATCGGGTTCAGCTGCACGTTCGGCACCTGCTTCACCTGCCCGGTGGCCGCATCGCCCACCCACAGCTGCACGCTGGTATCGACCGCATTCTGGAAGGCGAAGTGGCTGCCATCGGCCGACCACAGCGCGCCGGTGGCGCAGCCCTGCGGCAGGTTGACCTTGGTCTCCTTGCCACTGCCGATGTCGACCAGGGTGAAGTCGGCCACGCAGGCCGGAATGCCGTAGCCACCCGGCGTGTCATGGCGGCTGCGGTTCTTCGGCTCCAGCCGCACGCCGGCCAGCTTCAGGTAGGGCTGGGCGACGCGGCTGATCGAGGGATAGGTCTGCGCGGTGGTCAGCAGCAGGCGCTGACCGCCCGGGGCCACGTTCGGCGCCGGCGGTGGCGGTGCCTTCAGCACCTTGAGCAGGTGTTCCGGCGGCTTGGCGTAGTCGGCCAAGGCCGGGCCAGCGGCCAACAGGCCGACGGTGGCAACGGCAACAGCCGCCGCCAGAGAGGTTCGACGGATCAGCATCCTTATCCCCTGGGTGTGAATGGGTACCCGGAATCGGGCATGGACCCGAATCTAGCACCGCAGGGGATGGGGTGAATGGGCCGGAAGGGCTAGAGGCCGGATGGGGCAAAGTGGGACACGCCCGGAGAGGCCGGCGATGGACCGGCATCTGCCAGGCGTGGTCTGTCGTCACTGCTGGGCGTGCAGGTCCCAGGCGGTCAGGTAATCGGGGTCGACCACGATCATGCCACTGTTCCGCATGCGGTATTCGCCTGGCTCGGCCCGCTGGTACTGGTCGAGCATGGGCGGCAGGTAGCGCTCATGACCATCGTCTTCGTCGGCCAGCACCACGCCTTCGTCGGCGCTGATGCGCAGCACGGTGCCCGCGTACTGCTCCAGACCCTGCACTTGGCCGTCGCCACCATAGCGGGTGACACCCACCAGCACGACCTTGCCGATCATTTCCTCGGCCTTGGCATCGTCCAGTGGGGGCAGCATGGCATTGAATTCGTCGTTCATCGGTGCACCTCCAAAGCCTGTGGGGATAGCGTGGGTTCGGCGGTCCCACGCTGCCAGCGTCGACGGCAACGCAGGAATCTCTCTCGGGGCGCAAGTAGCTGGATCGCAGGCCCGACCGGGCAACGCGGGGGTGCGATGGGTGAAAGGTGTCTGGAACTTGGCTGGAACTGCGGCGGATGGCCATCTGCGCCGATGGCGGGACCGTGTCAGGTCAAGATCAACACCACGCGTTGCGTTGCATACACGGTGAAGCGTGACAGCTGCACTGTAGTGGCATGAGCGCCTCCTGTTGAAGGTCACACGCGGGTGCGTTGCTCCGTTGGAACGAATGCTGCCACTCCACGCGGAAGGAACAAGTGAAGATTGCAGGCGACCTGCAACAAGCGGTTCGCGCGGTACCCGTTCATTAAGCTGGCGCCCCGCTCTGCTGCGGCACGCCTGCCCTGGCAGGACGCTAGAATGCGTCCATGCGCACCGTACATGCCCTCCGCTACATCACCCCGTTACGGGAAGGCGGCTCCCTGCCCGCCGTGGTCGAGACCGACGACGACGGCATGGCCGTGCTGAAATTCCGTGGAGCCGGCCAAGGCCCGAAGGCGTTGATCGCCGAGCTGATCGCCGGCGAGATGGCACGCACGCTGGGCCTGCCGATTCCGGAAATCCTGTTCGTCGAGCTGGACCGCGAGTTCGCCCGCACCGAGCCCGACCCGGAAATCCAGGAGCTGATCCGCGCCAGCGAGGGCCTGAACCTGGGCCTGGACTATCTGCCCGGTGCAATCAATTACGACCCGGCCGCGATGCCTGTGGATGCCGAGCTGGCCTCGCGCATCGTCTGGTTCGATGCATTCACCAGCAACGTCGATCGCACCACCCGCAACCCCAACCTGATGGTATGGCATCGCAAGCTGTACCTGATCGACCACGGTGCGGCCATGTACTTCCACCACGACTGGGCCAGCGCCGGCGATGCCTGCGAGAAGCCGTTCGTGCTGATCCGCGACCACGTGCTGCTGTCGTTCGCCAGCCGCATTGCCGAGGTGGACGCAGAACTGGCTGCGTGCCTGACCGATGCCGAAATCGAGCGCATCGTTGACCTGGTGCCGGACAGCTGGCTGGTGGACGAACCGGCGTTCGACAGCCCACAGGCCTATCGCCAGGGCTATATCGACTATCTCAAGCACCGCCTGAAAGTGCGTGCAGTGTTCGTGCAGGAGGCCATCCGTGCCCACGCTGCACACGTATGACTATGCGGTCATCCGCGTCGTGCCGCGGGTGGAACGCGAGGAATTCATCAACGTCGGGGTGATCGTCTCCTGCCCTGGCGCGCGCCATCTGGAGGCGGCCATCGAAATCGATCCTGAGCGCCTGCGTGCCTTCGCACCGGCGCTGGACCAGGACGCGCTGCAGCCATGGCTGGATGCAATCGTGGCCATCTGCCGTGGCGACGCCAGCGCCGGACCCATCGCAAAGCTGCCCGCGCGCGCCCGCTTTCATTTCCTCACCGCCAAGCGCAGCTCGGTTGTACAGATGTCGAGCACGCATGTCGGCCGCACTGCGGACCCGGCGGGTGTGGTGGAACACTTGATGACGAAGATGGTGCGGGTACCGGAATGAACGGCACCTGCCGCGTTCACAGTGGCAACCTTCGCGCGATGTAGTTGACCACATTGCCGATCGCATCCGGATCGACATTGGCCAGGCCAACGATCACGTAGCCCTGCGCCGGCAGCACCACGATGGCACTGTTCGATCCGGGCGCACCGCCTTCGTGGCCGTACTGATGCTCCCTGCCCTCGCCCTGAACCACGAAACCAAAGCCATACCAGCCCTTGTGGTTCTGCGCCGTGGTGGCCTGCTGCAGCAATGCAGGTGAAACCAGCTTCCCGCCTTGCAGTGCCTCGGCGAATTTCACCATATCGGCCACTGTGCTGCAGCCACCACCGGCCGACATGCCGCGCCAGGGCAGCGACTTCGTTTCACGGACCCATTGCCCATCGTGCTTCGTGTAAGCGACGGCACGCTTTGGAACGCTCGCTGTTTCCGGCTCGAAGCCGGTGCCGGTCATGCCCACCGGATGCAGGATGTGCTCCTCCACATATGCGTAGTACGACTGCCCCGATACCGCCTCGATGATGCGTCCCAATACGATGAAGCCATAGTTGGAGTAGCTGTCCTGGCTGCCGGGCGTGAACTGCGGCGCATCCCTGGCGAACCGCTGCACGTAGTCATCCAGCGTCTTCAGGGACGCGGAATACTGTTCGAAACCATCGCCAAAGAAGTCCCCCAGGCCACTGGTGTGTGACAGCAACTCGCGCACGGTCACGCTGCTGGCGACAGCCTTGTTCGGATAGTCCGGCAAGTGCTTGCCGATCGTGTCATCGAGACTGAGCCTGCCATCCTGCACCAGCTGCAGGATGGCCACGGCGGTGAACATCTTGTTGGAGGACGCAAGGCGGAACTGCGTCTCCACGCCCACTGCAATTCCAGTGCTGCGATCGGCATCACCACCGCGCCAGTCCAGCAGCACCTTCCCATTCTGTGCCACCTGCAACGCGCCCGACAGCGCGTCCTGTGCCCGCAGCGCCTCCAGCTTTGCTGTGACGTCGGCCATCAGGGCAGGCAATGCAACCCGTGCCGGCTTGTGCTTGTCCGGCGTTTCAGTGCCCTCGATCTGGAACTGCATCAGGTGCGACGGATTGGCCGGGTCCATGACGGCGGTCACCCACATCGCGCGTTCGTTCATCTGGCCCATCACCAGCAGCTTCGCTTGGCCGGGTGCACTCTCGGTTGATTCGAGTACGCGCAAGGGGCCTGTGCTTTCGCGGAACTCGAGATAGTCCTTGGGACCGCTGCCTTGCTTCTTCGCGTATCTATCGGCGAATGCCTGCAACCCCTCGAGGCTGCCCGCATTGAAGGCCGCAAGCCAGTCACCGATGGCGTCCTGCGCACGCGGATGTGCACGCACGCTGGAGGCGGCGCCCACTGCCGGAACAGCCCAAAGCGTCATCAGCACCGAACAGGCCAGTACTTTGCAGAGCAGCAGGCATCCAACAGCCTTCATGGCAGTTCCTTTGCGGGTATCCCTGGGCGCATCCTAGATCATGGAACCGCCCGCTGCATCCACGCCAGGGACCCTGCCGCAGCACCTCAACCGTGACGATGAACGCCTCGATGCGATGCCAATCGCCCCGCTCATGCGGCAGCGATTCCACGCCCATGCCGATCTGGTACCTCACCGCATCCGGGCCGTCGCGCCAGTAGTACGGCGCGCCATTGCTCCAGCCGCAACAGGCGTAGCGCAATGCAGGCATGCCAAAGGTCTCGCGCAGATAGGCTTCCACCTTCACTGCCTGGGTACCTGGAACGCGGTAGTGGGCCTGCATGGGTTTCATGCAGGACGCGTCGTCCTGGCTGCAGCCGCTGTATTCCAGTCCCGCAGGCTTCCGGCCCATTGCCTGCAGGAAATCCTGGCATTCGATATCCGGTCGCGCCAGGCCATCCGCACGCCCCTGCGCTTCCCACGCGGCCAGCGCCTGCGCAGTCGTCTGCTGCGCAATCACGTTGGCGGCGAACAGCAATGCCGCCAGCCCCAGCAGCAAGCGCGCGCTACGCAGCGGCAACCGGCCAATCGTCTCAGGGCGATCCTTCGCAGGCAGTCACAGGAATGCCAACCGATGCCGTGCTATCGCCGTGCCATCGTCTGCTCGCTGAAGCGTGCCACGCAGAAGTCCAAGAAACTGCGCAGCTTGGGCGTCAGCTGGCGGTCGCGCGGGTACACCAGGTTGATCCACGTCGATACCGGCACGTAGTCCGGCAGCACTTCCACCAGTTCACCACGCGCCAGCGCGGCGGCAAGCATTTCATGGGGCTGCAGGATCAACCCCAGCCCTCCGACTGCCGCGGTCAGCAGCGGCTCGGCCTGGTTGACCATGAAGCGGCTGGACACCGGCACGCTCAGCACGCTGCCGTCAGCATCGCGGAAACTCCAGCGCGTGCGGATGATCGAATGGGCGAAGCCCAGGCACTCGTGCCGACTCAGATCGGCCGGATGGACAACGGCCGGGCGCGATGCGAGGTACGCCGGCGATGCACACAGCACCAGCGGATACGGCCCCAGCCGTCGCGCCACCAGCCCACTGTCGGCCAGATCACCGGTGCGGAATACCAGATCAAAGCCGTCCTCGACGATGTCCACCAGGCTGTTGGACAGGTTCAGATCAACCTGCACGTCCGGGTACTGCTGCAGGTAGGCCACCACCGCCGGTCCCAGTGCATGCACGCCGAAGGTGACCGGTGCGCTGACGCGCAGGCGCCCCATCGGCCGCCCGCGCGCTACTTCGGCCAGCTGCTCGGCCTTCCACCTCCTCCAGGATCACCCGCGCACGCGCCAGATAGGCCTGGCCGAAGTCGGTCAGGCTCTGCTTGCGCGTGGTGCGGTTGAGCAGGCGCACGCCCAGGTGTTGTTCCAGCGACTGCACGTGTTTGCCGACCAGCTGCGGCGACAGGCCCAGCGCGTCGGCGGCAGCGGCGAAGGAGCCAACCTCGACCACTTTGACGAAGGTCCGCAGGGGAGCGATCAGGTCCATTGCAAACAATTGGTTTTCAATGAAACGCCAGATTACCCCTTATTCTGGAGGCAGGCCACGCGCACAGTAGCCTCCACCTTTCCGCCGGCCCCAGCGCCGGCCTTGCCCAGGAGCCCCCCATGAGCCAGGTTGTCCGCATCCACGAATATGGCAGCGCCGATGTGCTGCGCATCGACGACATCGATGTTCCCGCCCCCGCCGCCGACGAGGTCCAGATCCGGGTCAAGGCCATCGGCCTGAACCGTGCCGAGGTGATGTTCCGCAACGGCGCCTATCTGCAGGAGGCGCAGTTCCCCAGCCGGCTGGGCTATGAAGCGGCCGGCATGGTCGAGGCGGTCGGCAGTGCGGTGAGCGGATTCACTGCTGGCGATGCGGTGAGCGTGGTGCCGCCGCTGGACATCGCCCGCTGGGGCACCTACGGCGAGCTGGCCAACGTGCCGGCACGACTGGTGGTCAAGCACCCGCAGGCGCTGGGCTTCGAAACGGCGGCTGCAGTGTGGATGCAGTACGTCACCGCCTGGGGCGCACTGTTGGAGCAGGCGCAGCTGGCCGCCGGGGATTCCGTCATCATCACCGCTGCCAGCAGCAGCGTCGGCCTGGCCGCGATCCAGATCGCCAATGCAGTGGGTGCCACGCCGATTGCGGTGACCCGTGGCCCGGGCAAGCGCCAGGCCTTGCTCGATGCCGGTGCCGCCCATGTCATCGCCACCCAGGAGCAGGACCTGGCAGCCGAGGTGGCGCGCATCACCGGCGGTGCCGGCGCCCGCGTGGTGTTCGACCCGATCGGTGGCCCGCAGTTCGTGCCGCTGACCGAGGCAATGGCCCGTGGCGGCATCCTGCTGGAATACGGCGCGCTGAGCAGCGAACCCACCCCGTTCCCGTTGTTCAACGTGCTGGGCAAGTCGCTGACGCTGAAGGGCTACCTGTACTCGGAAATCGTCTCCGACGATGCCGCGCTGGCACGTGCCAAAGCGTTCATCGTCGACGGCCTGGACAAGGGCACGCTGGCGCCGAAGATCGCGAAGGTGTTCCCCTTCGCACAGATCCAGGACGCCCACCGCTACCTGGAATCGAACGAACAGATCGGCAAAGTGGTGGTGACGCTGTAAACACCCTGCCGGCAGCGACGGACCCACTGCGGGCACGTCGCTGCCGCAGGCTCAGGCCATTGAAGGCCCGCGGTTCTCATGCTGGCGGCTTTCGAGGGTGAGCTGGTGCTCGCGCTGCCGGTTGTCACCGGCCAGATCATTCACCGTTTCCTCCATCGAGCGCGCGGGCTGTGCCGTATCCACACTGGCGCGCTCACCGGGAATCAACCCGGCAACCCACAGGCGATCTCCGGCCATCATCACCCGGTCGACGCGCGCGGCATCATCGATGCCGTTGCGCTTGGACTCCAGCACTGCCTGCATGACGTGCTCGTCGCCGATGGTGCCAGGTACCCCCTGGCGGATGCGCTCGAACAGCGCGGCGTCCCTGGGCGACAGCGATTCCATGCCATTGGGCTGCGGTGCGGGCTCCGGCGCGGCCGGACCAGCGACCGGTGCATTCGCCGCTGCCTGCTGCCGCGCCTGCACCTGCTCCGGCTGGAACTCCGCCCGCGTATAGGGCGGACGCTGCGGCGGCCAGTTCTCCGCGCGGTCGAACTCGGTGGTCGGCGCATGCTCGCGAGCGACGGCGGCATCGTTCAACTGCCGGCGCGCATCCGTGTCGATGACGCCGCCGGGGCGCAGCGGCAGGCCATAGTCCTGCTGGAAGTTGCGCATGGCCGCCTGCATGCCGGCATCAAACGTGCGCGCATCGCGCTCGGCACGTGGGTTCGGTTCGGTCAGGTACCCCAACGCCTCCAGCTGCCGGCGCATTTCGAACACCGGCTCGCCCTTCTCACCGGGGCCCAGGTTGCCGTCGGCCAGCGGCCCGGTCAGGTCGGTCACCGTCCGGCGCTTGAAGTCCGGATCGACCGCCAGCGTGTCGCTGCGCATGCGTTCCAGCAGCGCAGCGTCGATGCGGCCATTGGCCGGGCTGATACCCCGCTCGGTCTGGAAGCGGCGCACGGCCTGCTCGGTGGAGGCGCCGAAATCACCGTCGGGCTTGATCGCGGCATTGGCGTTGTTGCGGATGTCCAAGCGCTGCAGGTACTGCTGCGCTTCCAGCACGTGCTGGTTGGCGTCACCCCGGTGCAGGTCCATCGCCCCGGTGGGCGCCTGGGGGGTCGGCACCGGCATCTGGAAGCCTGGTTGCTGCACACGCTGGACCAGGCCGGCAACCTGGGATTCCCATTCAGTGGCCCGTGTGGCGATGGCGTCTGGATAGGGACTGCCGTTGTTCAGCTCACCGCCATTGACCGAGGCCCGCGCCTGCCGGTAGTCGGCATGGTTGGCGTTGACGTTGTCGGACAGCCGCGCACCAAACAGGCCGTCGCGCATCCCCACCACCAGCACCTTGGTGGCGATGTCTGCCTGGGCAGCCCGTTCCGGATGCTCGACCAGCTCGCGGCCGATCCCCAGCGCCTCGCCCAGCCGCTCGTAGTTGTTGACGTGGGTGAGGTGGGCAAAGCCCCGGCCGAAGTACTCCTCGCCGCCGAAGTAGCGCAGATCCACCGCCTGCTTCCTGCCCCAGTCTTCCTCGGGCGCGGCGAAATCACGCGATTCGTGCTGCGCCGTGGCCAGCACATAGGCAATCTGCCGATGGTCGGTAATGCCGTTGTCGATGCAGGTACGCACGATTATCTCGACCGACTGGTCCCGGGTCAGGCCGAAGCCCGACCCACCTTTTCCATAGCCTTCGCTCATCCTTCAGCTCTCCAGTTCCGGAACGCATCCATTCGTCGGGGGAAGACCTACTTCAGCAGGTCCGATTCGGTAGGGGCCTCGCCCCTGCAGGTGTCATAGCGGCGCTGCAGCAACGTGCGCGTGCCGGTTCCGCGCAGCTGGATGACCTTGTCCTCGCGCTCGCACGGGCTGACCTTCGCGCGAAGCACGAACCGCCCATTGTCGATATGGTCGATGTCGCGCCCACCGATGGCCGCTTCCAACGCCTTGGCACGCACATAGCGGTTGCGCTTGGCATCGAACAGGTAGAACGCATGCACCGGAACGTTGTAGACACCGCTGTTGTCCTGCCACACCTGCAGGTCCGGCACGCCATCACCATTGAAATCCGAAACGGTCAGCAGCACGGCGGTCGCACCCTTGGCACCGGTGCCGGCGCGGATCAGGCGCGGCTGCACGTCCGTGACCACCACGTTGCGCCCACCACGGGTCACGCCCATGCTCCGCACCTGGCAGGTCGTCACGTTGTCGGTGCCGCTGCAATCGGTCACCTGGAAGACCACCTGCAGTGCCGGTGTGAGCCTGCCCTCGCCGGGCCGCAGGACGATCCTGCCCTGCTTGTCGGGCGCGGCATCGGCGGCATGCACAGCGGCCTGCGCCGGCGCCGGGGCCGCCTTGGCTTCCGCCACCAGCGCCGCCGCACCGCCGCCCTGCAACTGGCGGGCACGCAGCAGGGTCATGTGCGTGCGGCACTGCTGTGAATCCAGCTGGGCAACGGCCGTGCTGCCTTCCGGGCACCGGCTGTCGCGCTGGTGCAGCCATTGCCGCTGCAGATCGCGCAGCACATGCTGATCACTGGCGGTCAGTGTGGAGCGCGCCGCGCTGTAGGCGGCATTGAGTGCATCGTCGTGCACCTTGAGTTCAGCGTCGGCACAACGGCGACGGGCGTCCAGCGCGGTGCCTGCGGCCGCCATGCAGGGCGCATGGGCGGGGCTCAGAGAGCGCACATCGCCTGCGATCAGTTCGGCACCGCTGGGCACCTTGCGTGCGGCGGGCTGGGGCGACGCCTGCGCGCTTGCCCACAGGCAAGGGCCAAGCAGAAGCAGTCCTGCCAGCAGCCGGGTGGCACGCCCCGGCAGGCGTTCGGAGTTCAGCATGCGTTTCCTTCCCTGGGGGCGTTGGCCGGCCCCGTCCTGTTCCGATGATGGATGCTGCCCGGTCGCCAGCGCAACTTCAGCGACCAGCGGTCACAGCCCGTAGGCCGCACTCAGGCCGGCAGCGCTATTTCGGCAGTGCGTAGGCCATCACGTAATCGCCGTTCGGGGTTTCCATGAAATGGTGGCCGCCAGCCATGATCACCACGTACTGGCGCCCGCCCTGCGCGTACACCATCGGATTGGCCTGGCCACCCGCGGGCAGCTTGGCATGCCACAGCTCCTTGCCGGTCTTCAGGTCGATGGCGCGCAGCAGGTCGTCGGTGGCGGCGGCGATGAAGATCAGGCCGCTGGCGGTGACTACCGAACCGCCATTGTTCGGCGTGCCGATCTCGATGGGCAGGCCCGAACGGATGCCGAATGGTCCGTTGCCGCGCGCACTGCCGAACGGACGGTCCCACAGCAGCTTGCCGGTGCGCAGGTCGATGGCCCGGATGCCGCCATAGGGTGGCTGCTTGCACAGCAGACCAGTGAAAGGCAGGCGCCAACCGGCGTTCACCTGGATGGCGTAGGGCGTGCCCACCTGTGGGTCGCCCGCGCCTTCGGCGCCGCCCTTGTCGAACCGGACCTTCTCGCGTGGCAGCCAGCCCAGCCTGTCGGCCTCGGCGCGTGGCACCAGCCGGTTGTAGTTGGGCATGTCGTTGTAGTTGGCCACGATCACGCCGCGGCGTGTATCGATGGACACACTTCCCCAATCCGAACCGCCGTT
This sequence comes from Stenotrophomonas sp. YJH_SMC_69, assembly GCF_059370495.1. Classification (NCBI taxonomy): domain Bacteria; kingdom Pseudomonadati; phylum Pseudomonadota; class Gammaproteobacteria; order Lysobacterales; family Lysobacteraceae; genus Stenotrophomonas; species Stenotrophomonas sp. YJH_SMC_69. Next base: position 468,884 of record NZ_JCAFTS010000003.1, on the reverse strand, counting down.
GTAGCCGGGATATTCGATGGAATGGCGATCACTGCTCGGCGGGGTGTAGAAGCCTTCGTAGTACGCCTTGCGGAACTGGATGCGGCAGATCAGCTGGTCGACCGGGGTGATGCCCCACATGTCGCGCTCGGTCAGGTCATGCTGCCGGCGCAGCGTGTGATACAGCGAGAACAGCTGCCTGGGTGAGCGTTGTTCCGGTTCGACACCGCCGACCGGCACCCTGCGCTCTTCGGCGGCGGTCAGCAGCTGGCCGTTGCGGCGGTCAAGGATGTAGAGATCACCCTGCTTGGTCGGCAGCAGGAGCGCCGGCACCTTGCCAGCCGCCGTCGGGTAATCGATCAGGCTGGCCTGCGAACCCAGGTCGTAGTCCCACACATCCTTGCGCACCGCCTGGAAATGCCAGGCCGGCTTGCCCGTGGCCACATTGATCGCCACCAGCGACGTCGCGTAGCGGTTCTGGTTTTCCGTGCGTGAGCCACTCCAGTAATCGCCAGCGGAATTGCCCAGCGGCAGATAGACCAGCCCCAGCGCCTCATCACCGGTCGCGGTGGTCCACATGTTCGGCGTGCCGCGCGTGTAGGTCTGCTCATGCGGCGGCAGGCCGCTGCGTTCGGGCTGGTCCATGTCCCACGCCCAGCGCAGCTTGCCGGTGATCGCATCGTAGGCCTGGATCACGCCCGACGGCGCGTCGCGGCGCTGACCATCCAGCACCTGGTGGCCGGTGACGATCACCCCGCGCACGATGGCCGGTGGCGAGGTGATCGACACATAGCCCGGTGGCACCTCGCCCATGCCCAGAGTGATGTCGACCTGGCCGTTGTTGCCGAAATTCGCACAGGGGCGGCCACTGTCGGCATCCACCGCGATGATGCGCCCGTCCAGCGTGCCCTCGATGATGCGCGCCCAGCATGCCGGACGACTGCCCGGTGCAGCGCTGCGGGTGGCACTGGGCGGCGGTTCCGGCAACGCCAGATCAGCAGCGGCATCGGCCAATGCGGCATCGGCGAGGATCGGCGTGGCCGGTTGCTCGTAATAACTCACGCCACGGCAGGCGGCGGTGTATGGAATCGAAGCGTCCTTTACCTTCGGATCGAACCGCCACACTTCTTTGCCGCTGGCCGCATCCAGTGCGATCAGGCGGTTGCGGGCGGTGCACAGGTACAGACGGTCGCCGATCTTCAGTGGCGTGGTTTCCGCACCCCAGCGCTTCTTCGGCATATCGCCGGTGCGGAACTGCCAGGCCAGCTGCAGCGTGGCCACGTTGGCCGGGGTGATCTGCTGCAGCGGCGAATAGCGGGTGGCGGCATTGCTGCGCCCCCACGCCGGCCAGTCCCCTTCGGCAGGCTGGTCGGCCGGCTGCAGGCCGGTGGTGTCGCGGGTCGGTTCCAGCCCGACGCTGGCCGCGCCTTCCGGGAACGGCTGGTGCCCGTCCACTTCGCCGTGCGGCGCGAACGCCAATCCGAAGGCAGCGACGAACACCAGCATCAGCACGCCGGCCACGCTGCGCGACAGGCGCCTGGAAACCGGTTGGTGGAGGGTGGGCGCCAGCAGCGCCAGCACGATGCCAAGCGCGGTCACCAGGCCGAGCCGCGGTACCCAGCGCCAGTAGTCGCTGCCCGACTCCCACCAGGTCCACAACAGCGTACCGGCGAACACCAGCGCATACAGCAGCGCGCCGCTGCGGCGATTGCCGAACAACAGGAGGCCACTGGCCAGCAGGCCGGCCCCGGCGATGGCGTAGTACGCCGAGCCGCCCAGGCTGAGCAGCCATGCGCCGAGCCCGCCGATGACCAGGCCGAGCAGGACCAGCAGCAGCGACAGCACGGTAACGAGAGGATGCCGGGAGGCGCGGACGGGAGCAGGAGCGGACGGCGGCGTGGCGGACATCGTCGATCTCCGGGGGCAGCATGCGCCGTTATCCCACCGCCGACGTGAAGCGCGCGCGTATGTGCGGCATCCGGATACGACGACGCCGGCACAGGGCCGGCGTCGTCGCGTAGCTCAACCTTGCGGCAGGATCACTCCTGCGCGGCGTCCTCGCTGCTGGAAGCCGCCGGGGCGCCATCGGTCGTGGTCGCGGCCGGGGCAGAGGCAGGCACTGCCACCTCATCCTCGTCCTCGTCGATCGAGGCATCCATGCGCTCCACCGCCTGCAGCTTCTCGTCCTTGGACAGGCGGATCAGGGTCACGCCCTGGGTGTTGCGGCCGACGCGGCTGATTTCCGAGCCACGCGTACGCACCAGGGTGCCACCATCGGAGATCAGCAGGACTTCGTCGCTGGAGCCCATCAGCACTGCGGCGACCAGCTTGCCGTTGCGCTCGGTGGTCTGGATGCCGATCACGCCCTGCGTACCACGGCCCTTGCGCGGGTAGTCCGGCAGCGGGGTGCGCTTGCCGTAGCCGTTCTCGGTGGCGGTAAGGATGTACTGAACGCTGGCGTCGTCGGCGCCGTCGATCACCGCGTCGCCATTGGCAGCGGCTTCCTCGACACCGCTGTCGTCCTCGTTCTCGTCCTCGCTGCCACCGGCACTTTCGGCCACGATCAGGCTGACCACTTCCTCGCCGGCCGGCATCTTGATGCCGCGCACGCCGGTGGCGGTACGGCCCATCGAGCGGACCTTGTCTTCACCGAAGCGCACGGTCTTGCCGTTGGAGGCGAACAGCAGGATGTCACGCTCACCATCGGTCAGGCCGACACCGACCAGGGCATCGCCCTCGTCCAGGTTGATCGCGATCTTGCCGCGGGCCAGGCGGAAGGCGAACTCGCTCAGCGGGGTCTTCTTGACCGTACCGTTCTTCGTGGCGAAGAACACGAACTGGCCATCGGCGTACTCGCGCACCGGCAGCACGGCCTGCACGCGTTCGCCGGGCTCCAGCGGGATCCAGTTGATGATCGGACGGCCGCGGGCGTTGGAACCGGCTTCGGGCAGCTGGTAAACCGGCAGCCAGAACACCTTGCCCGAGCTGGTGAAGGTCAGCAGCGTGTCGTGCGTGTTGACCAGCCACAGCTGTTCGATGAAATCCTCTTCCTTGGTCGCCGCCGCGCTGCGGCCACGGCCACCACGGCGCTGTGCGCGGTACACGCTCACCGGCTGCCGCTTCACGTAACCGGCATGCGACACGGTAACCACCACGTCTTCCGGCGCGATCAGGTCGAGGATGTCCAGGTCTTCTTCGCTGTGGCGGATTTCGGTACGACGTTCGTCGCCGAATTCGGCCTTGACGTTGACCAGCTCCTCGCGGATCACCTGCAGCAGGCGGTCGGGATCTTCCAGGATGTGGATCAGCCCGGCGATCACTTCCAGCAGCTGCTTGTACTCGTCGGTCAGGCGGTCCTGCTCCAGCCCGGTCAGGCGGTGCAGCCGCATCTCCAGGATCTGGGTGGCCTGGATCTCGGTCAGCTGGTAGCCGCCCTCGATCAGGCCCACGCCCTTGGGCAGGTCTTCAGGACGGGAGGCCTCGGCACCGGCCGCACCCAGCATCGCACCGACCAGGCCCGGCTCCCACACGCGGGCCAGCATGCGCTCGCGGGCTTCGTTCGGGTTCGGCGAGGTCTTGATCAGTTCGATCATCTCGTCGATGTTGGCCAACGCAACGGTCAGGCCTTCCAGCACGTGGGCACGGGCGCGCGCCTTGCGCAGCTCGAACACGGTGCGGCGGGTGACCACTTCGCGACGGTGGCGGACGAACGCCTCCAGCATCTGCTTGAGGTTCATCAACTGCGGGCGGCCATCGACCAGCGCCACCATGTTGATGCCGAACACCGATTCCATCTGCGTCTGCTGGTACAGGTTGTTCAGCACAACCTCGGCAGATTCACCGCGCTTGATCTCGATGTAGATGCGCATGCCGTCCTTGTCGGACTCATCGCGCAGCTCGCTGATGCCTTCGATCTTCTTTTCCTTGACCAGCTCGGCGATCTTCTCGATCAGACGCGCCTTGTTCACCTGGTAAGGAATTTCAGTGACGATGATCGATTCGCGGCCGTTGTCGGCCACTTCGATATCGGCCTTGGCACGGATGCGCACGCGGCCACGGCCGGTGCGGTAGCCGGCGACGATGCCGGCAGTGCCGTTGATGATGCCGGCAGTCGGGAAATCCGGGCCCGGGATGTATTCCATCAGACCGTCGACATCGATGTCCGGGTTGTCGATCAGCGCGATGCAGGCGTTGATCGATTCGCTCAGGTTGTGCGGCGGAATGTTGGTCGCCATGCCCACCGCGATGCCAGCCGAACCATTGACCAGCAGGTTCGGGAACCGGGTCGGCATGACCGTCGGCTCCAGTTCCTTCTCATCGTAGTTGGGCTGGAAATCGACGGTTTCCTTGTCGATGTCCGCCATCAGCTCATGCGCCAGGCGCGACATGCGCGCCTCGGTGTATCGCATTGCTGCAGCGGAGTCGCCGTCGATCGAACCGAAGTTACCCTGGCCGTCGACCAGCATGTAGCGCAGCGAGAACGGCTGTGCCAAGCGCACCAGCGTGTCGTACACCGACTGATCGCCATGCGGGTGGTACTTACCGATGACGTCACCGACGATACGCGCCGACTTGAAGTAGGGCTTGTTGCTGTGCGCGTTGAGTTCGTTCATCGCGTACAGCACGCGGCGATGCACCGGCTTGAGGCCGTCGCGCGCATCCGGCAGCGCGCGGCCCACGATCACGCTCATGGCGTAATCGAGGTAGCTCTTGCGCATCTCGTCTTCCAGGTTGACCTGGATGATTTCCTTGGCGGTTTCTGCCATTCGGGTTCCGTTGTCTGGTAGCGGTCCAGTCCGGCGCAGCCCTCTGCGGGAGGGGGTCGCGCCGGAACCTCGATTCAACCTGTGGATACTACCACAACAGGCCGTTTTCCGCCTCCCTTTACGGGGATTTTACCGGCACAAATCAGGAACTTAGGGCCCCATACCGCCCCTGTAGAGCCGAGCCCATGCTCGGCTGCGCGAAATCAGTAGATCCACGCCGTGCGTGGATGAGGCCTGCCTGGGGTCAGAGCCCTTTCCTGCGAAAAGGGATCCGACCCCGGGACCTTCCTGCCCGCCTCAGCCGCCGAAGGCGGTGCGCATGTTCCCGGCGGTCGGGTTCAGGATGACCCCGCGCTCGGTCACGATGGCGTCGATCAGCTCGCCCGGGGTGACGTCGAACACCGGGTTCCAGGCAGCAATGCCCTCGGCGACGGTACGGGTACCCCCCACGCCGTACAGCTCACCCGGGTCGCGCTGCTCGATCTCGATCTGGCTGCCGTCCACGGTCTCCATGTCCACGGTCGAGGACGGAGCGACCACCATGAACTTGACCCCGTGGTGGCGGGCGGCGATGGCCAGCTGGTAGGTGCCGATCTTGTTGGCGGTATCGCCATTGGCGCAGATGCGGTCCGCGCCCACGATCACCCATTGCACGGCGCCGGTCTTCATCAGGTGCGAGGCAGCCGAATCGGCGATCAGGGTGGCATCGATGCCGTCCTGCTGCAGTTCCCACACGGTCAGGCGTGCCCCCTGCAGCCACGGCCGGGTTTCGCCGGCGAACACGCGGGCGATGCGGTGCTGGGCCATGCCGGCGCGGATCACGCCCAGCGCGGTACCGAACCCCGCAGTGGCCAGCGAGCCGGTATTGCAGTGGGTCAGCACGCCGCTGCCAGCCTCGATCAGGCCCGCGCCCAGTGCACCCATGTGGCGGTTGGCGGCCAGGTCTTCCTCGGCGATGGCCTGCGCTTCCGATTCCAGCAACGCCTTCCAGTCGGCGCCGGCGGCGTTCAGGCAACGGCGCATGCGCGCCAGCGCCCAGGCCAGGTTGACCGCAGTCGGGCGCGACGCATTGAGGCGCTGCAGGGCCGGTTCCAGCTGCTGCAGGGCGTGCGCACCATCGGCGGCCTGCACCTCGCGTGCAGCCAGCACGACACCCCAGGCAGCGGCAATGCCGATCGCCGGCGCGCCACGCACGGTCAATGCGTGGATCGCGCTGGCAACCTCGTCACTGTCATGGCAGACCACGTGCTCGACCACGAACGGCAGCTTGCGCTGGTCCAGCAGTTGCAGGGCATCGCCGGTCCACAGGATCGGGCGGATGTGGTCGTAACGGGCGTAGTCGATGTCAGAGGCAGTGTTCATCGCCCCATTGTAGGGCCACGCCCCGCAGGGTTGGAGCCTGCCCGGGCTCAATTCACCGAGAATTCGGCGCGGCAGCCGCCGTCCACCCAGATCCCGTTGCGGCTCCAGCCCCAGGTACTGCCTTCCTCGCAGGGCGTGCTGGACAGCTGCTCGGAGACCACGGCGCCAACCGAGATGCTGGCACCGCAGAAGCGCCGCTTCTTCGACTTCGATTCGCAGGTCAGGCGGCGCGGCATGTCGACGAAGCGGCCATCGTCATCGGCCACTTCGAAGTCACCTTGGCAGCCACGGCTGGTCCAGACTTCATTGCGCTTGTAGCCCCAGCCCTGCCCTTCGCGGCACGGTAACACCGACAACTGGCGCAGCAGGCGCACCGGCGCGCCATCGAGTCGTACCGGGCAACTCTGCGGACGGCCATTGGACTCGCAGCGCACCACACGGCGCACCAGGCGCTTGCCCGAGCTGTCAGCCGGCGGCGCCGCGCCCGCTGCGCGCCGGGCGCGGAACTCGGCACGGCAGCCCAGGGTGACCCACACACCACTGCGGTCAGTGCCCCACTCGCTGCCGCGGATGCAGCTGTTGCTGGACAGCTGGCGCACCAGGTCGACGCCGTTGGCAACCTCGATATCGCAGTGCACCCAACCCATGTCGCGTGATTCGCAGGTCACCACTTCATCGTCGTAGCCCACCTGCTGGGCCGACGCCGGCGACGGCAGCCAGGCACCCCAGAGCGCAATGGAGTACACCGGTGCAGCGACAACCGCGAACCACTTGACCAAAGCCTTCCCCAGCAGGAATGGATGAACTGGATGCCAGTGTCCGGCATTGGCCGTGATAAGAGCATCATCGTGCTTACCGACGCAAGCGCACCGAACCCGCGTTTCGTTCAGCCTGCGATGTTCAGCAACACGCGGGGATCACGCGTGGGCGAAGTCGTAGGCCAGCACATCGGCGATGCGTGGCGTGCGGTTCATCGCCATCAACAGGCGATCGACGCCCACCGCCACGCCAGCACAGGCAGGCATCGACGGCAACGCCGACAGCAGTGCCTCGTCCACGGCCGGCTGCACCTGTCCACGTTCGTGGCGGCGCTGCTGGTCCCGCTGGAACCGGGCGCGCTGCTCGTGGGCGTCGTTCAGTTCGTGATAGCCGTTGGCCAGCTCCACTGCACCCAGGTACAGCTCGAAACGCTCGGCCAGCGGCGGCGTGCCCGGACGGATGCGGGCCAGCGCGGCCTGGCTGGCCGGCCAGTCATGCACCACGGTCATCACCGCGTCATCGAACTGCGGCTGGATGTGGTGGGTCATCAACAGGTCCAGCCAGTCATCACGGGTCAACCCGACCGGGTCGATGTGCACGTCGCCAAGTGCAACACGCAGCGCGGCTTCATCGGCCTCGAACGGATCCAGGCCCACGTGCTGCTGGAACAGCTCGCGGTAACTCAACACACGCAGCGTTGCACGGCGTCCGACCAGGGCCAGCGCCTGGCCGACCAACTCGGCGGTTTCCTCCATCAACCGGTGGTGGTCCCAGCCGACCCGATACCACTCCAGCATGGTGAATTCCGGGTTGTGGCGGCCACCGGCCTCGCCGTTGCGGAACACCCGGCCCAGTTCGTAGCAGTCGCCCACACCGGCCGCCAGCAGGCGCTTGAGCGGATATTCCGGCGAAGTGCGCAGCCAGCGACGACGGCCACCGGCATCGACATGGCCGGTGAAATCGGTATGGAAGCTGTCGATGTTCGGCTCGGTGTTGCCTGCCACCGACAGGATCGGCGTTTCCACCTCCAGCACATCGCGCTCGGCGAAGAAGCGGCGCACCAGCGCGTTGAGCGTGGCGCGCTGCTGCAGCGCGCGCAGCAGGGCCTCGCTCACAGGATGCCCTCCGGGCGCGGATGGTCGAGCGGCAGGGTCAGCAGATCGCGGGTGTCGTCGATGTAACCGCTGGCCAGGTACAGGCGGCGGGCCAGTTCGTTGTGGTGGTTCACCTCCAGGCGCAGGCGGCTGACACCACGCCCGCGAGCGCGCTGTTCACAGATGGCCAGCGCCTGCTTGCCGCGACCACGACCGCGCGCGCGATGACTCAGGTACAGCTCGTCCAGCAGCATGAAGTGGCCGCCCTGCTCCAGGCTGAAGCCCATCGCGATCACCGCGTAGCCGACCACCTCGCCGGCCTCGTCCAGCCACAGCAGCACTTCGCCATTGCGCGGATCGGCCAGCAGCGCGTCCACGCCGCGACGCACGCGCGCGTCATCGAAGTCGATCCTGTCTTCGGCGTAGAACTCGCGCATCAACGCGATCAACAGTTCTTCGTCGGCACGGGTGGCCAGGCGGAAATCCAGCGGGGCGGTCTGCATCGGTGTTCCTTCGTCTTTCATGCCGGGCGCCGGGCACCCGGCGGGTCATCATTCGTGTTCGGCGAGGTAGGCCAGCAGGCGGTCTTCGTCCCACACCGGCACGCCCAGCGATTGCGCCTTGTCCAGCTTGGAGCCGGCCTCGGTGCCGGCGACCACGAAGCTGGTCTTCTTCGACACGCTGCCGGAAACCTTGGCACCCAGCGCTTCCAGGCGTTCCTTGGCGGCATCGCGGGTGAGCTGGGCCAGGGTGCCGGTCAGCACCACGGTCTGCCCATCCAGCGGGCCGGCCACGATCTCGGCCAGCGCCGGCGCCTTGGCCAGGATCTGCTGCATCGCCTTCTCGGCTGCCAGCAGCATCGCGCCATGGCCATCGGCATCGAGCCAGTCGGCCAGACCGCGCGCAGTGTCGTCCGGCAGGCCGGCGTTGACGAACTGGCCATGCTCGGCATCCAGCACCGCCTGGGCACCCGGCAAGGCAGCCACCAGCTTCTCCGCACGCAGGCGGGTGATGCCGGGGATTTCCGATTCGACCAGCAGTTGCGCCAGATCCAGGCCTTCGCGCAGCTTGGCACTGGGCGCGTGCACATCACTGATGCGCACCTGCCCGACCTGCAGCAGGTCGTCGATGGCCTGCTGGTTGCCCTGCTGCTCGAAGAAATGGCCGAGAGAACGCGCCACTTCGCCACCGATGTCCGGCACGCGCTTGAACAACGGCCATGGCAGGTGGCGGATCAGTTCCAGGTCACCGAACCACTGCGCCAGCGCCTTGGCCGTGCTCTCGCCGACGTGCTCGATGCCAAGCGCGAACAGCAGGCGCTCCAGCGTGGCTGCGCGACTGGCGTCGATTGCCGCGATCAGGTTGTCGGCCCATTTGGTGGCGATCTTCTTCGTGTTCCATTCGAAGCTGGCCGGCTGTGCCAGCGCCTGCGCGCGCCACGCCGGATCGTTGCCATCCAGCTTGAGCACCGCATTGAGCACCGCGCCGCTGCCTTCTGCCGGCAGGTGCAGCTTCAGCGCGGCGGCCAGTGCGGAAGGGTCCTCGGCATCCAGCACCAGCTTCAGGTGCAACAGCTGGTCGCGGTTGAGCCGGTACAGATCGGCCACGCTCCTGACGATGCCGGCGTCGACCAGGGTTTCGATGTACTTGTCGCCGAGGCCGTCGATATCCATCGCACGGCGCGAAGCGAAATGGGCAATGGCCTCCTTGCGCTGCGCAGGGCAGGACAGTTCGCCCGAACAGCGCCACGCAGCTGCACCTTCCTCGCGCACGATTTCCGAGCCGCACACCGGGCAGCGCGTCGGCATCTGCCAGGGCGAGGTGCCCTGTGGACGGCGGTCGAGGATGACGCTGACCACTTCCGGAATCACGTCGCCAGCACGTCGCACGATCACGCTGTCACCGACACGCACATCGAGACGCGCGATCTGATCGGCATTGTGCAACGTGGCATTGGACACGATCACGCCGGCCACAGCCACCGGTGCCAGCCGCGCGACCGGCGTGGCGGCACCGGTGCGGCCGATCTGGATCTCGATCGCCTCCACCGTGGTGCTCTGTTCCTGTGCCGGGAACTTGTGCGCGATGGCCCAGCGTGGCGCACGCGAGACAAAACCCATGGCCTGCTGGCCGGCGCGGTCATCCAGCTTGTAGACCACACCATCGATGTCGAACGGCAGGCCATCGCGACGCTCGCCGATGTCACGGTAGTAACCGAGCAGGCCGTCGGCGCCTTGCACCACCTTGCACAACCCGCTGACCGGGAAGCCCCAGGCGCCGAGCTGGGCCAGCGTGCCCGAATGGGTGTCCGGCAGCTCGCCGCCCTGCACTTCACCGGTGCCGTAGGCGAAGAAACTCAGCCGGCGCTGCGCACTGATCTTCGGATCGAGCTGGCGCAGTGAACCCGCTGCCGCGTTGCGCGGGTTGGCCAGCACCTTGCCGCCCTGCTGGCGCGCACGTTCGTTGTAGGCCTCGAAATCGGCGCGGGCCATGTACACCTCGCCACGCACCTCCAGCACATCCGGCCAGTCCTTGCCGTGCAGGCGCTTGGGAACATCGCCGATTTCACGCAGGTTGGCGGTCACGTCCTCGCCGGTACTGCCATCACCGCGGGTTGCGCCGAGTACGAAATGACCGTCCTCGTAGCGCAGGCTGATCGCCAGGCCATCCATCTTCGGTTCGGCCGAGAACTGCAGGCTGCGGCGGCCCAGGCGCTCATCGATGCGGCGCACGAAGTCGGCCACTTCCTCATCGCTGAAGGCATTGGACAGCGACAGCATCGGCACCGCATGGCGCACTTCGGGGAAGCGGCCGGACGGGCGTGCACCGACCTGTTGGGTCGGGCTGTCGGCACGGGCCAGTTCCGGGTGCTCGCGCTCCAACGCTTCCAGCTCGCGCACCATCCGGTCGTAGTCGACGTCGGGGATCTCCGGCGCGTCCAGCTCGTGGTAGGCGCGGTTGGCCTGGGCGATCTGCCGGCGGAGATCTTCGGCGCGTTCGGCGGGGCTGGGGCTCATCGGGATCCGGTGGTTCTGGGATGGCCGGGGATTCTACCGCGCCCGGCCGTCAGGCCCTGTAACGCCCCGCCTTTGCAGCGTCGAGCGTGCTCGACGGGCACTCCCCGCTCCGGTAGGTGCCAACCTTGGTTGGCACGTCTGTAGTCGAGCATGGCTCGACGCCACAAAAAGCACCTTGCCGCCCGCTCACGCCGGCGCTAGCGTGCGACGGCCCCATCGGAATCCTGCCCATGACCCTGCCTGACTCCCGTAGACGCTTCCTGCAGCTGGCCGGTGCCAGCCTTGCCGTCGCCGGCAGCGGCCTGCCGCTGCGTGGCCAGGCCCAATCCGCGGCCACCGTCGGTGCGGCCCCTGCCGAAGGCGCGGTACTACTGAACTTCAACGAATGCCCCTACGGCCCCTCCCCCGCTGCCCAGCAGGCGGCACGCGACAGCATCGCCAGCTGCGGCCGCTACCGCTTCGCCCTGGCGGCACAGGTACGCGATGCGTTCATCGAGCAGGCCCGTATCCCGGCCGACCATGTGCGCCTCTATCCGGGCTCCAGCGAACCGTTGAACCGCGCCGCCACGTTGTGGACCGGCCCGCAGGCGGGACTGGTGGTGGCCGACCCCACCTTCGAGACCCTGGGCGAGGTCGCTGCCGCGCATGGTGCACACGTGCAGAAGGTGCCGCTGCGCAATGACGGCGCACACGACCTGCGTGCAATGGTCGCAGCCGCGCATGCGCGCCCGACCGGGCTGCTGTACGTGTGCAATCCGAACAACCCGACCGGTTCGATCAGCCCACCGGATGAGCTCGCCTGGCTGCTGGCCCACAAGCCTGCTTCCACCCGCGTGCTGGTCGACGAGGCCTACCTGCAATACAGCGAGCAGCCCAGCCTGATCGCGCAGGTGGCGCAGCGCGACGATCTGATCGTGCTGCGTACCTTCTCCAAACTGTACGGCATGGCCGGCCTGCGCCTGGGCCTGGCGGCCGCACATCCCGAGCGTCTGCGCGAGCTGGCCAGCCCCGGCGACAACCCGCTACCGGTGCCCGCGCTGGCGGCGGCGCTGGCCAGCCTGCAGGATCCGCAGCTGATTCCGCAGCGTCGCCTGCAGAACGCCAAGGTGCGCCAGGCCACCATCGCATGGCTGGGCAAGCGTGGTTTCAGCTGCCTGCCGTCGGAAGCGAACTGCTTCGTGGTCGACGTGCAACGCGACGGCAGCACGTTCGCCAAGGCGATGGCCGACAACGGTGTGGTGATCGGGCGCAGCTGGCCGATCTGGCCGCAGCACGTGCGCGTGACCGTCGGCAGCGAGGACGAGATGGCCGCGTTCCGCCGCGCGTTTGCCAAGGTGGCCGGCGTACCGGCGTAGACCCCATCCACGCATGGCGTGGATCTACTGTTGTGGGTGCCGACCGTTGGTCGGGGTGGGTGCCGACCGTTGGTCGGCACGCCATGGCGCTCACCAGCGCGGGGTCTTGGTCAGCGGCGGCGCCTGGTGCTGGCGGTCGTAGGCGCGCAGCTCGTCACGGATGTGCGCGATGCGCTGGCGACCCAGGGCGTTGCGGCTGTCATCCAGCACCACGCCATCCAGCAGTTCGGCCATGCGCTGCACCGTCGGCAGCATCTTCTCCCAGGCATCCAGCGCGGTCAGCGGCGCCGGCAGGGTCAGGAAGAAGGCGATGGCCGGGGTTTCCATGGCACGGATGTTGGCCATGTCGAAGCTGCCTGGCTTCATGATGCTGGCCATCGAGAAGATCGGCCCGCGCTCGGGATGGCCTTCCACCAGACGGTGGAACACGTTCATGTGGCCGAACACCAGGCCGGTCTTCTCCGCCGCTACCACGATGTCTTCGCCGCGCAGCTGCTCACCGGCCCGGGCGGCCACGAACAGCGAAACGATCTTGTCGAAATCCTGGGTGGCGCGCTTGCCGAGATCGCTGGCGCCCGGGTCGGTATCGCCCAGGCCGAGTTCGGCCTGTTCGCCTTCCGTGCCCATGCCCGGTTCGACGCGGCCATCGGCCACGACAACGCCGTCCTCGCCCAATACCGGTTCGCGGCGCTCGCCGCTGGCCGGTTCCGCGCTTTCCACGCGGCGTCCCTGGGGCTTCTTCTTCGGACGGCCAAACAGGAAGATCGCGGCGATCAACAGCAGGCCGGCGGCCAGGATGCCGATGCGCAACAGTGCCGTGTCGGACATTCGATAGGTTCTCCGGCTAGTTCATTCAGGTAACTAGGATGGCACGTCAGGCCGCGCCCGCCAATCGCGCGGCTTCTTCCAGGTCCACGCTGACCAGGCGGCTGACGCCCGGTTCACGCATGGTCACGCCCGAGAGCTGGTGCGCGGCCTCCATCGTCGCCTTGTTGTGGCTGACGAACAGGAACTGCACCTTCTCGCTCATTTCCTTGACCATGTTGGCCAGCCGGCCGACGTTGGCTTCGTCCAGCGGCGCGTCCACCTCGTCCAGCAGGCAGAATGGCGCGGGGTTCAGCTGGAAGATGGCGAACACCAGCGCCACTGCCGTCATCGCCTTCTCGCCGCCGGACAGCAGCGAGATGCTGGACACGCGCTTGCCCGGCGGGCGCGCCATGATGGTCACACCGGTGTCGAGCAGGTCTTCACCGGTCAGCTCCAGGTAGGCGTGGCCGCCACCGAACAGGCGCGGGTACAGCGCCTGCACGCCAGCATTGACGCGGTCGAAGGTGTCCTTGAAACGGCCGCGGGTCTCGCGGTCGATCTTGCGGATGGCATCCTCGAGGGTTTCCAGCGCCGTAGTCAGGTCGGCGTGCTGCGAATCCAGGTAATCCGAGCGCTGCGAAGCCTCGCCGTACTCGTGGATGGCGGCCAGGTTGACCGGCTCCAGCCGGCGCATGCGTGCGTCGATCTGATGCACGGCCTGCTCCCAGTCGCCCAGGCGCGCATCCTCGGGCAGTGCGTTGAGCACGTCCTGCAGCACGAAACCGGCCTTCTCCACCGCGCCCTGCAGGGTGTCCGCGCTCAGCACCAGCGCCTGCTGGTCCAGCTTGCGCTGCGAAATACGCTCGCGCTGGGCCAGCGCCTGTTCGTCGCGCTGGTGGCGGGTCTGCTCGTAGTTGCGCAGCTCGGCGTCGATGCCGTCCAGCAGCGTCCGCGCCTCGGTCAGCACGCGATCGGCGCGCACGCGCTCTTCCAGCGCGTTCTGGTGTTCGGCCTGCAGCGCTTCGACCGGCGAATCACCTTCGTCCAGCTGTGAATGCAGCTCGCCCAGCCGCGAATCCAGCTGCCCGCGCTGGGTGCCCATGCGCTCCAGCGCCTGGCTCAACGAGGCCAGCTGCGCACGCTGCGATTCCAGGGTCAGGGCCAGCGAATGCGAGCGCTCGCGCACTGCACGGGCAGCATCGCGGGCCAGGTCGCGCGCCTCGGTCAGCTGGCGGCGCTCGCCCTCCAGCCGCTGCCGGGTCGACTCCAGGTCACCCATGCTGCTGACCGCGTTCTCCAACCGCGAGCGCGCTTCGCGCGCCTGCGCGTTGTTGGCTTCAATCGTTTCCTGTAGTTGCTTCAGCTCGCCTTCGATGCGGTCGATGCGCGTGCGTGCAGCCTCTACCTTGCCCTGCTGGCCCTGCAGCTGGCCAGCCAGCTCGGACACCGCGCGATGGGCCTGGTACAGCGCACGCTGCGCGTCTTCGCGCTGCTGTTCAGCCGCCTGCAGCTGCTCGCGGAAACCGGCCAGCTGTTCTTCCAGCTCGGCCTCGCGATCCTGCAACTGCTCGATCTGCTCGCGCAGCTCGTTGATCTCGCGTTCGCGCAGCAGCGCGCCCTGCTGGGCTGCACCGGAGCGCGACACGCGCAGCCAGCCCTGGCCCAGGCGCTCGCCGCTCTGGGTGATGATCGAATCGCCTTCCGGAAGGCTGGCCTGCAGGGCCTTCGCCTCGGACAGGTCCTTGGCACCATGCAGGTGCGCGAGCAGGCGACGGATCGCCGCCGGGCCACGCACGCGTGCGGCCAGCGACGTCGGTGCGGCCTTGACCTCGGCATCCGCGCTGGCGACCAGCGCAATGTGGCCGTCGCCGAGTTCGCCGAGGGCGTTGACCAGGCTGCCCGGGTCATCGACCAGCACGCCTTCGATCAGCTGGCCGAGCGCACTTTCCACCGCGTTTTCCCAACCGGCATCGACGTCCAGGCGTTCGCCGACACGTGCCGCCGAATCCAGCCCGCGCGCCTTCAGCCACGCGACGGCCGCGCCCTGCTCCTGGCCCAGCGCGGCCTGCTGCAGGGTTTCCAGCGAGGCCAGGCGACCGCGCAGGCCGTTGGCCTGCTTGCGCAGTTCGGCCAGTTCGTTCTGGCCATTGCGCTGCTGTTCCTGCACGGCCGCCACGCCCTGCTTGCGCAGCTCGACGTCTTCGCTCAGTTCATCCAGCGCGGCCTTCTGCGTGTCGTGCTGCAGGTGCAGCTGCTCGAAGGCTTCTTCCAGCGCATCCACGTCCAGCCCGGCGCGCTCGGCGGCCAGGGCCTCGCGACGCCGGTCGGCGTCGAGGATCTGCTTGTCCAGGTAGTCCACGCGCGTGCGCTCGACATCACCGGCGCGCGACGCCTCCGAACTCTGCGAGGTGTGCTGCTCCCAGCGCTGCTGCCAACTGGCCAGCCGGTCTTCGGCCTCGCGCAGGCTTTCCTGCTTGATCTCGTTCTCTTCCTGCAGCGCTTCCAGCTGCGGGGTGGCGGCCTCCACTGCCTCGCGCAGCACCCTCAGTTTGGCCTCGTCGCCGCTGATGTGCTGGCCCAGTTCGGCCAGGGCCTGCTGGGTTTCATCGCGCGCCTTGTGCAGGCGCTGCGACAGCTCGCGCTGGTGCTGGATCTGCTGTTCCAGGCGCGCCAGCGTGCTGCCGACCTGGTAGACCGCGGCCTGCGCGGTGTTGAGCGCGTCGGCGGCCTCTTCGCGCCGCGCGCGCGAGGTCTCGATGCGGGCCTCGGCATCACGCTGGTCAGCGATCAGCTGCTGCAGCTTGGTCTCCTCCTGCGACAGGCCTTCGCGCAGCTTCGACAGGCGACCGTCGAGACCACGGAATTCCAGCGCCTTCCACTCGGCATCCTTGACCCGGCGCTCTTCCTGCAGGGCCTGGTACTGCTCGGCCTGCCTGGCCTGGCGCTTGAGGTGTTCGAGCTGCTTGCTGATCTCGTCGCGCAGGTCGCCCAGCCGGTCCAGGTTCTCGCGGGTGTGGCGGATGCGGGTCTCGGTCTCCTTGCGGCGCTCCTTGTACTTGGAGATGCCGGCTGCCTCTTCCAGGTACACGCGCAGGTCTTCCGGGCGCGCCTCGATGATCTGGCTGATCATGCCCTGCTCGATGATCGAGTAGCTGCGCGGGCCCAGGCCGGTGCCGAGGAACAGGTCGGTGATGTCGCGACGGCGGCACTTGGTGCCGTTGAGGTAATAGTTGCTGGTGCCGTCGCGGCTGACCGTGCGCTTGACCGAGATTTCGTTGAACGAGGCGTATTCGCCGGAGATCGTGTGGTCGGAGTTGTCGAAGATCAGCTCGACGGTAGCCTGCGAGACCGGCTTGCGGGCATTGGACCCGGAGAAGATCACGTCGGTCAGCGAGTCGCCACGCAGGCGGCTGGCCGAACTCTCGCCCATGACCCAGCGCACGGCATCGATGATGTTCGACTTGCCGCAGCCATTGGGGCCCACCACGCCGGTCATGTTGGTCGGCAGGTGCAGGGTGGTCGGATCGACGAACGACTTGAAGCCGGACAGCTTGATCGTGGAAAGACGCATAGGGGTTCCGGACTGGGGCCGGCAAGCGGCCTGCGTTTACCCTCCAAGTCATTGATCCTGCTGGGATCGATGCCCGTGGAACGGGTGTGACGCCCTGAGTATACCGATGTGGCCGTGTTCTACGAATGGGCGTGGAACATTGTCCAGCCCCACCCCGTCGGCCGGACGTGGCCGCACGCCACGAAACGGAGCCATAAAACAAAACGGGCACCCTTGCGGGCGCCCGTTCTGCGGTGATGCCAGGCCTTGCGGCGTGGGATCAGGCTTCGGCGACGACGACGACCTTGACGGTGGTCTCGACGTCGGCGTGCAGGTGGATCAGCACGTCGTACTCGCCGATGTTGCGGAAGGCGCCTTCGCCCAGGATGACTTCGCTCTTGCTGACCGGCAGGCCGGCAGCGGTGAAGGCATCGGCGATTTCGCGGGCGCCGACCGAGCCGTACAGCTTGCCTTCGGTCGAAGCGTTGGCCGGGATGGTCACGCTCGCGCCGTCTAGCTTGGCCTTGCGGGCGTCAGCGTCGGCGTGGATGGCCTGGGCCTTGGCTTCGTATTCGGCGCGCTTGGCTTCGAACTCGGCCTTGTTGCTCTCGGTGGCCGGCACGGCCTTGCCCTGCGGCACGAGGAAGTTACGGCCGTAGCCCGGCTTCACGTCGACCAGGTCGCCCAGGTTGCCGAGGTTGGTGACTTTCTGCAGGAGGATCAGCTGCATGGTATTGCTCCAGATGAGTTATTCGTTAGCGAGGCGATGCCCCGCAACACAGGCTGTCCGAATAGCTGGCACAGCGGGGCGGCACCAGGCCGCCCCGCCGGGCATCAGACGTCGTGGTTGTCGGTGTACGGGATCAGGGCCAGGAAGCGGGCGCGCTTGACGGCGGTCGCCAGCTGGCGCTGGTACTTCGACTTGGTACCGGTGACGCGGCTCGGCACGATCTTGCCGTTCTCGGTCAGGTACTGGCGCAGGGTGTTGAGATCCTTGTAGTCGATCTCCTTCACACCTTCAGCCGTGAACTTGCAGAACTTGCGGCGACGGAAGAACTTGGACATGGGAAGGCTCCTTAGGCGGCGGAAGCGGCGTCGTCGCCGGCTTCGTTGTCAGCGGTGGTGGTGGACTCGCCTTCTTCGTCGTCACGACGACGGCGCTCACCGCGCTCCGGCTTGTCACCCTTCTCGTCCTTGCTCTTCATGATCAGCGACTGCTCGGTGTCAGCCTCGTCACGCTTGATGACCAGGTTGCGCAGAACGGCGTCGTTGAAGCGGAAGCTTTCGGTCAGTTCGTTCAGAACGGCCTGGTCGGCTTCGATGTTCATCAGCACGTAGTGGGCCTTCACCAGGTTCTGGATCGGGTACGCCAGCTGGCGGCGGCCCCAGTCTTCCAGACGGTGGATGGTGCCGTTGCCGTTCTCGACCAGCGACTTGTAGCGCTCGATCATGGCCGGGACCTGCTCGCTCTGGTCCGGGTGGACCATGAACACGATTTCGTAATGACGACTCATGTTTTTTCTACCTTTCGGATGTGGCCTTGCGGCCGGACAGCCCCCCGCCGTTGAGACCGCGGTGGGGCAAGGATTCCCGCCGGAAAGGCAGGAAGCCGCGCATTATGCGGCAAGCGGCGCCACCGGGCAACCGGGCGCAAACCGGGCAACCTGAACGGGAGCGCCGGCCCATGTCCGGCACGTGCTCATTCCAGATCGACGTGAAGACGATGCTGGCCGCATTCCAGGCATTGGAACAGGCAGCCGACCATCATCCCGTCCCGGCTCAGATGCTCCAGCACCCAGTCGGCGTCGCGCGGATTGACCGCCGCCACGTCCGGCCGGACCTGGTCGAGGATCGGCAGCAGATCGTCGCTGCCGGCGTAGCCGAGGAAGGCGCAGGGCCGTTCGCAATGGCTCAACCAGACCGATTGCTGCCAGGAGGAGTAGCCCGGGGTGCGCTCGCAGACCTCCAGCAGCAGCTCACGGGCGATGGTCGGCGGCGGATCAGCCGGATCCGGGGATACCCCCTCGATATCGCTCCAGCCGGTGAACTCCCCCTCGTAACTGGCCGCAGCCCTGCCATCGGCGATACACCAGGGGCACAGGTAATCCGGGCGCAGGCGGGTGTAGAACGGTCCGCGATAGCGCAGTGCGCGCGCCTGGCCGCAGCAGTCGCAGATCCCCTCGACCTCTTCGAAGGAGAGCTCGTAGGCGTTGGGGTGATAGGTGAAAAGCGGTCGTTCCATCCGTGGGATCCCTGCCGAGCCCAGCGTGCCGACCAAGGTCGGCGCCCACCAGAGCGCGCCTGGTCAGCGCCGGGCCATGCCCGGTGGCCGGCCCTCAGGCCTTGTCGGCGTCGGTGGTGAAGCTCTCGCCGCAGCCACACTCGGCGGTGGCGTTCGGGTTGCTGAACGTGAAGGTCTCGCTCAGGCCGTGCTTGCCGAAGTCGATCACGGTGCCGTCCACCAGGGCCAGGCTCTTGGCGTCGACGTAGATCTTCACGCCCTCCTGCTCGAACACCGTGTCGCCCTCGCGCTCTTCGCGGGCCAGGTCGGTCACGTGGCCCCAGCCTGAGCAGCCGGTCTTGGTCACGCCGAAACGCAGGCCCAGCGCGCCGGGGGTCTGGGCGACGAAGCGCTGCACGCGCTCGAAGGCAATGGGGGTCAGGCTGACGGCCATGGGGCTACTCCAGAGGTACGGGGACATTATAAGGAGCCGTTGCCACGAAAAATGCCTCGCAAGCAGAACGCTGCAACCGGTAAACTCCCGTGTTCACAGATCGAGTCGATCAGCAGAGGATTCAAGTCATGACGGTGGTCAGCGTTGAACATGCGCTTGCCGGGAAGATCCCGGAAGGCGGCGAAGTCACGGTACGCGGATGGGTGCGCACGGTGCGCGGTTCAGCGAATCTGGCCTTCGTGAATGTGAGCGACGGCTCCTGCTTCGCCCCGATCCAGGTCGTGGCCGGCGACAGCCTGGCCAACTTCGATGAGATCAAGCGCCTGACCAGCGGCTGCTCGGTCATCGCCACCGGCACGCTGGTGAAGTCGCAGGGCAAGGGCCAGTCGTTCGAGATCCAGGCCAGCACGCTGGACGTGGTCGGCTGGGTCGAAGACCCGCTCACCTACCCGATCCAGCCCAAGCCGATGTCGCCGGAGTTCCTGCGCGAAGTGGCGCACCTGCGTCCGCGCACCAACCTGTTCGGCGCGGTCACCCGCATCCGCAACTGCCTGGCCCAGGCCGTGCACCGCTTCTTCCACGAGAACGGCTTCAACTGGATCAGCACCCCGATCATCACCACCTCCGACGCCGAAGGCGCCGGGCAGATGTTCCGTGTGTCCACTCTGGACATGGTGAACCTGCCGCGTGACGAGAAGGGCGCGATCGATTTCAGCCGCGACTTCTTCGGCAAGGAAACCTTCCTGACCGTGTCCGGCCAGCTGAACGTCGAGGCTTACTGCCTGGCGCTGAGCAAGGTCTACACCTTCGGCCCGACCTTCCGCGCCGAGAACAGCCACACCACCCGCCACCTGGCGGAGTTCTGGATGATCGAGCCGGAAATCGCCTTCGCCGACCTGGCCGAAGACGCGCGCCTGGCCGAGGAGTTCCTGAAGTACCTGTTCCGCGCAGTGCTGAACGAACGCAGCGACGACCTGGCCTTCATTGCCGAGCGCGTGGACAAGAACGCGATCACCAAGCTGGAAGACTTCATCAACGCACCGTTCGAGCGCATCGACTACACCGACGCGGTCAGCCTGCTGCAGAAGTCCGGCAGGAAGTTCGACTTCCCGGTTGAATGGGGCCTGGACCTGCAGACCGAGCACGAGCGCTGGCTGACCGAGGAACACGTCGGCCGCCCGGTGGTGGTGACCAACTATCCGGAGCACATCAAGGCCTTCTACATGCGCCTGAACGACGACGGCAGGACCGTTGCCGCGATGGACGTGCTGGCCCCGGGCATCGGCGAGATCATCGGCGGCAGCCAGCGCGAAGAGCGCCTGGACGTGCTGGACGCGCGCATGGCCCAGTTCGGCCTGGATCGCGAGCACTACAGCTGGTACCGCGATTTCCGCCGCTATGGTTCGGTGCCGCACGCCGGCTTCGGCCTGGGCTTCGAGCGCTTGGTGGTGTACGTCTGCGGGCTGTCCAACATCCGCGATGCGATCCCCTACCCGCGCGCGCCGGGCAGCGCGGACTTCTAAGCCCCACACGACCACGGAGGTACCGCCCCCATGACCCTGTTCTTCGCCCTCTGTTTCGTCGGCGTTGCAGTGGCCGGGTTCAGTGCCTTCGTGATCTTCTGGCCGCTGACCCTGGTGCACGTGCGCGACCGCCATCCGGCGCTCGCCGCGCGCTTCGGCAGCGGCGCCTTCCTCAAGCCCGATGCCCTGGCCTGGCTGCTGCGACGCGACTATCGGCAGCAACCGGACCGCTCGCTGTCCGGGCTGGCGACACCGGCCTGGGTATCGCTGCTGACCCTGCTGGCCGGACTGGGCATGGCCGCCCTGCTCTGGCTGGCCTCGCTCTGGTAATACGCTCATGAATGACATCACCGCCTCGCGCGACAGCTGGTGGCTGGCCAGCCTCGGCAACACCCTCATCTGGGCGCGCCTGCGCGTTCGCCCGGCCGGCACTGCCGAAGTGCTCGACAGCGATGGCAACACGCTGAGCTACGACAGCGAAGACACCGCCCGTTCGCAGTTGTTCGACGCCGAGTTCGTCGAGTACGACGGCCTGGACGAGGAGGACGCACTGGTGCGCGGCTTCAGCCTGCACGAAGTGCAGCCGCCGCAGGCCGACAGCGACGAGGGCCTGCGTGGCCGCATGATCCAGTCACTCGGCGGGCGCGCCTGACCCCTGCATGTTCACCCCGCGCGCCTTCGCCGAGACCGACCTGCTCTGGCTGGACCGCCTGCTGGCGCGCGACCCGTTCGTTACCGTGCTCACCCCCGGCAGCGATGGCCTGCCGGAGCTGACCCGGATGCCGGTGCTGTACCGGCGTGACGGCGACCAGATCGAACTGCGCGGCCACTGGGCCCGCGCCAACCCGCAGTCGCGCCACAGCGGCGCGGCCAAGGTGCTGGTCGATGGACCGCACGGTTACGTCTCGGCCAGCTGGTATCCGGACAAGGAGCCCGCCGCGCGGGTACCGACCTGGAACTACGCTGCTGCCGAGCTGCGTGGCCAGCTGCAGACCTTCGACGATGCCGGCGCGCTGGCGGAGCTGGTCGGCGCGATCAGCGACCGCTTCGAAGCCAGCGTCGGCCAGGCCTGGCAGTTCGATGCCACGCGTGCCGAACATGGCCCGGAGCTGCGCGCCATCGTCGGCTTCCGTTTCCAGGTCGAACATGTGCAGATGAAGCTCAAGCTGAGCCAGAACCATCCCGACGCCAACCAGCGTGCGGTGATCGCCGAACTGGAACAGCTGGGCACCCCCTCTTCCACCGAGTTGGCGCAGTGGATGCGCTGGCACCGCGAACAGGCCGCCCGCAGCGACTGAACGCCGCAGATTCCCGCGACGACGCAGCCGGACGGCTGCGGCGCGCCCCCACCCCACGCCAGGGACCCGAACATGAAAGACATCCACAAGCTGCTGCAGAACAACCGCGACTGGGCCGACCGGATCGAGAAGGAAGACCCCGAGTTCTTCCACCAGCTGGCCAAGCAGCAGCACCCGGAATACCTGTGGATCGGCTGCTCCGATTCGCGCGTGCCGGCCAACCAGATCATCGGCATGGCCCCGGGCGAAGTGTTCGTGCACCGCAACGTCGCCAACGTGGTCGCGCACACCGACCTGAACTGCCTGAGCGTGGTGCAGTACGCGGTGGACCAGCTGAAGGTGAAACACATCCTGATCGTTGGCCACTACGGCTGCGGCGGTGTGCATGCCTGCCTGCACAACACCCGCGTCGGCCTGGCCGACAACTGGCTGCGCCACGTCGGTGACGTGATGCAGAAGCACACCGGCATCCTCGATGCGATCGAGACCGATGAGCTCAAGCACGCGCGCCTGTGCGAACTGAACGTGATCGAGCAGGTGGCCAACCTGTGCCGCTCGACCATCGTGCAGGATGCGTGGGCCCGCGGCCAGAAGCTGATGGTGCATGGCTGGGTCTACAGCCTGAAGGACGGACGCGTGCGCGAGATGGGCATCGACGTCGGTTCGCAGGAAGAGCTGCAGCCTGCATATGAAAAGGCCCTGTCCTACATCCCGCGCAAGGGCAAGCGCGACTGATCCCTTACGGATGACCATCATGCTCGCTTCGCCGATCAACCTGCACGCCTGGATCGAAGAGAACCGCCACCTGCTGAAGCCGCCGGTGGGCAACAAGATGATCGACAACGGCGATTTCATCGTGATGGTGGTCGGCGGGCCGAATTCGCGCACCGACTATCACTACGACGAAGGCCCCGAGTGGTTCTACCAGCTCGAAGGCGAGATGGTGCTGAAGGTGCAGGAAGACGGCGCGGTGCGCGACATCCCGATCCGCGCCGGCGAGATCTTCCTGCTGCCGGCAAAGGTTCCGCACTCGCCGCGGCGCCCGCCCGGTGGCATCGGCCTGGTGGTCGAGCGCAAGCGCCTGCCGCACGAGATGGACGGCGTGATCTGGCACTGCGAGCGCTGCAACCACAAGCTGCACGAAGAGTTCTTCCCGCTGCAGAACATCGAGACCGACCTGCCCAAGGTGTTTGCGCGCTACCACGCCAGCCTGGAGCTGCGTACCTGCAGCCAGTGCGGGCACGTGGATCCGCTGCCGGTGCCGGCGGTGGGCTGAGTCCCGAACGGTAGTCGCCCACCTTGGTGGGCGCTTGCTTGCTCCCGCCCTGGTAGATGCCCACCTTGGTGGGCGCTTTCTTGTACGTGCGCCAACGAAGGTTGGCGACTACCGGATCACACGGCGCTGGTGCCGGGCCGGCTGCTACCGGGCCATGCCCCAGGCGCTACACTGGCGGTCCCGTTGCAGCCTGTTGCCCGACCATGTCCGACCTGCTCAGCCGCACCCACGCCATCGCCCTGGACGCCGCCGATCCGCTGCGCCCGCTGCGCAGTGAATTCCTGATTCCGCGCCATGAGGGCGGCGAGCAGACCTACTTCGTGGGCAACTCGCTGGGCCTGCAGCCGCGCGGCGCGCAGGCAGCGGTGCAGGAAGTGATGAAGCAGTGGGGCGAATTGGCGGTGGAAGGCCACTTCACCGGCCCGACGCAATGGCTGTCCTACCACCGCCTGGTGAGCGCGCAGCTGGCCCGCGTGGTTGGCGCGCTGCCCAGCGAAGTGGTGGCGATGAACACGCTGAGCGTAAACCTGCATCTGATGATGGTCAGCTTCTACCGGCCGACCACGCAGCGCCCGGTGATCCTGATGGAAGCCGGCGCGTTCCCGACCGATCGCCACGCGGTGGAAGCCCAGATCCGCTTCCATGGCTTCGACCCGGCCGAGTGCCTGGTGGAAGTGCAGCCGGACGAAGCCAACGGCACGATTTCACTGAACGCCATCGAGCGCGCCATGACCGAACACGGCCCGCGCCTGGCACTGGTGCTGTGGCCTGGCGTGCAGTACCGCACCGGCCAGGCCTTCGACCTCGATGCGATCACCCGCGCCGCCCGCCTGCAGGGCGCACGCATCGGCTTCGACCTGGCGCACTCGGTCGGCAACCTGCCGCTGCGCCTGCATGACGTGGCCCCCGATTTCGCCGTGTGGTGCCATTACAAGTACCTCAACAGCGGCCCGGGCGCAGTGGCTGGCGCCTTCGTGCACGAGCGCCACCACCGCGACACCACCCTGCCACGCTTTGCTGGCTGGTGGGGCCATGAGGAAGCCACCCGCTTCCAGATGGCGCCGCAGTTCACTCCGGCCATCGGCGCCGAGGGTTGGCAGCTGAGCAATCCACCGATTCTCGGCCTGGCACCGCTGCGTGCCTCGCTGGACCTGTTCGAGCGCGCCGGCATGGAGGCGCTGCGCAGCAAATCGCTGGCGCTCACCGGCATGCTCGAAGCACTGGTGCGCGCGCGCCTGCCGCAGGTGCTGGACATCATCACCCCGGCCGATCCGCAGCGCCGCGGCTGCCAGTTGTCGCTGCGCGTGATCGGTGGCCGCGAGCGTGGCCGCGCACTGTTCGAGCACCTGCGCGGCATCGGTGTGCTCGGCGACTGGCGCGAACCCGACGTGATCCGCATCTCGCCCACCCCGCTCTACAACCGCTACCTGGACGTGCACCACTTCGTCGAGGAAGTGGAAGCCTGGGCCGGCCTTTGAGCCGGTCCCTCCCCTGCTGCTGGACAGTTCGTTGATCGCACATGCTTCCCGCTCGTTGAGCATTATCGGTGCCGGCCTGGCCGGGTCCCTGCTGGCCATCCTGCTGTCGCGGCAAGGCTGGCGCATCACCCTGTACGAACGCCGCGGTGATCCGCGCGTGGCTGATTACGAGAGTGGCCGCTCGATCAACCTGGCATTGGCCGAGCGTGGGCGCAATGCGCTGCGCCAGGCAGGTGTGGAGGACGAAGTGATGGCACGCGCGGTGATGATGCGCGGCCGCATGGTGCACCCCCGCGACGGCGAACCGCAGCTGCAGCGCTATGGCCGTGATGACAGCGAAGTGATCTGGTCGATCCACCGCAGCGATCTGAACACCACGTTGCTGGAACTGGCCGAGCAGGCCGGCGCCACCGTGCACTTCCATCGGCGCCTGCACACCGTTGATTTCGACGCCGGTTACGCGCGTTTCATCGATGACTGCGACGACAGCCCGCACGACATCCGCTTCGACACCCTGATCGGTGCCGACGGCGCCGGTTCGGCCCTGCGCGCGGCGATGAACCGCCGTGCCCCGCTGGGCGAGGACATCGCCTTCCTCGACCACTCCTACAAGGAGCTGGAGATCCCTCCGGCCGCCGACGGCAGCTTCCGCATCGAGCGCAATGCGCTGCACATCTGGCCACGCGGCCATTACATGTGCATCGCCCTGCCCAACCACGAAGGCACCTTCACCGTCACCCTGTTCCTGCCCAACCAGGGCGATCCCAGCTTCGCCACGGTCAACACCGGCGCGCAGGCCGAGGCGCTGTTCGCACGGGAGTTCGCCGACACCCTGCCGCTGATCCCGAACCTGCGCGCGGACTGGGAACAGCACCCGCCGGGGCTGCTCGGCACGCTCACCCTGGAGCGCTGGCACCAGCACGGTCGCGCCGTACTGATCGGCGATGCCGCGCATGCGATGGTGCCGTTCCACGGCCAAGGCATGAACTGCGCGTTCGAGGACTGCGTTGCGCTGGCCCGCCACCTGATGGAAGCGGATGACCTGGAAGGCGCGTTCGCCGCGTTCGAAGCCGAGCGCAAGCCGAATGCACGTGCCATCCAGCAGATGGCGCTGGAGAACTACCTGGAGATGCGCGACCGTGTCGCCGATCCTGCGTTCCTGCTGCAGCGCGAACTGGAGCAGGAACTGCAGCGGCGCTGGCCGACCCGCTTCGTGCCGCACTACACGATGGTCACCTTCCTGCACACACCTTACGCCGAGGCGCTGCGCCGCACCGAACTGCAACGCGACATGCTGGTGGCCGCCACCACCGGTCACGATTCACTGGACAACATCGACTGGGCCGCGCTGGAAGCGCAGATCCACGCGCAGCTGCCGGTCCTGGAGGGCGCGCACTGATGGCCGACAGCTTCCTGTTCTACGACCTGGAAACCTTCGGCCAGGACCCGCGGCGCACGCGCATCTCGCAGTACGCCGCGATCCGTACCGATGCCGACCTCAACGAGATCGATACGCCGGTCAGCTTCTTCGTGCGCCCGGCCGATGACCTGCTGCCCTCACCGATGGCGACCCTGGTTACCGGCATCACCCCGCAGCAGGCCCTGGCCGAGGGGATCAGCGAGGCCGAGGCCTTCGACCGCATCAACGAACAGCTGTCGCGCCCCGGCACCTGCGCGCTGGGCTACAACACGCTGCGCTTCGACGATGAATTCGTCCGCTACGGGCTGTTCCGCAATTTCCACGACCCGTACGAGCGCGAGTGGCGCAACGGCAATTCGCGCTGGGACCTGCTGGACATGCTGCGCCTGATGCGCGCGATGCGCCCGGACGGCATCCAGTGGCCGCTGCGCGAGGACGGCGCCACCTCGTTCAAGCTCGAGCACCTGGCCGAGGCCAACAACGTGCGCGAGGGCGATGCGCACGAAGCGCTGTCCGACGTACGTGCCACCATCGGCATGGCACGCCTGTTCAAGCAGTCGCAGCCGCGCCTGTGGGAGTACGCGCTGAAGCTGCGTGACAAGCGCTTCGTCGGCGGCCTGCTGGACGTGGCCGCGATGAAGCCGGTACTGCACATTTCCATGCGCTACCCGGCCAGTCGCCTGTGCGCGGCGCCAGTACTCCCGCTGGCCGTGCACCCCACCATCAACAACCGGGTGATCGTGTTCGACCTGGAAGGCGAGATCGACGACCTGCTGAAACTGCCGGCCGAGGTGATCGCACAGCGCCTTTACCTGCGCGCCAGCGAGCTGCCCGAAGGCGTGGCGCGGGTGCCGCTGAAGGAAGTGCATCTGAACAAGGTGCCAGCGCTGATCGCCTGGAACCACCTGCGCGCCGATGACCACGCGCGCCTCGGCCTGGACGTGGCCGCGATCGAGGCCAAGGTGGAACGGCTGCGCGCGTTCGCCCCGCAGCTAGCCGAGAAGGCGCGCCAGGTCTACAACCAGCCCCGCGTCGCCACCGTGGCCGACGTCGATGCCTCGCTGTACGACGGTTTCCTCGGCAACGGCGACAAACCGCTGCTTGCGCTGGCACGCACCACCGCGCCCGAGCAGCTGGCCGCGCTGGAAGGCCGTTTCCGCGACCCGCGCCTGCCGGAGCTGCTGTTCCGCTACCGCGCGCGCAACCACCCCGACAGCCTCGCGCCGGCGGAACGCCAGCGCTGGCAGGATTACCGCCGCCAGCGCCTGCTCGGCGACGGCGGGCTGGGCGAACTCAACCTGCCCCAGTACCGGCAGCAGCTCGATGCACTGGCCGCCGAAGCGCCCGACGATGCGCGGCGCCAGGCCCTGCTGCAATCGCTGCGCGACTGGGGCCAGCACCTGCAGGAGACACTGTGAGCACCTACTTCTCGGACGCCAGTTTCAGGTTCCTGCGCAGCCTGGCGCGGCACAACGACAAGGCCTGGTTCAACGACCACCGCCAGCAGTATGAAGACCACGTACGGCAGCCGTTCCTGCGCCTGCTGGGCGACCTGCAACCGGCCCTGGCCGAGGTCAGCGAACACTTCCGTGCCGATACGCGCGGCGTCGGCGGCTCGCTGTTCCGCATCCACCGCGACGCGCGCTTCTCCAACGACAAGTCACCGTACAAGACCTGGCAGGGCGCACGCCTGTTCCATGAGCGCCGCCGTGAAGTAGCCGCGCCTTCGTTCTACGTGCACCTGCAGCCGGGCGAGAGCTTCGTCGGTGCCGGCCTGTGGCATCCGGAACCGGAAACCCAGCGCCGCGTGCGCCACTTCATCCTCGACAACCCGGGCAGCTGGAAGGCCGCCGCGCACGCACCGGGCCTGCGCAAGCGCTTCGATTTCGAGGAGAGCGAAAAGCTGGTGCGTCCGCCGCGTGGCTTCCCCGCCGACTTCGAGTTCATCGACGACCTCAAGCACCGCAACTGGGTGATGTGGCGCTCGCTGGACGACGCCACCATGACCGGTCCGCGCCTGCTGTCCACGCTGGGCAAGGATCTGGCCGCGCTCGGCCCGTTCGTCGACTACCTGTGCGCGGCGCTGGACCTGGAATTCTGATGCCATTGGCACAGCAACGCCGCACGCTGGGCCGCACCGGCCTGGCGGTTTCGCCGGTGGGCCTGGGCTGTTCCGGCTTCTGGGGGCATCGCCGATTCCCGGAACAATCGGCCGCGAACGTGGTCGAGCATGCACTGGCACAGGGCGTGAACCTGTTGGACACCGGCCACAACTACTCCGGTTTCCACGCCGAGCCGCGGCTGGGCCGCATCCTGCGCCCGTTGCTGAAACAATACCCGCGCGACGCGCTGGTGATTTCCAGCAAGGGCGGCACGCTGACCGGCCAGGCCGGCGTCAGCGGCGCCGAGCAACGCAATTTCTCGCCGGCAGCCATCACCGCCAGCTGCGAGGCTTCGCTGCGCAATCTCGGCCTGGATCACCTGGACATCTACCAGTTGCATGGCGCCAGCGAGCACGACATCAACGATGACCTGCTGGCCGCGCTGCAGCGCCTGCGCGAACGCGGGTTGATCCGGCACACCGGCATCAACACCCACTCGGCCTCGACCCTGCGCTGGATGATCGCCCATCCCGACGCCTTCGATGTGGTGCTGCTGGACTACAACGCCCTGCAGCAGGACCGCGAACCGCTGATCGACCAGTTGCAGGCGGTGGGCATCGGCGTGCTGGCCGGGACCGTGCTGGCGCAGGGCCACCTGCTGCCCGCGCGCCCGCGCCTGCCACGGCTGGCCGATGGCTGGTACCTGGCGCGCGCCTGGCTGAAGCCCAGCAGCCGGCAGCTGATGCGCAGTGCCCGCCAGATGCGCCGGGCAGTGGCCGCGATCCGCAGCCAACGCCCGGCCCAGACCGCCTTCGCCTATGCGCTGGGCCATCCCGGCGTGGCCAGTGGCATCCTTGGCACCACCCGTACCCGCAGCCTCGACGAGGTGCTGGCGACGCGGCTGGAAGCGCTGACCCCGGCCGAACGGCAACAGCTGGTCGATGCCTTCGGTGACGGCCGTGGCTCGCCCAGTCATTGAGTCTTCACCCGGCACTGCCGCCATTGCGGCAGTCTGGTCGGCATGAAGAAACTCACCGCACTCATTGTGCTGCTGGTCCTGGCCGTCGCCGCCTGGTGGTTCGGCGGCCCCTACATGACCGTCAATGGCCTGTCCAAGGCCATCGAGCAGCGCGACACCGCCCGCCTGGAGCGTTACGTCGACTTCCCGCGCGTGCGCAGCAGCCTGCGTGCGCAGCTCAACGACTACCTGGTGCGCCAGGCCGGCCCCGACGTGGCATCCAGCCCGTTCGGCGCCCTGCTCTATGGGCTGGGCGACCAGCTTG
The DNA here is from genome assembly GCF_059370495.1 of Stenotrophomonas sp. YJH_SMC_69. NCBI lineage: Bacteria > Pseudomonadati > Pseudomonadota > Gammaproteobacteria > Lysobacterales > Lysobacteraceae > Stenotrophomonas > Stenotrophomonas sp. YJH_SMC_69. Next base: position 439,140 of record NZ_JCAFTS010000003.1, on the reverse strand, counting down.
GCGGTGCCGCAGTGGAGACCATGGTGACCCCGACCGGGATCGGCGCGATGCTGCAGGGCCTCGTGCTGTGGAAGCGTGGCCGCAATGAACTGCAGGGCGGCGATGCCTTCGGTGCGACCGAACCGGCGCGGCCGCTGAAGCATGCCGAGCATCATTTCGAGGCACTGGACCGATTCGTGATCGACGTCGATCGCGGCCCCGGCCAGCCACCGTTGAAGGTGGTGCTGGAGCCGCAGGGCCTGCGCTGGAAGGTGGTGGACCTGCAGCTGGGAATGTCGGGCAGCCCTTGATCGGACCCGTGGCCTGACGGCAGCGCCAACCAAGGTTGGCAACTACCGGGGCATGTGGCTCTGGTAGATGCCCACCTTGGTGGGCATGTGGCTCTGGTAGATGCCCACCTTGGTGGGCATGGGTCCTAGGCAGTGCCAACCAACGGTTGGCACCTACCGGTCGAGTCCGCCCTACCCCTCGTTGGCGACGCCGTGCGGCACGTGGCCGGCGGCCACATGCTCGCGGGCGCTGTCGATGTTGTGCTGCGAATCGTCGAAGAAGATGTCGGCACCGAAGGCCTGCAGGAACGGGCCCTTGTGACGGCCGCCCAGGAACAGTGCCTCGTCCAGGCGCACGCCCCACTCGCGCAGGGTGCGGATCACCCGCTCATGCGCCGGTGCCGAACGCGCGGTCACGAGCGCGGTACGGATCGGCGCGCTCTCGCCGGCCGGGAACACTTCCTGCAGCGTATGCAGGGCCGACAGGAAGCCACGGAAGGGACCGCCGCTGAGCGGCTCGCGGGCGCGCTCGCGCTCGTGGCGGCCAAACGCTTCCACGCCCTGCTCGCGCGAGATGCGCTCGCTCTCGTCACCGAAGATCACCGCGTCACCATCGAAGGCGATGCGCAGCTGGCCGGCCGGGCGACCAGTATCGATCTGGTCGGCGGCTGCCGCAGCGGTCTCGCCCGGCGGCTTGGGCAGGATGGTTGCCGCCGCGATGCCATGACGCAGCGCGCTGCGCACCGATTCGGGGTTGGCCGACAGGAACAGGTCGGTACCGAACGGCTTCACGTACGGCCAGGTCGGCTCGCCGGCGGTGAAGGTCGCGCGGATGATGCCCAGCCCATAGTGCTGGATCGAATTGAAGATGCGCAGGCCGGTATCGGCCGAGTTGCGCGACAGCAGGATCACCTCGACCCGCGGGTTCTCCGGGCTGGCGCCCTGGTTCAGCGCCAGCAGCTTGCGCACCACCGGGAAGGCCACGCCGGGGCCGAGGATATCGTCCTCGTGCTGGCGCTGGAATTCGGCGTAGGCCGCCACGCCATCACTTTCGAACAGCGCATGGCTTTCCTCGAGGTCGAACAGCGCGCGCGAGGTCACCGCGACGGTCAGCAAGCGGGGGGAGTTGTCGCCCATCGGTGGGGGTCCTTCAAGCGGTCGGCGGGGCCGGCCGCCCATTGTCCTCAAAAAACGAACTGTTCGCTCAGGATCCTGTCTTCCAGGTTGTGCTCCGGGTCGAACAGCAGGGTCACGCGGCGGTCCTTCGACTCGCGGATGGTCACCTCGACCACGTCGCGGGTCTCGTGCGAATCCGCCGTGACGCTGACCGGGCGCTTGTACGGATCGAGCACGCGGAAGCGCACCTCGGTATCGGCCTTGAGGATCGCCCCGCGCCATCGACGCGGCCGGTACGGGGCCAACGGCGTCAGCGCGATGGTGTGCGAGCCCAGCGGCAATACCGGGCCATGCGCGGAATAGTTGTAGGCGGTGCTGCCCGCCGGGGTGGCCACCAGCACGCCGTCACCGATCAGCTCGGCCACGCGTTCCTGGCCGTTGAGGTCGATGCCGATATGCGCGGCCTGCCGGGTCTGGCGCAGCAGCGAGACATCGTTGTAGGCCAGCGAACCGGTACTGGTGCCCGACTCGGTCAGCGCCACCATTTCCAGCGGGCGCAGGTTGGCCGGTTCGGCACGCGCAATGCGGGCCTGCACGTCGTCGTCGCCGCGGTACTGGTTCATCAGGAAGCCGACGGTGCCCAGCTTCATGCCGAACACCGGCTTGCCCAGGTGCCCATGCCGATGCAGGGTCTGCAGCATGAAGCCGTCGCCCCCCAGCGGACACAGCACGTCGGCCTGCTCCGGCGCGTGATCGCCATAACGCGAGACCATCGCGGCGCGGGCCATCTGTGCAGGTTCGGTGGCGCTGGCCAGGAAAGCGATGCGGGGGGTGTCGCTCATCGGTGGATCCGGGTGGGTGTGCCAGCAAGAGCATACCCGGTAGTGCCGGCCGCTGGCCGGCAGCTGCACCCGATTGTGGTCCATGCGGTTGCCGGCCAGCGGCCGGCACTACCCGGCAATGCAGAACGGCCCCGCTTTCGCGGGGCCGTTCCTCCAACTGCTGCAGATCAGGAGCCCCCTGAGTCAGGGGGGCGCGCCAACGGCGCGGGGGTCTGGGAGCATGGTTGGCATGGGGCCCACGGTTTGCAGAGCAAACCGTGGGGCGTCAGCGCGAATGCGCTTACGCACCATGCGCGGCCAGCTGACCCAGGCGCTGCACCGCGACCGAAACGGTCGGGTAGTCCAGGGTCTTCTGCTCGGCCAGTTCGGCCAGCATCGCCAGGGTGAAGCGCAGGCTGCTGTCGTCGCGACCCATCCAGGCCGCCACCTTTGCTTCGGCACTGCTGCCCTTGGTACCCAGCACCTGGCCCGCCAGATTGCGGTGGTTGGCGGCCAGCTCGTCACGCAGCACGCCACGTGCCACCGCGTGCCAACGGCCATTGACCTCCAGCGCATCGACCTGCTCGAACAGCCACGGCAGCTGCAGGGCATCGCCCAGGCGGAAGTGGACCTTGGACACGTCCACCGGCTTCAGCTTGCGGGTACGGGCCAGTTCGATGATGTCGAACGCCGGCTCCAGGAAGTGCAGTTCGGCCAGCTGCTGCGCCAGCGCGGACGGCAGGCCCTTTTCCTTCCACTCGGCCACCAGGGCTTCGTAGGTCGGACGCTGCGAATCCGGCAGCACACCCGAGGCAACGCGGATGTCGTTGAACGGGCCCTGGTAGCGGTTGACCGCTTCGGTGATGCCGGGCATCGCGCCGGGGCGCGACAGCAGCCAGCGCACGAACGAGCGCTGCAGCTTCCAGATCACTTCCAGGGCGTCGATCTGCACCGACTCCGGCACCTTGCCGTCGAGGGCATCGATCTGCGCCCACAGCGCGCGTGCATCCAGCGTTTCACGGCTGATGGTGTAGGCCTTGGCGACCTCGGCGATGGAACGGCCGGTGTCTTCCTGCATGCGCATCAGGAAGGTGGCGCCCATGCGGTTGATGGTCTGGTTGGTCACGGCCGTGGCGATGATTTCGCGCTTCAGGCGGTGACGCTCCATTGCGTCGGCATACTTCTTCTGCAGCGGGGTCGGGAAGTAGCGCTGCAGTTCCTTGGACAGGTACGGATCTTCCGGGATGTCCGAATCCAGCAGCTGGGCGAACGCCACCAGCTTGGAGTAGGACAGCAGCACCGACAGCTCCGGACGGGTCAGGCCCTGGCCGCGCGCCTTGCGCTGCGACAGCTCGGCATCGGACGGCAGGAACTCGATCTGGCGATCAAGCAGGCCCTGCTGTTCCAGGGTACGGATGAAGTGCTGCTTGGAACCCAGGCGCTTGACCGCCATCCGCTCCATCAGGCTCAGCGCCTGGTTCTGGCGGTAGTTGTCGTTGAGCACCAGCTCGGCGACTTCATCGGTCATCGAGGCCAGCAGCTTGTTGCGCTGCTCGACGGTCAGCTTCTTGGCCCGCACCACATCGTTGAGCAGGATCTTGATGTTGACTTCATGGTCGGAGGTGTCGACACCGGCCGAGTTGTCGATGAAGTCGGTGTTGAGCAGCACGCCGGCCTGCGCGGCTTCGATGCGGCCCAGCTGGGTCATGCCCAGGTTGCCGCCCTCGCCCACCACCTTGCAGCGCAGCTCGCCACCGTTCACGCGCAGCGCGTTGTTGGCACGGTCGCCGACATCGCTGTGCTGCTCGCTGGCGGCCTTGACGTAGGTACCGATGCCGCCGTTCCACAGCAGGTCGACCGGTGCCTTCAGGATCGCGCTCATCAGCTCGTTCGGCGACAGCGCCTTGACGTTCTCGTCCAGGCCCAGCGCTTCACGCACCTGCGGGGTGATCTCGATCGACTTCAGGCTGCGCGGGTACACGCCGCCGCCCTTGCTGATCAGCTTGGCATCGTAGTCCGCCCAGCTCGAACGCGGCACGGTGAACAGGCGCTCACGTTCGACGAACGTGGTGGCCGCGTCCGGGTTCGGGTCCAGGAAGATGTGGCGGTGATCGAACGCAGCCACCAGGCGGATGTGGCGCGACAGCAGCATGCCGTTGCCGAACACGTCGCCGGACATGTCGCCGACGCCGACCGCAGTGAAGTCCTGGCTCTGGCTGTCACGGCCCAGCGCACGGAAGTGGCGCTTGACCGACTCCCACGCACCGCGTGCGGTGATGCCCATGCCCTTGTGGTCATAACCGACCGAACCACCGGAGGCGAACGCATCGCCCATCCAGAAGCCGTGCGCGATGGCCAAGCCGTTGGCGATGTCGGAGAAGGTCGCAGTGCCCTTGTCGGCGGCCACCACCAGGTACGGATCGTCCATGTCGTGGCGCACGACATCCACCGGCGGCACGATCTTGTTGTTGACGATGTTGTCGGTGATGTCCAGCAGGCCCTGGATGAACAGCTTGTAGCAGGCCACGCCGTTGGCGAAGATCGCATCACGGTCGCCGTTCACCGGCGGGGTCTTGGCGAAGAAGCCGCCCTTCGCGCCGACCGGCACGATGACGGTGTTCTTGACCATCTGTGCCTTGACCAGGCCCAGCACTTCGGTACGGAAGTCTTCGCGACGGTCCGACCAGCGCAGGCCACCACGGGCGACCGCGCCGAAGCGCAGGTGGGTACCTTCCACGCGCGGGCCGTAGACGAAGATCTCGCGGTACGGGCGCGGCTTCGGCAGGTCCGGCACCAGCGCCGAATCGAACTTGAAGCTGATGACATGGCCGTGCTGGCCGTTGGCATCGGTCTGGTAGTAGCTGGTACGTAGGGTCGCGTCGATCACGCCCATGAACGAGCGCAGGATGCGGTCCTCGTCCAGGCTGGACACGCGGTCCATCAGCTTCAGCAGCGCATCGCGCGCGGCCTGCATCTGCGCGTCGCGGTCACCCTTGCGGGCGTCGACCACGGTCTTGAGCACCTTCAGGGTGGCATCGTCACCGGCAGCCAGCACGTCGAAGTGGGCCTTCAGCTGGGCCTGGCCGGCGGCGATGTCGTCCTTGCTTTCGTGGCCGGTGGCCGGATCGAAGCGGGCTTCGAACAGCTCGACCAGCAGGCGGGCCAGCAGCGGGTAGCGCGCGAAGGTGCCTTCCACGTAGGCCTGGGAGAACGGCACGCCGGTCTGCAGCAGGTACTTGCAGTAGCCGCGCAGCATGGCGACCTGGCGCCAGTGCAGGCCGGCAGCCAGCACCAGGCGGTTGAAGCCGTCGTTCTCGGCATCGCCGTGCCAGACGCGGGCGAAGGTCTCGCCGAAGGCTTCATCGACACTGGCGGCATCGATCGCGCCGGCGGTCGACTCGACCTCGAAGTCCTGCACGTACACCGGGGCGTTGTCGACCGACAGGCGGTACGGACGCTCGGCGATCACGCGCAGGCCCATGTTTTCCATCATCGGCAGCGCGTCCGACAGCGGAATGTCGTCAAGCTGGCGATACAGCTTCAGGCGCAGGCCATCACCGCTTTCGCGCGGCACGGCCTGCAGGCTCAGGCGCAGGTCGTCCGGGCCGGTCAGGGCGTCGAGCTGGCTGACATCGTTGGCGGCAACCGCGGTGCTGTTGTCTTCGATGTAGCCGGCCGGCAGCGCCTTGCCGATACGGGCGGCGATGCGCAGGCCTTCGGTCTCGCCGTGGCGGGCCACCAGCGCTTCGCGCAGGTCGTCCTGCCAGTTGCGCAGCACCTGGGCCAGCTTCTGCTCCAGTTCGGCGGTATCGACGTCGAGCATCTCACCCGGCTTCGGGCGCACGATCAGGTGCACCTGGGCCAGCGGCGATTCGCCCAGCACCACCGAGCTGTCGACGTACTCGCCGTGCAGCGCGTCCTTCAGCATCGCTTCGATGCGCAGGCGCACGTCGGTGTTGAAGCGCTCACGCGGCAGGTAGACCAGCGCGGAGATGAAACGGCTGTACTTGTCGCGGCGCAGGAACAGGCGGCTGCGCACGCGCTCCTGCAGGCCCAGCACGCCCATCGCGGTGCGGAACAGTTCGTCCTCGCTGGACTGGAACAGTTCTTCGCGCGGCAGGGTTTCCAGGATGTGGCGCAGGGCCTTGCCACTGTGGCTGGCCGGGGCCAGGCCCGACTGCTTCATCACGTGCTCGTGGCGCTGGCGCACCAGCGGGATTTCCCACGGGCGGCGGTTGTAGGCGCTGGAGGTGAACAGGCCGAGGAAGCGCTGCTCGCCGATGATCTTGCCCTTGGCGTCGAATTCCAGCACGCCGATGTAATCCATGTAGCCAGCGCGATGCACGCGCGAACGGGCATTGGTCTTGGTCAGGATCAGCGCATCCTTCAGACCGGACGTGGTGTTCAGGCCCTGCGCGGCCAGGGTCTTGACCGGACGGGCGGCGGACTTGTCCTTGCCGCGCATCAGGCCCAGGCCGGTGTCGTTCAGCGGCGCCAGCACCTCTTCCTTGCCCTGCTTCTCGACGCGGTATTCGCGGTAGCCGAAGAAGGTGAAGTGGTTGTCGGCGGCCCAGCGCAGGAACTCCTGTGCTTCCTTGCGCGATGCGTCGTCGACCGGCAGCTGGCGGCTGCCGAGGTCGTCGGCCAGCGCCAGCGCCTTGTCCTTCATCGGCTGCCAGTCGCGCACGATCGCACGCACTTCGTCCAGCGCCTTGTTGATGGCCTGTTCGATGGCAGCCATGGCGTCGGCCGGCTGGCGGTCGATCTCCAGCAGCATCACCGACTCGGCATCGCCCTCGCCGACCTTGACCAGCTTGCCGGCCTTGTCGCGGGTGAAGCGCAGCACCGGGTGGCCCAGCACGTGGACACCCACGCCCTGCTCGGCCAGCGACATGGTGACGGTATCGACCAGGAACGGCATGTCGTCGTTGACGATCTGCAGCACGGTGTGCGGCGATTCCCAACCGTTGGCCTTCGCAGTCGGATTGAACACGCGGACGTTGGCCTTGCCGGCCTTGCGGGCACGGGCGAATTCCAGCGTCTCAGCCGCGAGCGCGGCCCACTCTTCAGCGCTGTGGTGCGGGAACTCGTCCGATTCCATGCGCTTGTAGAAGTCAGTGGCGAAGGCCACCGCTTCGGCCTGTGCGGCCGCGGGGTAGCGCTTGCGCAAGGCCGTGTACACCGGCTCCAGGGAGAAACCAGCGGTCACTGCGACCTCCGACTCTGCTGGTTTCGTCTTGTTTTTCACGGTCTTGGCTGCGGTTTTTTGCGGTTTCATGGCAGAGCGATGCGCTTGCTCAGTTGGGAAAATGAAATTGTAGCCCTACCGCACGAAAAGGCCTTGCTGCAGGACGGAATAAGCAGATTCGGGTTTGCTGCGGTTTAGACGCCTATTCAGTTCGCTCCGGTATGGAGCTGGCGCCTGCTTCAGCACTGCCGACAGGATCGGCAAAGCGTGTTACCGGAAGACACACGCGGCGACGCCGATTCGATTCCACAATCCTGAACTGGACGGTATAGTCCACCGCGTGAACCCGGCCTACCTCCCCGTTGCCCTCGACGCGCGCGATGAGCGCGTGTTCGATGCCGTGCGCAGACTGCTGGCCGAGCAGGGCATGCAGATGAGCATGGACGCGGTGGCCCAGCATGCCGGCTGCTCCAAGCAGACTTTGTACTCGCGCTACGGCAGCAAGCAGGAACTGCTGCGCCGGGTGATGCAGCGCCACGTCGGCCACGCCACCGGGGCCATGCTGCGTGCACTCCGCGGTGACGACCTGCGTGCCAGCCTTCTCCAGTTCGCCACCGACTTCCTGGAGCATTTCAACCAACCGCACGTAGGACAGGCCTGCCGGCTGATTGCAGCCGAGGCAGCCCAGTTTCCCGAAGAGGCGCGTACGCTGTACCGGCACGGTGCCGGCGCGCTGACGCTTCATCTTGCTGAATGGATTGAAACCGTTTGCATGCAAGGCCAGCTCCGGCATGACGACCCGCACTTCATGGCCGAACTGCTGCTGAGCATGATCGCCGGTCAGGATTTCGACAAACAGCGCTTCCATACCCCCCATCGTGATGACGCGCTCCTGCGTCGGCGCTGGGCAGAGTTCTCCGTCGACAGCTTCCTGCGCGCGTTCGCGCCACAGCCGTCGCCGGCCCCGTCTACAAACCAACCCCGGAGTTCCTCCTGATGACCGCCCCACTCCGCACCCTTGCCTTGACGTGCGCCGTTGCTGTCGCGCTGGCTGCCTGCAAGAAGCCGGAACAGCAGACGCCCCCGCCGCCGGAGGTGGGCGTGATCGACGCCAAGCCGCAGACCCTGCCGCTGCAGCGCGAACTGGTCGGCCGCCTGTCGCCGTTCCGCAGCGCCGACGTCCGCGCACGCGTACCCGGCGTGCTGCTCAAGCGCGTTTACCAGGAAGGTTCGCAGGTCAAGCAGGGCCAGACCCTGTTCCTGATCGACCCGGCGCCGCTGCGTGCCTCGCTCAACGCCTCCGAGGCCCAGCTGGCTTCGGCCCGCGCCACCTACGCCAATGCCAAGGTCGCCGCCGATCGCGCGCGCTCGCTGGCGCCGCAGCAGTTCGTCTCCAAGTCCGACCTGGACAACGCCGAATCGGCCGAGCGCACCGCCCTGGCCGCCGTCAAGCAGGCCGAAGCGGCAGTGACCTCTTCGCGGATCAACCTGGGCTACGCCGAAGTGACCGCGCCGATCAGTGGCGTGGCCAACAAGCAGCAGGTCACCGAGGGCGCGCTGGTCGGCCAGGGCGATGTGACCCTGCTGACCACCGTTGACCAGCTCGACCCGCTGTATGTGAACTTCTCGCTGAGCGTGGATGAGCTGACCCAGCTTCGCGCGCAGCAGGCCAAGGGCTCGCTGGCGCTGTCCGGCGACGGCAAGGCCACGGTCAACGTCAAGCTGGCCGACGGCAGCACCTATGGTGAGCCGGGCACGCTGGACTTCTCCTCGACCACGGTCGACCCGGCCACCGGTGCGGTGTCGCTGCGTGCGCTGCTGCCGAACCCCCAGCAGATCCTGCTGCCGGGCGCCTTCGTCAGCTTCCAGGCCAACCTGGGCGAGCGCAACAATGCCTACCTGGTGCCGCAGCAGGCGCTGCTGCGTGACACCACCGGCGGCTACGTGATGGTGGTCGGTGCCGACGGCAAGGTGGTGCGCAAGAACGTGAAGACCGATGGCGCGCAGAACGGCAACTGGCTGGTCAGCGACGGCCTGGCCGCCGGTGACAAGGTGATCGTGGCCGGCGTGCAGAAGGTCAAGGAAGGTGCACCGGCGGTGGCCAAGCCGTGGACCCCGGGGCAGGACGCCAACGGCAAGCCTGCCGCAGGCGGCGCCGCTCCGGCGGGCGCAGCACCGGCGGCAGGCAAGGCACCGGCCGACGCCAAGCCGGAACAGGCCGATGCGGCCAAGCCGGCCACCACCGATTCGAACAAGCAGTAACGGGAACCTTCCGTCATGCCTAAATTTTTCATCGAACATCCAGTCTTCGCCTGGGTGGTTGCGATCCTGATCTCGCTCAGCGGCGTGATCGCGATCCTCAACCTGGGCGTGGAGTCCTATCCCAACATCGCCCCGCCGCAGGTCACCGTCTCGGCGACCTACCCGGGCGCCAGCGCGGACACCACCGAGAAATCGGTCACCCAGGTGATCGAGCAGCAGCTGACCGGTATCGATCACCTGCTGTACTTCAGCTCCTCGTCGGCCTCCAACGGCCGCGCGCAGATCACCCTGACCTTCGAGACCGGTACCGATCCGGACATCGCCCAGGTGCAGGTGCAGAACAAGGTTTCGCTGGCCACGCCACGACTGCCTTCGGAAGTGACCCAGCAGGGCGTGGTGGTGGCCAAGGCCAATGCCGGCTTCCTGATGGTGGTGGCGCTGCAGTCCGATACCCCGACCATCAACCGTGACGCCCTGAACGACATCGTCGGCTCGCGCGTGCTCGACCAGGTCTCGCGTATCCCCGGCGTCGGCAGCACCCAGCAGTTCGGTTCCGAGTACGCCATGAACATCTGGCTGAACCCGGAGAAGATGCAGGGCTATGGCCTGTCGGCCAGCCAGGTACTGGCCGCGGTACGTGCGCAGAACGTGCAGTTCGCCGCCGGTGCGCTGGGTTCGGACCCGTCGCCGGAAGGCCAGCACTTCACCGCCACGGTCTCGGCCGAAGGCCGCTTCAGCTCGCCGCAGGAATTCGAGAACATCATCCTGCGCGCCAACGCCGATGGCTCGCGCGTGCTGCTCAAGGACATCGCCCGCGTCGCCTTCGGTGCCAACAACTACGGCTTCGACACCCAGTACAACGGCAAGCCGACCGGCGCCTTCGCCATCCAGCTGCTGCCGGGCGCCAACGCCCTGAACGTGGCCGAAGCGGTGCGCGCCAAGATGGACGAGCTGCAGCCCAGTTTCCCGTCCGGGGTGACCTGGTTCTCGCCGTACGACAGCACCACCTTCGTCAAGATCTCGATCCAGGAAGTGGTCAAGACCCTGTTTGAAGCGGTCCTGCTGGTGTTCCTGGTGATGCTGATCTTCCTGCAGAACTTCCGCGCCACACTGATCCCGACCCTCGTCATCCCCGTCGCCCTGCTCGGTACCTTCCTGGGCATGTGGATGATCGGCTTCACGATCAACCAGCTGACCCTGTTCGCGATGGTGCTGGCGATCGGCATCGTGGTCGACGATGCGATCGTGGTGATCGAGAACGTCGAACGCATCATGAGCGAGGAAGGCCTGGCGCCGAAGCCGGCCACGCAGAAGGCGATGACCCAGATCACCGGCGCGGTGGTGGCGATCACCGTCGTGCTGGCGGCGGTGTTCATCCCGTCCGCCCTGCAGGGCGGCGCCGCCGGTGAGATCTACAAGCAGTTCGCCCTGACCATCGCCATCTCGATGGCGTTCTCGGCGTTCCTGGCACTGGGCTTCACCCCGGCGCTGTGCGCGACCTTCCTCAAGCCGACGCACAACGACAACCCGAACATCGTCTACCGCACCTTCAACAAGTACTACGACAAGATCAGCCACACCTACGTGGGCCACATCACCTCGGCGGTGCGCCATGCGCCGCGCTGGATGATCCTGTTCGTGGTGCTGACCGCGCTGTGCGGCTTCCTGTTCACCCGCATGCCGGGCAGCTTCCTGCCGGAAGAAGACCAGGGCTATGCGCTGGCGATCGTGCAGCTGCCGCCGGGCTCGACCAAGGGCCAGACCAACGAAGTGTTCGCGCAGATGCGTGGCATCCTGGAAAAGCAGGATGGCTATGAAGGCATGCTGCAGGTGGCCGGCTTCAGCTTCGTCGGTTCCGGCGAGAACGTGGGCATGGGCTTCATCCGCCTGAAGCCGTGGGAGGAACGCAAGTTCACCGCGCCCGAGTTCATCCAGAACATGAACGGCGCGTTCTACGGCATCAAGGAAGCGCAGATCTTCGTGGTCAACCTGCCCACCGTGCAGGGCCTCGGCCAGTTCGGCGGCTTCGACATGTGGCTGCAGGACCGCAGTGGTGCCGGCTACGAACAGCTGACCCAGGCGCGCAACATCCTGCTGGGCAAGGCCGCGCAGAAGCCCGAAGCCCTGGTCGGCGTGCGTCCGAACGGGCTGGAGAACGCCCCGCAGCTGCAGCTGCACGTGGACCGCGTGCAGGCGCAGTCGATGGGCATGTCGGTGTCGGACGTGTACAGCACCATCCAGCTGATGCTGGCCCCGGTCTATGTCAACGACTTCTTCTACGAAGGCCGCATCAAGCGCGTGACCATGCAGGCCGATGGCCCGTACCGCACCGGCCAGGAGTCGCTGAAGAGCTTCTACAGCCCCTCCACCCTGACCCAGAACGCCGATGGCACCAACGCGATGATCCCGCTCAACACGGTGGTCAAGTCCGAATGGGTGTCGGCACCGCCGTCGCTGAGCCGCTACAACGGCTACTCGGCGATCAACATCGTCGGCTCGCAGGCCCCGGGCACCAGCTCGGGCGAAGCGATGCAGACCATGGAGAGCATCGTCAACGACGACCTGCCGGCCGGCTTCGGCTACGACTGGTCCGGCATGTCCTACCAGGAAATCCTGGCCGGCAATGCCGCCACGCTGCTGCTGGTGCTGTCCATCGTGGTGGTGTTCCTGTGCCTGGCCGCCCTGTATGAAAGCTGGTCGATCCCGGTGGCGGTGCTGCTGGTGGTGCCGCTGGGCGTGCTGGGCGCACTGGGCCTGTCGATGCTGCGCGGCCTGCCCAACGATCTGTTCTTCAAGATCGGCCTGATCACCGTGATCGGCCTGGCCGCGAAGAACGCGATCCTGATCGTGGAGTTCGCGGTGGAGCAGCGCGCAGCCGGCAAGAACCTGCGCGATGCCACCATCGAAGCGGCCCGCCTGCGCTTCCGCCCGATCCTGATGACCTCGTTCGCGTTCATCATGGGCGTGATCCCAATGGCGATCTCCACCGGCGCCGGCGCCAATTCCCGCCACGCCATCGGTACCGGCGTGATCGGCGGCATGCTGTTCGCCACCCTGCTCGGCCTGCTGATGATCCCGGTGTTCTTCGTGGTCGTGCGCCGCATGCTGGGCGACAAGCTGGATGAACCGTCCAAGGAGTTCATGGAACGCCAGCGCGACGCGGATGCTGCACACCGTCCGGATCGTTGATCCGGCAGTGCGCTGAAACGAAAAGGCCCCGGAGCGATCCGGGGCCTTTTTCTTGCCGCCTTTGAATTCATGCCAACCAAGGTTGGCATCTACCAGGGCAACGGCATGCCCGGTAGCCGCCAACCTTGGTGGGCGCCGTTCGAGTCACGTCTCAGCGCAACAGCGCGACCACCACGCACACTGCCACGATTACCAGTGCAGCCCACTGCATCGGCACGAAAAAGAAATGATGGGGCGCCACTTCGCCCTTCTGCCGGGGTGCCCGGTTGAGCCACAGGCCCAGCAGCACGTTCACCGCCGCGCCAATGCTGGCACCCAGCAACACCTGCGAGAGTGGGGTGTTGCCCTTGGGGCCTGCGTGCGGGAAGAAATACGCCAGCAGCAGGATCGCTGCGATCGGCGTGATCAGTGTCAGGATTCCCCAACCACGATAGATCATCTGTGCAGACCGTATGGAAACGGCCTGCATTGGAACAGATCCGGCATCGTTCGGCCAAGAGCACAGCGCATTCACGCGTGGCGCGGATCGACCGGCCGCGCCGCCCTTGCAGCGGCGCGGCCGTTGCGTCTCAGCGCAGCCCGGTTTCGTTGCGGGCGATCACCAGGCGCTGGATTTCCGAGGTGCCTTCATAGATCTCGGTGATCTTGGCATCACGGAAGTAACGCTCCAGCGGCATCTCCTTCGAATACCCCATGCCGCCGTGGATCTGCACCGCCTGGTGGGTGATCCACATCGCCGCTTCCGAGGCGGTGAGCTTGGCGATGGCGGCTTCGTTGCTGAAGCGCTTGCCCTGGCCCTTCACCCAAGCCGCGCGCAACGTCAGCAGCAGCGCTGCATCCAGCTTGCACTTCATGTCGGCAATCTTGGCCTGGGTCATCTGGAAGGTGCCGATGGCGGCACCGAAGGCCTTGCGCTCCTTCACGTACTCCAGGGTCGCTTCATAGGCGGCACGGGCGATGCCGATGGCCTGCGAGGCGATACCGATGCGGCCGGCATCGAGCACGCTCATGGCGATCTTGAAGCCCTCGCCCTCCTGGCCCAGCACGTCCTCGGCCTGCGCCACGTAATCGTTGAACTCGATCTCGCAGGTGGCCGAGGCGCGGATGCCCAGCTTGGGCTCGGTCTTGCCACGACCGAAACCGGCCTTGTCGGTATCGATGAGGAAGGCGGTGATGCCGCGCGCGCCCTTGTCCGGCTCGCTCATCGCGAACAGCACGATGTACTTGGCCACCGGGCCGGAGGTGATCCAGCTCTTCTTGCCATTGATGACGAAGGTGCCGTCGGCCTGTTTCACCGCGCGGCAGCGCATGGCAGTGGCATCGGAACCGGACTGCGGCTCGGTCAGCGCGAACGCGCCGATGGCGGTGCCTTCGGCGATGGCACGCACGTAGGTCTGCTTCTGCTGCTCGGTACCGTGGGTGAGGATGCCGTTGCAGAACAGCGAGTTGTTGACCGACATGATGGTCGAGTGAGCGGCGTCGGCGGCGGCGACCTCCACCATCGCCAGCACGTACGCAACCGGGTCCATGCCCGCACCGCCGTACTCGGTCGGCACTTCGATGCCCATCAGGCCGTTCTCGCCCAGCAGGCGGATGTTGTCCAGCGGGAACTCGCCGGTGCGGTCATGGTGCTCCGCGCTGGGGGCGATCTTTTCCTGCGCGATGCGCCGCGCCACGTCCTGCAGCATCAACTGCTCTTCGGTAAAGCTGAAATCCACAACACCCTCCCGGGTACATGAAGTTATGGGCCGCATACGGCGCGCCCAGGTGCTCCGATTGTACCGGGGGCCGGCTGTTTCCGTACGCTGGCGACTTGACCGCGGCAGCCTCCTCGGCGAATATATCTCTATATCGCGATAGGTAGATATTTATGGATCTGGAAGACTGGTCGACCCGCCTGAAGGTGTTCGCCGATGCCACCCGCGTGCGCCTGCTGGCGCTGCTGGAGCAGGAGGAACTGACCGTGGCCGAACTGTCGGCAATCACCCGGCTGGCGCAGCCGCGCGTGTCCACCCACCTGGCGCGCCTGAAGGAAGCCGGCCTGGTCCGCGACCGCCGTGCCGGCGTGTCGGCCTACTACCGTTTCGACGAAGCCCAGCTGGACCCGGCGCAGCGTGCATTGTGGCATGCCTTGAGCAACGGAAGCGACGACCCGTTGCTGCGCCAGGATGCCGAGCGCGTGGCTGCAGTGCTGGCCCATCGCGCCTCTGACCAGAACTGGGCCGACAGCGTGGCCGGCGACATGGAGCGCCACTACTCTCCGGGCCGTACCTGGGAGGCGCTGGCGCGCACCGCCTTGCCGTTGCTGGAGACCGGCGACGTGCTGGACATCGCCTCCGGTGACGGCGTGCTGGCCGAACTGGTCGCCCCCCACGCCAAGCGCTACATCTGCATCGATACCAGCGCGCGCGTGGTCGCCGCTGCCAGCGAGCGCCTGCGCCGGCTGCCCAATGTGGAAGTCCGCGAGGGTGACATGCATGCCCTGCCGTTCAAGGACGGCAGCTTCGACCTGGTGGTGCTGATGCACGCGCTGACCTATGCCAGCAAGCCGGCGCAGGCCGTAACCGAAGCCGCACGCGTGCTGCGCCCGGGCGGCCGCCTGCTGCTGTGCAGCCTGGCCCGTCACGAGCACAAGGCAGCGGTGGAGGCCTATGGCCACGTCAACCTCGGCTTCAGCGACAAGGAGCTGCGCAAGTTCGTCGACAAGGCCGGCCTGCAGGTGTCCAGCCTGGAAACGGTCACCCGCGAGAAGCGTCCGCCGCACTTCGAAGTGATTTCGCTGATCGCCAACAAGCCCTGAGCCCGAGACCACCATGCCCGCCCTGCCCTGGTTGCATCCTGACCGTGCCAACGCCCTGCTCGACGCCCTGCGCGAGCGGATCCTGATCATCGACGGCGCGATGGGCACGATGATCCAGCGCCATGGCCTGCAGGAAGACGACTACCGCGGCGAGCGATTCGCCGGTGGCTATGACCATGCGCACGGTCCCGGCTGCGACCACGGCACGCCTGAAGGCCATGACCTGAAGGGCAACAACGACCTGCTGCTGCTGACCCGGCCGCAGGTCATCGCCGACATCCATACCGCATACCTGGACGCCGGGGCGGATCTGGTCGAGACCAACACCTTCAACGCCACTTCGGTCAGCCAGGCCGACTACCACCTCGAACACCTGGTGTACGAGCTGAACAAGGCAGGCGCCGCTGTTGCACGCGCCTGCTGCGATGCGGTGGCTGCGGCCACGCCGGGCAAGCCGCGCTTCGTGATCGGGGTGATCGGTCCCACCAGCCGCACCGCTTCGATCAGTCCCGACGTCAACGATCCGGGCTTCCGCAACACCAGCTTCGACGAGTTGCGCGACACCTATCGCGAAGCCATCGAGGGCCTGATCGATGGCGGCGCCGACACCCTGATGGTCGAGACCATCTTCGACACGCTCAATGCCAAGGCCGCGCTGTATGCGCTGGAGGAGGCCTTCGACGCGCGTGGTGCACGCCTGCCGGTGATGATCTCCGGCACCATCACCGACGCCTCCGGGCGCACCCTGTCCGGGCAGACCGCCGAGGCCTTCCATGCGTCACTGGCGCATGCGCGCCCGCTGTCGATCGGCTTGAACTGCGCGCTGGGCGCCGAGGCGATGCGCCCGCACGTGGAGACCCTCTCGCAGGTCGCCGACTGTTACGTCAGCGCACATCCCAACGCCGGCCTGCCCAACGCCTTCGGCGAGTACGACGAAACGCCTGAAGAGATGGCCACCACCCTGCGCGGCTTCGCCGAGGATGGCCTGTTGAACCTGGTCGGCGGCTGCTGCGGCTCCACCCCCGACCACATCCGTGCGATCGCCCGCGCCGTGGCCGGGCTGCCGCCGCGCGCCCTGCCCGGTGTCCAGGAGCAGGCCGCATGAATGTCGCCGCCACCGTTCCACACTTCCCGCCCTCCTGCTGTTGAGCCGACGCCTGCCATGACGCCTGTCCGCCCTACCCGCCTGTCCGGCCTGGAACCCCTGGTCATCACTCCGGACCTGCTGTTCATCAACGTCGGCGAACGCACCAACGTCACCGGCAGTGCGCAGTTCCGCAAGCTCATCAAGGAAGGCCGCTACGAAGAAGCGGTGGACGTGGCCCGCCAGCAGGTCGCCAGCGGCGCGCAGATCCTCGACGTCAACATGGACGAGGGCCTGATCGATTCGGAAGCGGCGATGACCCGCTACCTCAACCTGATCATGTCCGAGCCGGACATCGCCCGCATCCCGGTCATGGTCGACTCCTCCAAGTGGAGCGTGATCGAGGCCGGGCTGAAGTGCCTGCAGGGCAAGAGCGTGGTCAATTCGATCTCGCTGAAGGAAGGCGAGGCGCTGTTCCGCGAACACGCGCGCAAGGTCCTGCGCTACGGCGCCGCCGCGGTGGTCATGGCCTTCGATGAAAGCGGGCAGGCCGATACCCGCGCGCGCAAGGTCGAGATCTGCACCCGCGCCTACCGCATCCTGGTCGACGAGATCGGCTTCCCGCCGCAGGACATCATCTTCGACCCGAACATCTTCGCCGTCGCCACCGGCATCGAAGAGCACGACAACTATGCGGTGGACTTCATCGAAGCCACCCGCATCATCAAGCAGACCCTGCCGCACTGCCACGTCTCCGGCGGCGTCTCCAACGTCTCGTTCTCGTTCCGCGGCAACGAAACGGTGCGCCAGGCCATCCACTCGGTGTTCCTCTACCACGCCATCGCCGCCGGCATGGACATGGGGATCGTCAACGCCGGCGCCATGCCGATCTACGACGAGCTGGAGCCTGAGCTGCGCGAGCGCGTCGAGGACGTGATCCTCAACCGCCGCAGCGATGCCACCGAGCGCCTGCTGGAGATCGCCGAGCGCTACAAGGGCAGCAAGGGCGCGGCGAAGACCGAGGACCTGGCCTGGCGCGGGAAGCCGGTGGCGCAGCGCCTGGCACATGCGCTGGTGCACGGCCTGGATGCCTTTGTCGAGCAAGACACCGAGCTGGCCCGGCAGGCCTCCAGCCGCCCGCTGGACGTGATCGAGGGCCCGCTGATGGACGGCATGAACATCGTGGGCGACCTGTTCGGTGCCGGCAAGATGTTCCTGCCGCAGGTGGTGAAATCCGCACGCGTGATGAAGAAGGCGGTGGCCTACCTGCTGCCGTACATCGAGGCGGAGAAGGCACGCAGCGGTGATACCGCCAAGAGCAATGGCAAGATCATCATGGCCACGGTGAAGGGCGATGTGCATGACATCGGCAAGAACATCGTCGGCGTGGTCCTGGCCTGCAACAACTTCGAGGTGGTCGACCTGGGCGTGATGGTGCCGGCGCAGAAGATCCTCGATGCCGCCCGCGAGCACAACGCCGACCTGGTCGGCCTGTCCGGACTGATCACCCCGTCGCTGGAGGAGATGAGCCACGTCGCCCGCGAGATGGAGCGCCAGGGCTTCGACCTGCCGCTGCTGATCGGCGGCGCCACCACCTCGCGCGCGCACACCGCGCTGAAGATCGACCCGCACTACAAAGCGCCTACGGTGTGGGTGAAGGACGCCTCGCGCGCGGTGGGCGTGGCCCAGTCGCTGATCTCACGCGACCTGCGCGAAGCCTTCGTCGCGGCCAACGAGGCCGACTATGCCGAGATCCGCGCCCGCCACCGCAACCGTGGCGACGCCAAGCGCCTGGTGACGCTGGAACATGCGCGCGCGCAGAAATTCCAGGGCGGCTGGGACAGCTACATGCCACCGGCACCGGAACAACCCGGCCTGCACGTGTTCGATGACTACCCGCTGGACGAACTGGTCGACTACATCGACTGGACACCGTTCTTCCAGGCCTGGGAGCTGGCCGGCAAGTTCCCGGCCATCCTCACCGACGAGATCGTCGGCACCCAGGCCAGCGAGCTGTACCGCGATGCGCGCGCGATGCTCGAGCGCATCGTCGGCGAGAAGTGGCTGACGGCCAAGGCCGTGTTCGGCCTGTGGCCGGCCAACAGCATCGGCGACGACGTCCGCGTGCAGCACCCGCAGGGCGAAACCACCCTGCACTTCCTGCGCCAGCAGGTAGACAAGCCGGCCGAGCGCCCGGACTTCTGCCTGGCCGATTTCATCGCGCCCCTCGACAGTGGCAAGCAGGACTGGATCGGCGCGTTCGCAGTCACTGCCGGTATCGGCATCGACGCGCACGTCGCGCGCTTCGAGGCCGAGCATGACGACTACAACGCGATCCTGCTGAAGGCACTGGCCGACCGCCTCGCCGAGGCGCTGGCCGAGCGCCTGCACCAGCGCGTGCGTACCGAATTCTGGGGCCATGAGCGCGCCGAGGCGCTGGACAACGACGCCCTGATCGACGAGCAGTATCGCGGCATCCGGCCGGCGCCTGGCTATCCGGCCTGCCCGGAACACAGCGAGAAACGGCGCCTGTTCGACCTGCTGCAGGCCGAAGCAAACGCCGGCATGGAATTGACCGAGAGCTTCGCGATGCTGCCCACGGCCGCTGTCTCGGGCTACTACTTCAGCCATCCGCAGAGCCAGTACTTCGTGGTCGGCCGGCTCAGCCGCGAACAGGTCAGCGACTACGCCCGCCGCAAGGGCGTGGACCGTGCCCAGGCCGAACGCTGGCTGGCCTCCAACCTCGACTACGACCCCGAATGACACAAAAAGGGGACGGAGGGGATTAAGTCGCTTATGCACAAACGACTTAATTCCCTCCGTCCCCTTTTTTGCCTCATCATTCCGCGATGACCGTTCCCGTTGCACGCCTCTCCAGCTTCTACCTGTTCTACTACGCGGCGCTGGGCGCGTTCACGCCGTACTGGAGCCTGTTCCTGACCGCGCGCGGCATGAGCGTGACGGCCATCAGCGTGATGATGGGCCTGTGGTACGCCACCCGCGTGATCGCGCCCAGCACCTGGACCTCGCTGGCGGCCGCATCGCCACGACCGATCCGCCTGCTGCGCGCGGGCTGCGTGCTGACCCTGCTCAGCTTCGCGCTATTCCTGCTGCCGCTGCCACAGCCGTGGATGTACCCGGCGATGGTGGTGTTCTGCTTCTTCTACAACGCGGTGATGCCGCAGTTCGAGTCGATCACCCTCACCCATCTGGGCAACGACAGCCATCGCTACGGGTTGATCCGGGTCTGGGGCTCGCTCGGCTTCATCGCCGTCGTGACCCTGTTCGGCTGGCTGATCGAAGATGACGGCACGGCCAGCCACGCCGGGCTGCTGCCGTGGATGATGCTGCCACTGTTCGCGCTGCTGGTCGCCTCGGCCTTCAGCAACCACTACGCGCGCGGCATCGGCAAGACCGGCGGCGACGCCAGCGGCTTCTGGCAGATCGTGCGCCGACCGCCGGTGCTGGCGTTCTTCCTGGCCGCCTTCATGGAGCAACTGTCTTTCGGCCCGTACTACACGTTCTTTTCGGTCTACATGGACCATCACGGCTACCGCACGTCCACCCTGGGCCTGTTGTGGACCATCGGTGTGGTCTTCGAAGTGGGCGTGTTCTTCACCATCGGCCGCTTCTTCCGCCGCTATGACGCCAGCTGGATGCTGTTGATCGCGCTGGTCAGTTCCTGCCTGCGCTGGGCCGTGACCGCACTGTTCCCGGAAAACCTGCCGGTGATGCTGCTGGCGCAGAGCGCGCACGCGCTGGGCTTTGCGGCGTTCTTCGCAGCAGCGATGCAGATGCTGGCGACCTACTTCCCCGGTCGCCTCAATGGGCATGGCCAGGGGCTGCTGTACGGATTCTCGTCCGGTGTCGGCGGTGTGCTCGGCGCACTCATTGCCGGCCAACTGTGGAAGATCGACGATGGTCGCACCGCGTTCCTGGCCGGCAGCGGCTTCGCCCTGATTGGCGCCCTGCTCTGTTTCTTCGCACTGAGCCTGCCGCTCATACGTGCGCGACGGAACAGCCACGCGCGCTGACCCCTGCCCGGCTCAGCGCTGCAACAGAACCTGTTGCAGCGAGGGCAGCAGCACCCGATTGCCATGCGCACTGAGATGATCGCCATCGAAGAACAGCGGCCGCCCATCGCGCTGGGCTGGACATAACGCGTCGTCGCACAGCACCGGCATCGGGTCCCACAGCACGCCACCTGGCAGTCCATCGACCACCTGCTGCAGGCTGCCCAGCATGGGTGCCCGCAACGTTTCCATCGCGACGCGCGTGCTGTCCAGGCCGTTGCGGCAGACCTCGTTGCGGGCATTGAAGCGGTCCGAGCAGCGATAGGGCGGCGCTGGCAGCACTGGCTTGGGCGCCTCCAGCACGATGCGTACGCCACGCTCGGCCAGGGGTCTCCACTGCGCGACCGCCTCGGCCACTTCGGCGTCGCGTCCTGCCGCGGCCTCTGCCGTCAGTTCGCCCGCCAGCTGCGCCTGCGCATCGAACAGCACGAACTGATCGGAAAGGCGTGGCACGCGCAACGACACCAGCACCACGGCATCCCCCGGCTGCGCGCGCCGCGCGATATCGGCGAACACCGCGGCGTCGAAATCAGCGCAACCGGCACCGGCACCGCGCCACTTCTGCAGGCTCACCTGCGGGCATCCGCCGCGGCCATAGAGGGAGACCGCCGAGCCGGTTTCCAGGGCCAGTCGCTGCAGCAGCTCGATGTAGGCCATCGCATGCGAATCACCAGCAACGAACACCCGCTTCGGCGCGCCAACCGGTAGCGGGCGGTCGCAGTCTCCACGCGCAAAGGTGCGCGCACTACCGCCTTCGAAACGATGCTTGGCGACCACCAGTGCACACTCGGGATAGTCACCGGCCACGCTCTTGCCATTGGGGTACCAATCGGTCGGATGCCGGCTGACCGTACTCAACGACAGCCGCGGCGCCTGCAGGTAGAGCACTGTCTGGATGCCGGCGGCGCACAGCAGTACGACCGCGCCGGCCAGCACCCAACGCCCGGGACGCAGACGCTGCGCCAACGTGCCGCGGAACGGCTGTTCCACCCAGCGCCACGACAGCCATGACAGCAGCAGCACCAACGCCATCGCGGCGGTCATCTGCAAGGGTGTCTGCAGGCCCACGGTCCAGCGCATCAGCACGAACACCGGCCAGTGCCACAGGTACAGCGAGTACGACAGCAGGCCGATACGGCGCATCGGGGCGCTGGCCAACAGGCGCGCCACCCATGCCTGCGGATGATGATGCAGCGCCCACAGCAGGCCCGCGGTGGCGAAGGCCGGCAGCACGCCGTCAGGCCACGGTGACCGCCCGGCACGCGCGGACCACAACGCCCACCCCAGCAGGCCCAGCGCCACCATGGCCAGCAGGGAGAACACCGGCGCGGCGCGCTTCAGTGCCTGGCCGGTTGCCGGGTCCAGCGATTCGCGCACATGCAGCAGCTGGAACAGCAGCACGCCCACCCCCAGTTGCCAGAGGCGGGTGCTGGTGGCATAGAACGCCCACGATGGCGGCGCCTCGCGCAGACCCAGCACCGCCGCATGCAGCAGCGACGCCATGCTGACCAGGGCGAACAGGCCCAGGCTGATCCAGCGCCCGCGTGCACCGCGCGCCCAAGCCAGGAACAGCAGCGGGAACAGCAGGTAGAACTGCTCTTCCACGCCCAGCGACCAGGTGTGGGTGTAGGGATTGAATTCGGCCCTGGGTGCGAAATAGTCGTTGCCGATCGCTGCCAGCACCCAGTTGCTGAAGCCGAAGAACGCCATCAGTCCGGTCCTGTCACTGGCTTCGCTGAGCCAGGACTCGGGAATGAACAGCACGCTTGCCACGGCAGTCAGCAACAGGCAGGCCAACAGCGCCGGCGCGATGCGACGGATGCGGCGCGCATAGAAGCGCAGCATCGACTGCCCCAGCGACAGCGACAGCGGCGGCAGCCGGTGTACCGACGCGCTGACCACGAAACCGGAGATGACGAAGAACACATCCACGCCGGTGAACCCGCCTGGCAACCAGGCCGGGTCCAGGTGGAACACGATGACGGCCAGCACAGCGATCGCGCGCAGGCCGTCAATGTGCGGCACGTAGCCACGGCTTGGATCAGCGGTCATCCCTTCCCCCACGGCCGCGACGGCAGCGCGCCCGCGGCGGTCACGCGTTTACCAGACCAGGTCGTCCGGCACCTGGTACTGCGGGTCCGCGTACGGATCTTCCTCGGCCGGCGCATTCGGATCGACCTTCAGCGCCACCGATGCGGCGAACACCGCCTCGCACTGCGCCAGCACCTCGGCGGTCACCAGCAGGTAGCGGCCATTGAGCTGGACCACACCCAGCTCACCGGCGTTGAGCGCGGTCAGCTGTTCGGCGGTCACATAGATGCGCTTGATCTTGCCGCCGTAGGGGAAGTGGCGGGCAATGTCCGCCGCTTCGGCATTCAGGCCCTTGTCCTTCAGCAGTTCTTCCAGCTTGGCCTTGGCCTCGCGGCGCACACGCGCCTCTTCCTGCTTCAGGCGCTCGGTTTCGATGCGCTCTTCCTTTTCCTTCTGCGCGCGGATGGCGTAGGCCTTGGCCAGGTCCATCTCTTCTGCGCTGCGCGGCTTGCGCGGGCCCTGCTGGCCCGGGCCACGCGACTGGCCGGGCTTGCCCGGGCCGCCATGGCCAGGACCGCGACGCTGGCCAGGCTTGTGCTCGCCCTTGCCAGCGCCCTGCGGCTTTCCATTGCCGTTGCCACCCTTGCCCTGCGGGCGGCCATCACGGCGGGGGCCATCATTCTTGCGCTCTGGCTTGGGCGCAGGCTTGAAGCCCAGGCCCATCAGCTGGTCGCGGAGGGTATCGCTCATAGGATTCGGATCAGTAGTGCGGCGGCGGCGGTTCGCTCGCCGGATCGGAAGAATTCAGCGCGTTGCGGACCTTGCCCAGATCTTCCAGCAGCACGCGCAGCACGTCGGCGTTGCGCATGCCCTGCATGCGGGCATCGGCCAGCGCATCGCTCAGTTCGGCCAGCGCCTGTTCCTGGAAGGACACGCGCATTTCCAGTTCGACCAGGCGCGCTTCCAGCGCCTGCTCGCGTTCGGTTGGCAGCAGATCAGACATGCAGCGAGCGCCCCCGGCCAATGCCGTAATACGCCAGGCCCGCTGCTTCCACGTCCGCCGGCTCGTACAGGTTGCGGCCGTCGAACACCACCGCGTCCTTCAACTGCTCGCGCAGCGTCTGGAAATCGGGGCTGCGGAACTGCTTCCACTCGGTCACCACGACCAGTGCATCGGCGCCCTGCAGCGCCTCGCTGGCATTGCTGCAGAACACCAGGTCATCGCGTTCACCGAAGATGCGCTGCGCCTCATGCATCGCTTCCGGATCGTAGGCACGCACCGTCGCACCGCCTTCCCACAGTTG
Source organism: Stenotrophomonas sp. YJH_SMC_69 (assembly GCF_059370495.1). Lineage (NCBI taxonomy): Bacteria > Pseudomonadati > Pseudomonadota > Gammaproteobacteria > Lysobacterales > Lysobacteraceae > Stenotrophomonas > Stenotrophomonas sp. YJH_SMC_69. The sequence goes on along the minus strand of NZ_JCAFTS010000003.1, from coordinate 415,003 downwards.
CGCCAGCAGGCGTCGGCTGGAGGCTTCGCGCATGTCGTCGGTGTTTGGCTTGAATGCCAGGCCCCACACGGCGAAGGTCTTGCCACGCACGCCTTCGTCCTCGCCCTTGTCGTAATGGCGCTGGACCAGGGCGAACAGATGGCCCTTCTGCGCATCGTTGACCGCTTCCACGGCGTTCAGCAGTTTAGGCTCCAGGCCGGCCTGCTGCGCGGTGCGGGCCAGCGCCTGCACATCCTTGGGGAAGCACGAGCCACCATAGCCGGCGCCCGGGTAGATGAAATGCCAGCCGATGCGCGGATCCGAGCCGATGCCCTGGCGGACCTGCTCCACATCGGCGCCGACACGTTCGGCGATGTTGGCGATTTCGTTCATGAACGAGATCTTGGTCGCCAGCATCGCGTTGGCGGCGTACTTGGTCAGCTCGGCCGAACGCACGTCCATTTCCACCACGCGGTCGTGGTTGCGGTTGAACGGTGCATACAGGCGCCGCATCACCGCCACCGACTCGGCGCTGGTCGCACCGATGATGATGCGATCCGGACGCATGCAGTCGGCAACGGCGTCGCCTTCCTTCAGGAATTCCGGGTTGGACACCACGTCGAAGGCGATGTCGGCGCCACGTGCCGCCAGCTCTGCGGCAATGGCGGCACGGACCTTGTCGGCGGTGCCCACCGGCACCGTCGACTTGTTGACCACCACGGTCGGCACGCTCATGTGCTGGCCGATGGTGCGGGCCACGGCCAGCACGTACTGCAGATCAGCGCTGCCATCCTCGTCCGGCGGCGTGCCGACGGCGATGAACACGACCTGGCCGTGGCCGATCGCGGCTGCGGCATCGGTGGTGAACGTCAGCCGCAACGCGGCGTGATTGGCCTTCACCATCGGTTCCAGGCCCGGCTCATAGATCGGGATGATGCCCTGGTTGAGGCCATCGACCTTGGCCTGGTCGATATCGACGCAGACCACCTGGTGGCCGACATCGGCCAAGCAGGTACCGGTCACCAGCCCTACGTAACCGGTACCGAAAATCGCAACGCGCATGTCCGTGCTGGCTCCGTGGTCGCTTACGGCAGGACGCCCAGCAGCTCGACGTCGAACGTCAGAGTCGCGTTCGGGCCGATCGGGCCACCCGGGGTGCCGTTCTCACCGTAGGCGAGCTCGCCCGGGATCCAGAAGCGGTACTTCGAACCGACCGGCATCAGCGCGACGCCTTCGGTCCAGCCCTTGATCACCTGGTCCAGGCCGAACTCGGCCGGCTGGCGACCATAGGAGCTGTCGAACACGGTGCCGTTGAGCAGCTTGCCTTCGTAGTTCACGCGCACCTTGCTGCTCGGCAGCGGACGCTCGCCGCTGCCCGGGCGGATGACCTGGTACTGCAGGCCCGACGGGGTGGTTACCACGCCCGGCTGGGTCTTGTTCTTGGCCAGGAACGCATTGCCTTCCTCGCGGTTGGTCTGCGCGGAAGCGGCGGCCTTGGCCTGCATTTCGGCCTGCTTGCTGCCCATGAACGCCTGGATGGTGGCGGTCGCGTCAGCTTCCGTCATCTTCGGCTGACCCTTGCTCAGGCCGGTGCTGATCGCGTCAAACAGCGAGGCGACGTCGATGTCGTCCTTCAGCTGTGCCAGCGACGGGCCGACCGAGTAGGAACCGATCATCTGCGACACCTTGACGCGGTCGACCTTCGGCGGCTGCGAACCCGGCGCCATGCCCGGCACCTGCTGCCCGCTGCGGGCCATCACGACCTGACGCAGTGCGGCATCGGTGGCCTTGGCCTGTTCCTGGGTGATCTGCGGCTGCAGGCCTTCGAACGAACGTTCCACGGCGGTGCGCAGCGCGGCCACATCGATCTCATCGGCGATCGGGGTGAACGACTTGGCGACGTCCAGGCCGATGGCGTAGCCGAGCTTCTGCTTGGGGGAATTCAAGGTTGCGGTCTCCTTGGCGGCTGCGGGGGCAGCCGGTTGTTGCGACAGAGCGACACCCGAAGTGCCCATCGCCAGAATCAGAACCGACGCCGCGGCGCCGCGCATTCCCATCTTCATTCGCTGCATTCCTGGAAGTGTCTGGGCGCCGACGTCGGCGCGAAAAGAAGCATTGTCGCACGCATGCCGTCGATGTCGAGGCATCCGTGCCGGATATCAATGCGTAGGAGCGACGGCCAGCGCCTTGTCGATGGCGGCGGTCAGCTGTGGATCGTCCGGCGTCACCTTGCTGGCGAACTGGGCGATGACCTTGCCATCGCGGCCGACCAGATATTTGTGGAAGTTCCAGCCCGGCGCCACGCCGGTGGCTGCGGTCAACCGCTGGTACAGCGGCGTGGCCTCCGCACCGACGACGTGCACCTTCTCGAACATCGGGAACTTGACGCCATAGGTAAGCGTGCAGAAATCCTGGATCTGCTTCTCGTCACCCGGTTCCTGGCCCTTGAAATCGTTGGACGGGAAACCCAGCACGGCAAAGCCGCGGCCGGCATAACGCTTCTGCAGCGCCTCCAGGCCTTCGTACTGGGGGGTATAGCCGCACTTGCTTGCGGTATTGACCACCAGCAGCACCTGCCCGTGGTAGCGCTGCTGCAGGTTGACCTGCTGCTTGCTGGCCAGCGGGCGATAGTCCAGGTCCAGCAGATCGGCCGCCAGCACATGGGCGGAACCGGCCAGGCCGGCCACCAGCAGGGTCAACAGGGACAGGCCGCGCAGTCGGCGCGGAACAACGGTCGGCAGGGGCATCGAGAGCAGTCCGCGGTAGCCATTCACAGGGCCGGCCGATAGCGGCCGGGAATCGGCCGAACTATAGCACCGGGCTCCGTTGCCCCTTGTTGCGGCGGGCGCCGGCGGCTTTGCGCGGCGTGGCCTTTCCCGGGAGGACCCACCCTCAACGGCGCAGGGATGACATAGCATGGGCAACGCTGAATGGAAGGCAGGGCGTGATCGGCCCGCACGACAATTCCGTTTCCCTTTTCAATCAAGGGGATAAGGGGATATTTCAGCGGTTTGACCACCCCTGCCATCAGTTGGGCACGGCAAGGGGTTGCACGTGGGCGTGCCGGTGTTATAGTTGCATACAACACCAGTCACCTGAGACAGGGGGAGCCATGAACGCCCGGATCCGTCGCAACCTCACCGCACCCGCGGCCGCTGCCGTTTCGACCCTGATCGTGCTGGCCTGGCTGGCCATGCCAACCGCTCCCGCCTCCGCCGACAGTGCGCAGGATGCATCCGTTTCGCCGGCCGGGAACGCCGATCCCTCCCCCTCTCCCCCGCGTCGGCTGCACAGCTCCCTGTCCATGCCGTATTTCTCGTTCGCACAGCCGCTGACCCCACGGAGCTGAATATGAGCGACATCCAGTGGAGCGACGGCGCTCCCATCTACCGTCAGTTGAAGGAGCGCGTGATCGCCATGATGCTCGACGGAATCCTCAAGCCGGGCGATGCCCTGCCTTCGGTGCGCCAGGTGGCCGCCGACTACCAGCTCAACCCCATCACCGTTTCGCGCGCTTACCAGGAACTGGCCGATGAAGGCCTGGTCGAGAAGCGCCGCGGCCTGGGCATGTTCATGACCGAGCAGGCGGCCACGCAGCTGCGCAGCAGCGAGCGCGAGCGCTTTCTCAACGAAGAATGGCCGGCGGTGCTGGAGCGCATCCAGCGCCTGGGCCTGAGCCTCGACGAATTGCTGCCCCAGGGGAAAGTCTGATGAATAGCACCGCAAGTGAACCGGTCATCACCGCCCGAGGCCTGCGCAAGGCCTACAAGACCACCGTGGCCCTCGACAATGCCAGCTTCAGCATTCCGAGCGGGCGCATCGTCGGCCTGATCGGGCCCAACGGCGCCGGCAAGACCACCGCGCTGAAGGCCATCCTCGGCCTGACCTCGGTGGAAGGTGAGTTGAGCGTGCTCGGCCGCGACCCGCGGCAGCACCGCGACGCGCTGATGAACGACATCTGCTTCATTGCCGACGTCGCCGTGCTGCCGCGCTGGCTGAAGGTCCGTGAAGCGATCGATTTCGTCGCCGGTGTCCATCCGCGCTTCGACCGTGCCCGCTGCGAGCGTTTCCTGGCCAACACCAAGCTGCAGCCGAAGCAGCGCGTGCGCGAACTGTCCAAGGGCATGATCGTGCAGCTGCACCTGGCGCTGGTGATGGCCATCGATGCGCGCATCCTGGTGCTGGACGAGCCCACCCTGGGCCTGGACATCCTGTACCGCAAGGAGTTCTACCAGCGCCTGCTGGAAGATTATTTCGACGAACAGAAGACCATCATCGTCACCACCCACCAGGTGGAGGAGATCGAGCACATCCTCAGCGACGTCATGTTCATCCGTGATGGTCGCATCGTGCTCGATGCAGAAATGGACGATGTCGGCCAGCGCTACACCGAGCTTCTGGTCAACGCCGACCAGCTGGAGACCGCGCGTGCGCTGAAGCCGATCGACGAGCGCAGCCTGACGTTCGGCAAGACCGTAATGCTGTTCGACGGTGTGCCGCGCACCCAGCTCTCCACCCTTGGCGAGACCCGCAGCCCGGGCCTGGCCGATCTGTTCGTCGCCATCATGAAGGGGACCTACGCATGACTGCCGTCAACCACCCCGTCAGCCCGATGGGCACCCTGCGCTGGCTGCTCAAGCGCGAGTACTGGGAGAACCGTGGCGGTTTCCTGTATGCGCCGCTGATCGCCGGCCTGATCTCGCTGGTGATGAGCACCGTCGGCATCGCCTTCGGCCTGTTTGCACTGAACCGTGCAGCACGCAACGGCGCACTGCATGTCGACGGCGAGAGCGTGAACATCAACGGCCTGGACCTGGCCCTGCTGACCCGCGACATCAGCGCCAAGGACCTGGCCGACCTCGGCAACGGCCTCGACCTGACCCTGGTGCTCAGCTCGGCCTGGCCGTTCCTGGTGCTGGCCTTCGTGGTGTTCTTCTACTGCCTGGGCGCCCTGTACGACGACCGTCGCGACCGCAGCATCCTGTTCTGGAAGTCGCTGCCGCTGTCGGACACCCAGACCGTGCTGTCCAAGGTGATCAGCGCACTGGTGGTGGCCCCGCTGATCGCGGTGATCGCCGGCATCATCACCATGTTCGGCTTCATGCTGGTGATCAGCATCGTCGCGCTGATGCACGGTGGCAGCCCGATGACCCTGATCTGGGGTCCGGCCAGCCCGTTGACCCTGGCCGCCGGTCACCTGGCCTGGATTCCGGTCTACGCCCTGTGGGCCCTGCCCACCGCCGGCTGGCTGCTGCTGTGCTCGGCCTGGGCCCGTACCAAACCGTTCCTGTGGGCGGTGATGCTGCCGCTGTTCGCCGGCGTCATTGTCAGCACCACCAAGGTGATGCCGTTGATCGGCCTGACCACCGGCTGGTTCTGGCAGAACATCGTTGGCCGACTGCTGCTGGGCGGCGTGCCGGGCACCGACCTGGTGTATCGCCTCAGCGCCGAGGAAGGCACGCGTCGCGATCTCGAATCGGTGGTCAGCCTGATGTCCCCGGCCTCGCAGCTGAAGTCGCTGGCGATGCCGGAACTATGGATCGGTGCCGCCGTCGGTGTCGTGTTCATCGTCCTCGCCATCCGCCTGCGCAAGCGCGCCGGCGAGATCTGATTCCATCCACCCGGAGGCACCACCCATGCGTTCCCTGCTCGCCTGTTCTGCGTTGTTGCTGTTGCCTCTGTCGGCGCTGGCCGCCGATGCTCCGAACTGCAAGTTCACCGCCGCCCGCACGCTGAAGCTGGATGTGGCCGGCGCCAAGGCGGTGGTGCTGGAGGTGAACCAGCATGACCTGAAGGTCGTCGCCAGCAAGGGCGGTGGCCAGCTCGATGGCCGCGCCTGCGCCTCCAGCCAGGAATGGCTGGACCAGCTGGTACTGGAGCAGCGCAGGGAAGGCGACAAGCTGGTCGTCAGCCTGCGCCGCGACGGCCGCCACAGCGGCATCAGCCTGGGCAACAGCTATGCGTGGCTCGACATCCGCGGCAGCGTGCCCGACAACCTGCCCCTGCAGCTCAAGGTCGGCTCCGGCGATGCCAGCGTGGACAACGCCCAATCGCTGAGCGTGGACGTCGGCTCGGGCGACGCGATCGTTCGCGGCACCCGCGGCAGCATCCACGCAGCGGTGGGTTCGGGTGACCTGGACATCGACGGTGGCGGCTCGCTGAACCTGCTGTCGCTCGGCTCCGGCGACGTCAAGGCGCGCAACATCGGCGGCGATGCGGTCACCGGCACCGTCGGCTCCGGTGACCTGAAGATCAGCGATGTCCGCGGCAACGCCCGGCTGGACACGGTCGGTTCCGGCGACATCGGGTTCAAGCGCGTGCAAGGCAACGTCGAGGTCGGCGTGGTCGGCTCGGGCGATGTCGATCTGTCCGACATCGGCGGCAACGTGCACGTGCGCAGCCATGGTTCGGGCGACATCCAGGTCGACGGCGTGCGCGGCAGCCTGACCGTCGACCACAGCGGCAGCGGCGATGTCGGCCACCGCAACGTCGGCGGCACGGTCACCCTGCCCCGCAACAAGTAACCGCCACCGGACCAATTCGAGGGAGTTGCCATGAACCTGCTGCGCCTGCTGCCTACCATCCTGCTGTGCCTGCCGCTGATCGCCTGCGGCGGCACTTCTTCCACGCCCGACAAGACCGTCGGCAAAAGCGTCGCCGAAGCCACCAGCGGCGTCGGCCAGACCGTCAAGGAGGCCATGGTTGATGCCCGCAAGGACATCACCCAGGGCAACATCAACATCTCCGCCGACAAGCAGCCGCGTGCGGAGATCACGCCGGATGGCCACCTGCTGATCGACGGCAAGGACGTGCCGGCCAACGAGGCCCAGCGACAGCGGTTGCTGGAGTACCGCGGCCACGTCGTCGCCATTGCGATGGACGGCATGGATGTCGGCCTGGCCGGCGCCAAGCTCGGCGCCAGCGCTGCCGGAGAGGCACTGAAGGGCATCTTCAGCGGCGACAGCGAAGGCATCGAGAAGCGGATCAACGCCGAGGCCGAGAAGATCGAAGCCCAGGCCAAGCGCATCTGCAACCGCTTGCCGGCGATGCTGGCCAGCCAGCAGGCACTGGCGCGCGAGCTGCCGGCGTTCAAGCCCTACGCAACGATGGACCAGAGTGACGTCGACGACTGCGGCAAGGACACCGTGGTCAAGCGCTAGGCCTGTGACAGATCATCGCACCCGGCCGGCAGCGGCGCCCCGCTGCCGGCCGTCGTGCGCCGGCCGGCTTACAATGGCGGCCCCGGAGGCCCCCCAACCGAATGCCATGAAGAAGTTGTTCCTGCTGCTGGCCGCCCTGCTCTGCCTGGGCCTGGTCGGCTGTGACAAGGATTACCGCAACCACCGCGCCGAGCGCGGCAAGCCAAAGATCTCCGTCAGCGAAGGCATGGTCACTGTGCGTCGCCCGCCGGCGCCGAACATCATCATCCTCGGCGATGGTTCGATGAAGGTGGACGAGATCCAGATTCCGCTGGACGAGGCACAGAAGCAGATGCTGCAGACCATGTTCGGCAAGCTGCAGGTGCTGCGCCAGAACACCCTGGTCGCCGCCCCGGCCGATCCCAACATGCAGCCGGTGAAGATCCAGCCGCCGGAAGGCATGGAAGTGATCCCGGCCGACCTGGTCCAGCGCATCCCCGAGTTCAAGGACTACACCGACACCTTCGGCAACATCGTCGCCGACCGTCGCTGAAAAAACGCCGCCCCCTGGGCGGCGTTTCCTCTTGTAGAACCGAGCCCATGCTCGGCCCAGGTCCAGGGAGCAGCCGGCCATGGGCTCGGCCCTACGACCGGCAGATCAACCGCCGCCGCCACCGCCCCCCGCGTGGATGCCACCGGCAGTCAGTGCGGCCGGGTCCAGCAGGCGGCGCAGCTCGGCTTCATCCAGGCCGCTGTCCTCCAGCGCGACATCCAGCACCGGACGCTGCTCCTTGTAGGCACGCTTGGCAATCGCCGCCGCCTTCTCGTAGCCGATGATCGGGTTCAGCGCGGTGACCAGGATCGGGTTGCGCGCCAATGCTTCGGCAACGCGATCCTCACGCACCTTCAGCCCGGCAATCGCGCTGTCGGCCAGCAGGCGCGACACATTGGCCAGCAGGCCAATGCCATCCAGCAGGTTCACCGCGATCAGCGGCAGGGTGACATTGAGCTGGAAGTTGCCGGTCTGCCCGGCCACGGTGATCGCGGTGTGGTGGCCGATCACCTGCGCGCAGGCCATCACCGTCGCTTCCGGAATCACCGGGTTGACCTTGCCCGGCATGATCGAGCTGCCCGGCTGCAGCGCCGGCAGTTCGATCTCGCCCAGCCCGGCCAGCGGACCGGCGTTCATCCAGCGAAGATCGTTGGCGATCTTGATCAGCGCCACCGCCAGTGCATTGAGCTGGCCCGACAGTTCCACCGCGTCATCCTGCGCGGCCAGGCCCTCGAACTTGTTCTCGGCGCTGTCGAACTTGAACCCGGTCTGCTGCTTCAACGCCTTGGCCACCTGCGCGCCGAAGCGCGGGTCGGCATTGATGCCGGTACCGATGGCGGTGCCGCCCAGCGGCAGCCGGCGCACACGCTTGAGGCTGTCTTCGATGCGTTCCTGTGCCGAGGCCAGCTGTGCCGACCATGCGCCGAACTCCTGCTCGAAGGTCAGCGGCATCGCATCCATCAGGTGCGTGCGGCCGGTCTTGACCACCTTGCGCAGGCTGCGGCCCTTCTTGTCGAGGGTCTTGCGCAGGTGCACCAGCGCCGGCAGCAGCTGCTCATGTGCCGCCAGTACCGCCGATACGCGCAACGCGGTCGGGATCACGTCATTGGAGCTCTGCCCCTGGTTGACGTGGTCATTGGGGTGCACCGCGGTCTTGCCCGCCTTGCCGGCACGGTTGGCCAGGGTGGCGATGACCTCGTTGGCATTCATGTTCGAGGACGTGCCAGAACCGGTCTGGTAGACGTCGATCGGGAACTGCGCGTCCCAGGTGCCGGCGGCCACTTCGGCGGCAGCGGTCTGGATGGCCTTGGCCACGTTCTTGGGCAGATGGCCCAGCTCGGCGTTGACGCCAGCGGCAGCGCCCTTGACCAGGCCCAGGGCACGGATGAAACCGCGCGGCATGCGCTGGCCCGACACCGGGAAATTCTGCACGGCACGCTGGGTCTGCGCGCCCCAGAGGGCGTCGGCAGGCACCTGCAGCTCGCCCATGCTGTCGTGTTCGATTCTGAAACCCTTGCTTGCAGCTCTGCTCATTGCATCAACTCCGCACTACTTCAGTTGGGGAAAGGGAAGCGGCGGCTGGCAGGGTGTCGCTTCCCGGGCTGGCGGCTGCGCCAACGATACTCCCTTGCCCGCAGCGTGGGATGACGAGGACGGGCCAGATCGTTCCGTCCGCAGGGCCGTGTTGTAGAGCCGAGCCCATGCTCGGCTGCCCGCGGGGCGCCGGATTCTCCGAAGCAGCCGAGCGTGGGCTCGGCTCTACAGGGCACGCCCCGCCGGCACGTCGTAGAATATCGGCCCCGCCGCTCGTCCCAGCCCTGCCGACATGTCCGATTCCGCCCTGCTCGCCCTGTCCCCGCTCGATGGCCGCTATGCCGGCAAGGTCGACGCCCTGCGCCCGATCTTCTCCGAGTACGGCCTGATCAAGGCCCGCATCACGGTCGAGGTGGAATGGCTGCTGGCCCTGGCCGCCGAGCCGGGCATCGTCGAACTGGCTCCGTTCTCCGACGCTGCCATCGCCCGCCTGCGCGCGCTGGCCGCCAGCTTCAGCCCGGCCCAGGCCGCGCGCGTGAAGGAGATCGAGCGCACCACCAACCATGACGTCAAGGCGGTGGAGTACTTCATCAAGGAACAGCTGAAGGACGACGCCGAGCTGGCCCCGGCGCTGGAATTCGTGCATTTCGCCTGCACCAGCGAAGACATCAACAACCTCAGCTACGGCCTGATGCTGGAACAGGCGCGCCGCGAGGTGCTGTTGCCGACCCTGGACGGCATCGCCAGCACCCTGCGCACCCTGGCCCACGCCGAGGCTGGCCAGCCGATGCTGTCGCGCACCCACGGCCAGACCGCCTCGCCGACCACCCTGGGCAAGGAGCTGGCCAACGTAGTCGCGCGCCTGGAGCGCCAGCGCCGGCAGATTGCCGCGGTCGAACTGACCGGCAAGATCAACGGCGCGGTGGGCAACTACAACGCCCACATCGCCAGCTACCCGGACGTGGACTGGCCAGCCTTCGCCGAGCGCTTCGTGACCGGCCTGGGCCTGGTGTTCAACCCGTACACCACGCAGATCGAGCCGCACGACAACATCGCCGAGATCGGTGATGCCGCACGCCGCGCCAACATCATCCTGATCGACCTGGCCCGTGACATCTGGGGCTACGTTTCGCTGGGCTACTTCAAGCAGCGCCTGAAGGAAGGCGAAGTTGGTTCGTCGACGATGCCGCACAAGGTCAACCCGATCGATTTCGAGAATGCGGAAGGCAACTTCGGCATCGCCAACGCGCTGTTCGAGCACTTCAGCGCGAAGCTGCCGATCAGCCGCTGGCAGCGTGACCTGACCGATTCCACCGTGCTGCGTGCGCTGGGCACCGCGTTCGGCCACAGCCAGGTGGCACTGGATTCGCTGGCCAAGGGCCTGGGCAAGCTGGAAGTGAACCCGCAGCGCCTGGACGCCGATCTGGACGCGGCCTGGGAAGTGCTGGCCGAGGCCGTGCAGACGGTGATGCGCCGCCACGGCCTGCCGAACCCGTACGAGCAGCTGAAGGCGCTGACCCGCGGCCAGGGCATCACCGCCGAGTCGATGCGTGCGTTCGTGCAGGGGCTGGAGCTGCCGACGGATGCGAAGCAGCGCCTGCTGGAGATGACCCCGGGCAGCTACACCGGCCTGGCTGAGTCGCTGGCGAAGAAGATTTAAGGGGATTCCTTTGCGGCGGCGGCCGCGGGCGCTGCCTGCGGCAGGCAACGGCAACGGCAACGGCAATAGCAACGTCAAGAGCGGCTCTGGATTGCTGCTAGCTGGGTGGGGCGGGAGGGGCCAGCGGGACACGCCGTGAACCCATCCATGGGGGCTCGATGGCGCCATCCATGGCGCCAACGGTCCCGCTGGCCCCTCCCGCCCCACCTCTGACAGTTTCCCGGTGACGGATCGAAGAGCATTGGGTTGTCGGACGGAATTTGAAAGAGGGACGCGGCTTCGCCGCGTCCGTCTTTGTTTGAGGGTCTTTTGTAGAGCCGAGCCCGTGCTCGGCTGCTTTTGGGCGTGGGCAACAGCAAGCCGAGCGTGGGCTCGGCTCTACAAGGGCATGAGCAAGCGCAGCGCGCGACCCGCTGTTGCCTTTGATCTTCTTCTTTCCATTCCGTGGCGGGCCGCGCAGGAAACTGTCAGGGGCCGGGCGGGTGGGCTGCGCGGGGGTGTCCGCCGCATGGATGCGGCGGCCAAGCTTACAGGGACGTACTTGCAGCGTCCCCCGCGCAGCCCACCCGCCCGGCCAAACCCGGCTTTTGCTTTCAGCGACCAACCCAGACCCCGCCACGAGGGGCTCCGCCGTTGGCCGGACACCCCGCGACAAACCACCGCACGTGCGCAATCCCGACGAACGGCGGACAATGGAACCCTTGGCGGCTCGCCACGCCGCCCCTCCCGCTTTCCGCTGCAAGGATTCCCCCATGGCCGCCCGCAAGTCCTCCGCCCCCCTGATCGAAGTCACCGCCCGCCCTGGCCAGCCGCTCGGCATGGCGCCGGCCACCTTCCTGCGCGACTTCTGGCAGAAGCGCCCGCTGCTGATCCGCAATGCCTTCCCGGATTTCCAGACCCCGGTACAGCCGGAAGACCTGGCCGGGCTGGCCTGCGAGGAAGGTGTGCTGGCGCGCCTGATCGAGCACGACAAGGCCCAGGACGGCTGGCGCGTGCGCACCGGCCCGTTCCAGGAAGACGTGTTCCCCGCCCTGCCCGACCACGACTGGACCCTGCTGGTGCAGGACGTGGACAAGTGGGACCCGGACGTGCGCGCCCTGATCGAGCACTTCAGCTTCCTGCCGCGCTGGCGCATGGATGACGTGATGATCAGCTTCGCCGCCACCGGCGGCTCGGTCGGCGCCCATGTCGATCAGTACGACGTGTTCCTGCTGCAGGCCCACGGCCACCGTCGCTGGCAGATCGATGCGAGCGAATCGATCAAGGGCAGGCAGCCGCCGCTGGGCTTCCGCCCGGACGTGGAGCTGAAACTGCTGAAGGTGTTCAAGCCCACCCACGACTGGGTGCTGGCGCCGGGCGACATGCTGTACCTGCCGCCGAACGTGCCGCACCACGGCGTCGCCGAAGACCCCTGCCTGACCTTCTCGTTCGGCATGCGTGCGCCGTCTTCTGCCGAGCTGATCAGCGACTATCTGGACACCCTGATCGCCGATGCCGATGAGAACATCCGCTACCAGGATGCCGACCTGAAGGTGCCGGCCGACCCGAACGAAATCGACACGGTGGCGATGGCGCGGGTGATCGCCGCCCTCAACGCCATCCGCATGAACGACCCGGACAAGCTGGGTGACTGGTTCGGCCGCTTCATCACCACCTACCGCGCCGCCGGCGAAGTGATGGCCCACCAGGCTGCGCCGGCCGCGGAGCAAGTGGTCGAAGCGCTGGCCTCGGGCATGCTGCTGCAGCGCCACCCGTGGGCCCGCCTGGCCTGGCGCCGGGCCAAGCGTGGCGCCAGCCTGTATGTCAGCGGCCAGGACTTCGCGCTGCCGGTGAAGGACGCGCAGCGACTGGCCGGCGCCGAGCAGCTCGACGCCGCCGCCTATCGCGGCCTGTCCGACAAGGGCCGTGCCGTGGTCCAGCAGCTGCTGGTCGGGGGTGTGTTCCAGCTGATCGACCCGAATGAGGTGTACGAGGCCGAAGACGAGGAAGACAGCGAGGATGCCGTGGTGCTCGGCGAGGTCGTCGAAGGCCGCGACCGCGTCGAGGCGATCGACGTCGACGCGGTGTCCGACGATGTCCACTCCGTGACCGTGCACGACGACGGTATCGAGGTCATCGTCAACTTCGAGGACGACGACGAAGACGACAGCACCGGCCGGGCCTGAGCCATCGTCATGATCCGGGTCCAGCAGGTCAGCCACGCCGACGCCCACGTTGCCATCCACGACGTGCGCCAACGCGTGTTCGTGCAGGAACAGGGCATCGCCGCCGAGCTGGAACGCGATGCGCTGGACCCGGTCAGTGCCCATGTGCTGGCGCTGGACAGTGACGGCCAGCCGGTCGGCACCGGCAGGCTGGCTCCGGACGGCCGCATCGGCCGCATGGCCGTGCTGGCCACCCATCGCAGCAACGGGGTCGGCGAGGCCCTGCTGGCGGCCCTGGTCGAAGCCGGGCGCCGGCTCGGCCTGGCCGAACTGCACCTGCACGCCCAGCTGCCCGCGCGCGATTTCTATGCACGCCAGGGCTTCCTGCCCGAGGGCGAGGTGTTCGAGGAAGCCGGCATCGGACACCAGCAGATGCGCCGCCGGCTGGGCGTGGCCAGCGCCATCGACAGCCGCGCCGAGGCGGTGGCGATCACCACGGCCATCATCCACCGCGCCCGTCGCCAGCTGTGGCTGCACAGCCGCCAACTGGACCCGGGGCTGCTCGACGCGCCCCCGGTACAGTCCGCCCTGCGCCGCTTCGTCACCGCCCGCCACGACAAGCAGCTGCGGGTGATCGTGCACGACGCCGCCGCGATCGCGTCTGCCGGGTCGCCGCTGCTGGCGCTGGCCCAGCGCCTGCCCAGCGTGGTCCAGTTCCGCGAGGTCAGCGATCCGGTCGACCGCGCGCTGGCCTCGGCCTGCCTGCTCAACGATGCGGGCGACTTCTACTTTCGTCTGATCGGCCATCGCCTCGACGGCGAGGCCGGCATCGCGCTGCCAGCACGTTCGCAGCCGTTCGAGCAGCAATTGCAGCGTGTCTGGGACCGTTCGCGCGTCTGCAGCGAACTGCGTGCGCTCGGCATCTGAGTCGGCACAGCCGACCGAACCTGTCTGGAACCGGCATCGGCGGACGCGGGATACCTGTGGTGGTGCCCCTTCGTGTCCGGTTGGGGGTACAATTTGGCTGTTTGAACGCGCCCGCGCAGGCCTATTCATCTTCCTGCCGGGTCCTTCTGAAGCCATACCCCACAAAGCGAATCAACACCCTCCATCGTGGACAATCAACTGAAGCAGTTTGCGCAATCTTCGCAACTCGCCGGCGGCAACGCCTCCTATGTCGAGGACCTGTACGAGCAGTACCTGGTCTCCCCGGATAGTGTCGATCCCAAATGGAAAACCTACTTCGACGGCTTCAAGGGCCGCGAAGCAGGTGACATTCCGCACTCGGCCGTCATCTCCCACATTGCGGACGCGGCCAAGGATGCGCTGAAGGCCGGTACCGGTAACGGTGCAGGCGACGAGCGCGAGCGCAATGTCGGTCGTCTGATCACCGCCTACCGTTCGCGCGGCCACCTGGACGCCCGCCTCGATCCGCTGGGCCTGGCCGCACCGGTCAATACCCCGGATCTGGGCCTGCCGTTCCACAGCCTGTCCGATGCCGACCTCAACAGCGAGTTCAGCACCGGCGGCGTCGGCGGCCAGCCGCGCATGAAGCTGCGCGACCTGCTGGCACGCCTGAAGGCGACCTACACCGGCTCGATCGGTGCGGAGTTCATGCACATCTCCGAGGTCGAGCAGCGCCAGTGGATCTACAAGAAGCTGGAAGCCGCCGGTGGCAACTACCAGCTGGACGCTGACACCCAGCGCCGCACCCTGGAGCGCCTGACTGCGGCCGAGGGCCTGGAGCGCTACCTGCACACCAAGTACGTCGGCCAGAAGCGGTTCTCGCTGGAAGGCGGCGATTCGCTGATCCCGATGATGGACACCATCATCCGCAACGCCGGCAAGGATGGCGTCAAGGACGTGGTGATCGGCATGGCCCACCGTGGCCGCCTGAACGTGCTGGTCAACACCCTGGGCAAGAACCCGCGCAAGCTGTTCGACGAGTTCGAAGGCAAGTTCGAGCACGACGAGCACGCCTCGGCCGGCGACGTGAAGTACCACATGGGCTTCTCCGCCGACGTCGCCACCGATGGCGGCCCGGTGCACCTGGCGCTGGCGTTCAACCCGTCGCACCTGGAAATCGCCGACCCGGTCGTGGCCGGTTCCGTGCGTTCGCGCCAGGAGCGCCGCAAGGACACCGCGCGGAAGCAGGTCATGCCGATCCTGATCCACGGCGACGCGGCCTTCTCCGGCCAGGGCGTGGTCATGGAACTGTTCCAGATGTCGCAGGCCCGCGGCTTCGCCGTCGGCGGCACCGTGCACATCGTGGTCAACAACCAGGTCGGCTTCACCACCTCCAACCCGCTGGATACGCGTTCCACGCGCTATGCCACCGACGTGGCGAAGATGATCGCCGCGCCGGTGCTGCACGTGAACGGCGATGATCCGGAAGCAGTGGTGTTCGCCGCGCAGCTGGCCTTCGAGTTCCGCCAGACGTTCGCCAAGGACGTGGTCATCGACCTGATGTGCTACCGCCGCTGGGGCCACAACGAGGCCGACGAACCGGCGATCACCCAGCCGCTGATGTACCAGGTGATCCGCAAGCACCCGACCACCCGCGAGATGTACGCCGAGCAGCTGGAAAAGGCGGGCGTGATCGCCGCCGGCGCCGGCAAGGCGATGGTCGATGCCTACCGCGAGAAGCTGGACGCCGGTGAAGTGACCACCGAGCTGGCCAAGGTCGAGAAGACCCCGCCGAGCAGCCCGCTGTTCGTCGATTGGCCGAAGCTGCTGGAAGGCAAGCTGTCCGACCCGGTCTCGACCAAGGTCGAGAAGAACAAGCTGGTCGAGCTGGCCAAGCTGATCAACACCATTCCCGATGAAGTGCAGCTGCACTCGCGCGTGGCCAAGGTCTATGACGACCGCCGCAAGATGGCCGCCGGCGAGATCCCGGGCGACTGGGGCTTTGCCGAGAACCTGGCCTACGCCACCCTGCTCGACGAAGGCCATGCACTGCGCCTGGTCGGCCAGGACGTGGGCCGCGGTACGTTCACGCATCGCCACGCGATCCTGCACGACCAGAAGACCGACAACTACTACATGCCGCTGCGGCAGCTGGTGGATTCGCCGGAGAAGGCCACCGTCATCGATTCGCTGCTGAGCGAAGAAGCGGTGATGGCCTACGAGTACGGCTTCTCCACCACCGATCCGAACACGCTGTGCATCTGGGAAGGCCAGTTCGGCGACTTCGCCAACGGTGCCCAGGTGGTGATCGACCAGTTCATCGCCGCCGGTGAAGCCAAGTGGGGCCGCATTTCCGGCCTGACCCTGCTGCTGCCGCATGGCTATGAAGGGCAAGGCCCGGAACACAGCTCGGCGCGCCTGGAGCGCTTCCTGCAGCTGTGCGCGCTGGAGAACATGCTGGTGGTCGTGCCGTCGACCCCGGCCCAGGCCTTCCACATGCTGCGTCGCCAGCTGCACATGACCACCCGCAAGCCGCTGGTGGTGATGTCGCCGAAGTCGCTGCTGCGCCACAAGCTGGCCGTGTCGACCCTGGACGAGCTGGCCAACGGCGAGTTCCAGCACCTGATCGGCGACGCCAACGCAGACGCCAAGAAGGTCAAGCGCGTGGTGCTGTGCTCGGGCAAGGTCTATTACGACCTGCTGGAGGACCAGATCAAGCGTGGCCAGGACGACGTGGCGATCATCCGCGTGGAGCAGCTGTATCCGTTCCCGCGTGCGCTGCTGGCGGCCGAACTGAAGAAGTACGGCAAGGCCACCGACGTGGTGTGGACGCAGGAAGAACCGCAGAACCAGGGCGCGTGGTACCAGATCCGCCACCATCTGCAGTTCTGCCTGGCCGATGGCCAGAACCTGCACTACGCCGGTCGCGCACGTTCGGCCTCGCCGGCTGCCGGTCACATGGCTGACCACGTCCGCGAGCAGCAGCAGCTGATCGCCGACGCACTGGTCAACCCGTTCAACGACACGTTCGCTGAATAATCCTCCCCCTATTTAGAAGACAAACCAGGAAGCTCCCGCAATGGCCACCGAAGTCAAAGCCCCGGTACTGCCCGAATCCGTCGCCGACGGCACCATCGCCACCTGGCACAAGAAGGTGGGCGACGCCGTCAAGCGCGACGAAAACCTGCTTGACCTGGAAACCGACAAGGTCGTCCTGGAAGTGCCGTCGCCGGTCGACGGCGTGCTGAAGGAAATCAAGTTCGCCGAAGGCTCGACCGTGACCTCCAGCCAGGTCGTGGCGATCATCGAGGAAGGCGCCGTTGCAGCTGCTCCGGCACCGACCGCCGAGGCCGCTCCGGCCGCTGCTCCGGCCGCCGCCGCTCCGGCTCCGGCCGCTGCCGCTGCGCCGGCCCCGGCCGCCAAGTCGGCCGCCGATGCGCTGCCGCCGGGCGCCCGCTTCACCGCCATCACTGAAGGCGTGAACCCGGCCGATGTCGACGGCACCGGCCGTCGCGGCGCGGTCACCAAGGAAGACATCGTCAACTTCGCCCGCAACGGCGGCGCCGGCAAGGCCGGTGGCGCACGCCCGGAAGAGCGCGTGCCGATGACCCGCATCCGCAAGCGCATCGCCGAGCGCCTGATGGAGTCGAAGAACTCCACCGCGATGCTGACCACCTTCAACGAAGTCGACCTGTCCAAGGTGTCGGCGGCGCGCAAGGAACTGCAGGACGAGTTCGTCAAGGCACACGGCATCAAGCTGGGCTTCATGAGCTTCTTCGTGAAGGCCGCCGCCAACGCGCTGCAGCGCTTCCCGCTGGTCAACGCCTCGATCGACGGCGACGACATCATCTATCACGGCTACTCGGACATCTCGATCGCCGTCTCGACCGAGAAGGGCCTGGTCACGCCGGTGCTGCGCAACGTCGAGCGCATGTCGTTCGCCGACATCGAGAAGACCATCGCCGACTACGCCAAGAAGGCCCGTGACGGCAAGCTGGGCCTGGAAGAACTGCAGGGCGGCACCTTCACCGTGACCAACGGCGGCACCTTCGGTTCGCTGCTGTCGACCCCGATCATCAACCCGCCGCAGAGCGCCATCCTGGGCATGCACGCCATCAAGGAGCGTCCGATCGCCCAGAACGGCCAGGTCGTGATCGCGCCGATGATGTACCTGGCGCTGTCCTACGACCACCGCATCATCGACGGCAAGGACTCGGTGCAGTTCCTGGTGGACATCAAGAACCAGCTGGAAAACCCGGGCCGCATGCTGTTCGGCCTGTAAGACACCTCCCGCCCCTCCGCGCCTGCGCGGAGGGGTTCTGGTAATGCATCAAGGAATAATTCAATGGCTGAACAATTCGACGTCGTCGTCATCGGTGCCGGCCCGGCCGGTTACCACGCTGCCATCCGCGCGGCCCAGCTGGGCCTGAAGACCGCCTGCATCGATGCAGCGCTGGGCAAGGACGGCAAGCCGGCCCTCGGCGGCACCTGCCTGCGCGTGGGCTGCATCCCGTCCAAGGCGCTGCTGGATTCCTCGCGCCAGTTCTGGAACATGGGCCACATCTTTGGCGACCACGGCATCAGCTTCAAGGATGCCAAGATCGACGTCGAGGCGATGGTTGGCCGCAAGGACAAGATCGTCAAGCAGTTCACCGGCGGCATCGGCATGCTGTTCAAGGCCAACAAGGTCGCCGCCTACTACGGCTTCGGTGAACTGCAGCCGGGCAACGTGGTCAAGGTCACCCAGCATGACGGTTCCATCGTCGAGCTGAAGGGCACCAACGTCATCATCGCGGCCGGTTCGGATTCGATCGAACTGCCGTTCGCCAAGTTCGACGGCGAGACCATCGTCGACAACGTTGGCGGCCTGGACTTCACCGAAGTGCCGAACCGCCTGGCCGTGATCGGCGCCGGCGTGATCGGCCTGGAACTGGGCAGCGTGTGGAAGCGCCTGGGCGCTGAAGTCACCATCCTGGAAGCCATGCCGGAGTTCCTGGCGGCTGCCGATGCCGAAGTGGCCAAGGCGGCTGCCAAGGAATTCAAGAAGCAGGGCCTGGACATCAAGCTCAATGCCAAGGTCTCCAAGACCGAGATCACCGGCAAGGGCAAGAAGAAGGAAGTCATCGTCACCTACACCGACGCGGAAGGCGAAAAGACCCTGACCGTGGACAAGCTGCTGGTGGCCGTTGGCCGTCGCGCCGCCACCAAGGGCCTGCTGGCCGAAGGCACCGGCGTCAAGATCAACGAGCGCGGCCAGATCGAAGTCGATGCGCACTGCCACACCGGCGTCAACGGTGTGTGGGCAGTCGGCGACTGCGTGCGCGGCCCGATGCTGGCGCACAAGGGCTTCGAGGAAGGCATCGCGGTGGCTGAGCTGATCGCCGGCCTGCCGGGCCACGTCAACTTCGACACCATCCCGTGGGTCATCTACACCGAACCGGAACTGGCCTGGGTCGGCAAGACCGAAGCGCAGCTGAAGGCCGAAGGCATTCCGTACAAGGCCGGCAGCTTCCCGTTCGCCGCCAACGGCCGTGCCGTGGCGATGATCGAGCCGGCAGGCTTCGTGAAGATCCTGGCCCATGCCGAAACCGATCGCATCCTCGGCATGCACCTGGTCGGCGCCAACGTCTCCGAGCTGGTGCACGAAGGCGTGCTGACCATGGAGTTCAGCGGTTCGGCCGATGACCTGGCCCGCATCTGCCACGCCCACCCGTCGCTGTCGGAAGTGGTCCACGACGCGGCGATGGCGGTCAGCAAGCGCGCCATCCACAAGGCGAACTGATCGGCATCATGGTAGGTGCCGACCGTTGGTCGGCACTCACCTGCAGACGAAAAACCCCGCTTCGGCGGGGTTTTTTGTTGCCCGTTTCCCTGTAGCGCCGAGCCCACGCTCGGCTGCCCTGCAAAGGCCGCCGAGCATGGGCCCGGCCCTACACCTTTCCAGCAGGCTTCTTCGGTGGATCCTCACAGACCCTGTGCTGTACCACCGTATCGCCGGCCTTCCATTGCTTGACCACCCGGCAGCGCGCCTCGGCTTTCAGCGCAGGGACCGCCGCTGCATTGGCTTCGTCAGCCGCAGCGCTCTGCTCGCGCTCCAGCCATGCCGACGGGGGTACCGGGGGTGCGGCCAGCACCGGGCCTGGCAACAGGACCAGACCGGCCAGCAGCACCCTCCTCATGCGGGAACCGCCCGGCCGCCAAGCAACCGCGCCGGCAGCATGAACAGCGCGCGCAGGAAGGCGAACAACGCCGAGAAGGTGATGCCGACCAGGCGGAACGGCAGGCTCAGCAGCCACACGAACGGCCACGCGATCAGGGCGAGGATCGCCAGCGGCCAGCACAGCACGAACAGCAGGCACCACACACCGAGCGCGAACAGGGTCTTCATCACGGTCTCCTTGGGGCGGCACCCTGCCGCCTGCGGACACCTTGGCGCCCCGCCCTCGCCGCCGGCAAACGGTTTGCGACGAAACCGGGCTGGGGGCGATGAAATCCGGTGCAGGGCCGTCGTTGTAGAGCCGAGCCCACGCTCGGCTGCTCTTCGTTGCGATCACAGAAAACCCGCGCTGCGCGCGACAGCCGAGCGTGGGCTCGGCTCTACAGGAGCTGCACCGCGCCCGGTCGGCCGTGGACCACCTGGAATCGCGCCGCGGTACGCACTGCGGCATCGGGGCGCAGCACGCTGTCGGCGAAGCGGAGCTCGGCGTCCACGGTCTGCCGGTTCAGCTGCAGCTCCCACCAGCCGCGGCGGTCGCCGTCGAAATAGCGGATATGCGGGTTCTGCGGAATCGACGGCCCGTAGTACGGCCCGTACGGCGTGTCGTCGCCGCCACTGCTGATCGCCGGGGCGATGAATTCGGTGGCCACGACCGGCGCACTGGCCGCGTCGAAATCCAGCTTCAGGTCGTTGACGAAGGTGGAATGCCAGTCGCCGCCCAGCACGATGGCATTGCCCTGCCCGCCCGCCTGCATCGCCTGCAGCAGACGCCTGCGTGCGGCGGGATAGCCATCCCACGCGTCGTTCCAGAAGCGCTCGCGTGGCGTGCCGCCGTCCAGCAGCAGCTGCGCCATCAGCAGCTGCTGCACCACCACGTTCCAGCGCGTGCCCTGCGCGGCGGCCATCGACTGCGTGAACCACGCTTCCTGCCCCGTGCCGAGCATGCTCATGCGTGGATCCAGCGCCGCTTCGCAGCGCGGTGACTCGCCCACACCGCAGGGATTGGCCGGGCGGAACTGGCGGCAGTCGAGCAGGGTCAGCTGTGCCAGATCGCCGTAACGCAGGCGCCGGTGCACGCGCAGGCCGCCATTGCCCGCAGGCGTGCTGCGCATCGGCAGGTGTTCGTAGAACGCGCGGTAGGCCGCCGCGCGGCGAACGATGAAGTCCTCGATCGACACGCTGGGCTTCTCCGGATGGATGCCCGAGTAGTCGTTCTGCACCTCGTGATCGTCCCAGATCACCGCGAAGGCGTGTGCGGCATGGGCCGCCTGCAGATCCGGGTCGAGCTTGTACAGCGCGTACTGGTCACGGTAGCGCTCCAGGCTCACCGTCTCGCCACTGAAACGCGCCGCGTCCAGCGTGCTGCCACGCACGTTCTGCAGCGGGCTGTATTCGTACATGTAGTCGCCGGCATGCAGCACGAGGTCGACATCGCTCCGTGCGATATCACGCAGCACCGGGTAGTAGCCGCTGTTCCAGGCCTGGCAGGTGCACAGGGCCAGCCGCAGCTGCTGCAGCTGCGTGTCCGGTAGCGACGCGGTGCGGAAGTGGCCGACCGCGCTTTCCTCATCGCCATCGCAGGCGAAGCGGTAGTAGTAGTCGCGGCCCGGGCGCAGGCCATTGACCTCCACGTGCACCGAATGGGCCAGCTCCGGCACCGCGGCAGCGACGCCCCGCTGTACCAGCCGGCGCATGCCGGCGTCTTCGGCCACGAACCAGCGCACCGGCACCGCCCGCGACGGCATGCCGCCGCCGTTGAGCGGGTCCGGCGCCAGCCGCGTCCACAACACGGCCCCCTGTGGATCCGGATCACCGGCGGCGACACCAAGGGTGAACGGATCACGCCCCAGCCGCGGCCGTGGGCCGGCCGTGGCCAGCCCCGGCATCGCCGCCAGCGCGATCGCCGCCCCCGTGCCCTGCCACGCCATGCGCAGCAGGCGACGACGGCGTTCCGGATCCACAGGCCCGCGCATCAGAAGCGCACGGTGGCGGTGGCCATCATCTGGCGCGGCGCGCCGACCTGCATGGTCGCCAGGCTGCGGGTCGGGTCGGCGGCGTAGGTGCCGTTGGTGTTGATCGAGGACAGGTAGCGCTTGTCGGTCAGGTTGGTCAGGTTCAGCGACATGGTCAGGTTCTGCGCCGGGCCCAGCGCGCCGAAGTCATAGGCCACGGAGGCATTGACCAGCCAGTAGCTCGGCACCGACGCGTCGTTGGTATAGGTCACGTAGCGCTTGCCGACGTGGTTGGCCGACAGGCGCATGTCCCAGGGGCCCGGGGTCCAGGCCAGGGTGCTGGCGAACATCCATTCGGGGGTGTCGACGGTCTTCTTGCCGCGGGTCGGCACCACGCCATTGTTCACGTAGTCGTTGTCGTAGGTGCTGTCATTCCAGGACAGCGCGTTGGACCAGGCCAGGTCCTGCATCGGCTTCAGCTGCAGTGTCGCCTCGGCGCCGCGGCTGGTCACCGAACCGACGTTGGAGAACAGCGCCGGGCAGCCGAGGATGCCCACGCACTGGGCGATCGCCAGCAGGCGGTTGTCGAACTTGACGTCGTACACCGCAACCGAGGCTTCATAGCCCTTCCCGTAGCCGCGCCAGCCCAGTTCCAGGGTGCGTGACTGTTCCGGCTTCAAGTCCTGCGCGCTGGCATCGAACGCCGCCTGCGGCACGTTGAACGGGCTGCCCACGCCCAACGCGTAGGCGGCGATGTTCCTGGCGAACGAACCGAAGATCTCGTTGCCTTCGTTGAGCTTGAAGTTGAATCCCGCCTGAGGCAGCAGGCCCTTCTTCGAAGTCAGGCTGCTGTTGTTGGCATAGCTGCCCAGTGGCGTGCGCACGCGGGTGCGGGTGTGCGGCGACTTCGCACCGATGTCGATGGTCAGCCGGTCATCGAACAGGCGGAAGCGGTCCTGCACGTAGAACTGGCGGGTAATGGTGGTGTAGCGCTGGTGCCACACGCGCTGGTCCGGGTTGCGCAGGAAGAAGTCATCGGTGACCGGGCCGTCGATGTAGTAGAAGTTGCGCTGCACGCTGTGGCCGTTGTCCTCGTACCAGAGACCGGCTTCCAGGTCGTGGCCACCGACGTTCCAGGTGAACGCCGAGGTCACGCCGGTACGGTCGATCGCGTACTCGGTGGTGCGGATCGAGATCGGAATCTCGCGACTGGTGCCCGGGTTGGATGGATTGGACGGGCTGAACCAGTGGCCCTGGCCGCGGTTGCTGTGGTTGTACACATTGACCTTCAGCCGCATCGACTCGTTCAGGCCGAAATCGCCGGCGATGCTGGACAGGTCATCGTTGCGCAGGCCGTGGCCGGAGTAGTACGCATCCCAGGGGCTGTTGACGCCGCCCGTGAACCTGCCGCGCGCGGCGGCGACGGCACGATCCCAGTCCGGCGCGTAGTTGTCCCAGTCCCAGCCAAGGCGATCGATCATCTCCAGCGACAGGTCCTGGTAGTCCGCCTCGACGCGGCGCGAGGCGTTGAACAGCGCGGTGATCCTGCTGTCCGTTCCGAAATTGTAGGTGGCCTTGCCGTTGAACTGTTTCAGCTCCTGCGAGCCCTTGCCCTTCCACTTGTCGCCTTCGGAGTACACGCCGGACAGATAGGCCGCAAAGCCCTGGTGCTCACCCGTCTCCAGGCGCGCATAGCTGCGCCGCGCGCTGTCGCTGCCGAAGCCCTGCGCCAGCACCACGCCGTACTCGGTGGACGGATCGATCGAATAGAACTGGAACACGCCACCGAGGTTGCTGGTGGACGGCGTACCCAGCGCGCCGATGCCGGTGGACACTTCGGCTCCGCCCAGGTTCTCGCTGATCACGGCACGGCTGATGTGCAGGCCGTTGCTGTTGCCATAGGCCATGTTGCCCAGCGGGATGCCATCGAGCGTGTAGCCCAGGCGGCTCTGGTTGAAGCCACGCAGGCTGATGGTGGTGGACCATTCGTAGGCGCCAGTGGCATCGGCCGACTCGAAGTGAACGCCCGGCTTGCTGGCCAGCAGCTTCAGTGGGTTCGCACCGGGCGGCAGGATCTTCATGTCCTCGGCGGTCACGCGCTGCACCTGGCGGGCTTCACCGCGGCCGATCACCGAGATCGAATCGAGGGTGGTCGCCGACGGTGCGTCGGGGGCGGGGGCGGTTTCAGCGGCAGCGAGCGACGGCAGCGAAGCACAGACCAGCAGGGCCAGCAGATTGCGGCGAAGCGGAGCGTGGGACGACATGGAGGCGGATTCCTTGGGCACGCTGGACGCCGAAGGGCGGCGTCGAAGAGCAGCAGCGGCGGAATCGTAGAAGCGGCGCGTTACATGTCATTTACACGCCACATGCGGAATCCTTGCGTTCCGAATGGTTTACCGTCCGGAAGGCGATTGCCGGCCAGCGGCCGGCATGGCCGTTATTCGAACGAGCCGACCGAATCGTGGGCCAGGTTGTCGAAGCGGGTGTACTCGCCGAAGAACTTCAGCTTGCACGAGCCGGTCGGGCCACCACGGTGCTTGCCGATGATAATCTCGGCCAGGCCCTTGTCCGGCGAGTTTTCCTTGTTGTAGTAGTCGTCGCGGTAGATGAACACGATCATGTCCGCGTCCTGCTCGATTGCGCCCGACTCGCGAAGGTCGGCCATCACCGGGCGCTTGTCGGTACGCGTTTCCAGCGAGCGGTTGAGCTGTGACAGCGCGATCACCGGCACATTCAATTCCTTGGCCAGGCCCTTCAACGAACGCGAGATCTCCGAGATTTCGGTCGCGCGGTTTTCGCTGTTGCCGGGCACGCTCATCAGCTGCAGGTAGTCGATCACGATCAGGCCGAGGTCATGCTCGCGCTTGAGGCGGCGGCACTTGGAGCGCAGCACTTCCGGCGACACGCCCGGCGTATCGTCGATGAAGATCTTGGTTTCCTTCAGCATCTTGATCGCGCTGGTGACGCGGCTCCAGTCCTCGTCTTCCAGCTGGCCGGTACGCAGGCGCTGCGCGTTGATGCGGCCATTGGAGGAAATCAGGCGCATCGCCAGCTGCGATGCCGACATTTCCATCGAGAACACCGCCACGCCCTTCTTCGACTTGATCGCCGCGTACTCGGCGATGTTCAGCGCGAAGGTGGTCTTGCCCATGGCCGGGCGCGCCGCGAGGATGATCAGATCGGTCGGCTGCAGGCCGGCGGTCATCGCATCGAAATCGGTGTACCCGGTCGGCAGGCCGGTGATGTTGCCGCCGTTCTCGAAGCGGTTGCGCAGCTCCTCGAATGCATCCTTCAGCGCACCGGGCATGGCCACGAAATCGGTGCGACCACGTGCGCCCTGTTCGGCAATGGCGAACACGCTCTTTTCCGCCGAGGCCAGCAGCTCGCTGCTGTCGCGGCCTTCGGGCTGGAAACCGTCGTTGACGATGTCGGTGCCCACTTGGATCAGCTGGCGCAACACTGCCTTGTCACGCACGATCTCGGCGTAGGCCACGATGTTGGCAGCCGACGGCGTGGTACTGGCCAGTTCGATCAGGTAGGCACCGTCGCCCACCAGTTCCATCTTGCCCTGCGACTCGAACCACTCGCCCAGGGTCACCGCATCGAACGGACGCTCGCGCTCGGAGAGCTCGCGGATCGCCCGATAGATCATCTGGTGGTCGCGACGGTAGAAGTCGCCTTCGGTCAGCTGGTCATTGACCCGGTCATACGCTTCGGGCGCCAGCATCAGCCCCCCCAGCACCGCCTGCTCGGCTTCCACCGAATGCGGCGGTACCCGCAACTGGTCGATGCGCGACTCGTCGCGATCGCGATCGAAGCCATCACCGCGCTCTCTGCGGTTGGAACGGAAGCCGGGACGAGCGGACATGCTGCGGTGTTTCCTGCAAAAGTGGGCCAGACGAGTGTAGGCATGCGCCGACCCCGGCGACCATGGACAAGCCTGTGGATAAGCCGTGGAGAAACGGGGGATATCCGCCGGCGCCTGGCCAGACTGGCGTGGGGGCGTCGCACTGCCTGCGACAGGCGCCATTGCGGCACCCGAGCGGAGCATTATCGCAGATCAGGCGCCACGGGTCGGAGCCCGTCGCTGCGCGTCAGGATCCGACCCCGGGCGTGGTTGGGGTCGGATCCCTCTGCGACGCAGAACTCCGACCCCGCAGGCGTCAATCGCCCTTGACGTGCACCGCGATCAGCGCCAGGAAGCGGTCCACGTAGCCCTGCAGGAACTTCTGCGTGCCCTCGTTGTGGATCGTGCCGTCGGCATCGATCAGGCCCTCCTTGAAGTGGATGAACGCCTCGGGCTGCCCAAGCACATGCATGTCCAGGAAGGCCAGGGTGTTGCGCAGGTGCTGCTGGGCCACGGCGGTACCGATCTGGCCGATGGAGGCGCCGATCACCGCCGCCGGCTTGCCGGCAAACGCACTGTCACCGTAGGGACGCGAGCCGATATCGATGGCGTTCTTGAGCACGCCCGGCACCGACCGGTTGTATTCGGGGGTGACGAACAGCACCGCGTCGGCGGCGCGCACCTGGTCCTTCAGCCGGGTACCCTGCGCCGGGTACTGCGCGTCGAAGTCCTGGTCATACAACGGCAGGTCGCCGATCTGCACGTACTGGAAGCGTGCGCGATCACCGGCGATCTTCTCCAGCGCATGGGCCAGCTTGCGGTTGCACGAGTCCTTGCGCAGGCTGCCGACGAACACGGCGATGGTGGGGACGGACATCGGGACATACTCCTCATGGTGCGGGAGGCCCAGCCTAGTCGCCGGGCCCGTGCAGGCCGGTGAAGATCAGCCGCCCCCAATGCCTGCGCGCACCTGCCGCCAATGCGCCTGCCAGGCCTGGAACATCAGCACGTTCCACAGATGGGTATGCCACTTGCGCTGCCCTCCCAGGAACTGCTGCCACAGCGGCTGCACCGCCGCCGCCGACAGCACGCCCTCACGCTCCAGCCGCGCCGGCTGCAGCAGGTCCTCGGCCCAGGGCCGCAGGTCGCCTTTCAGCCAGTCACTGACCGGCGCGCCGAAACCGCGCTTGGGACGGTGCACCATCGAATGCGGCACGTAACGGCCCAGCACGCGCTTGAGCAGCACCTTGCTGGTGGTCTCGCTGCGCTTGAAGCCCAACGGCAGCGACCAGGCGAACTCGGCCACCCGCCAGTCCAGCAGCGGTGCGCGCGCCTCCAGGCTGACCGCCATCGAGGTGCGGTCGACCTTGCACAACAGATCGTCCGGCAGGTAGGTCACGAAATCGGCCAGCATCATCGCGTCGGCCGGCGTACCCGCGCCGTGCAGCGGATCGGCCAGGTCGTAGAAGCTGCCGGCGGCCCGCGCGCCGGTCACCGCCGCGGCCGGGTCGCGCCAGCGCGAGATGCGGTTGCGGTAGACGTCGCCGATGCCACGCGCACCGGTCTCGGCCAGCAGCGCGGCCAGGCCGCCGGTGCGCGAGGCTTCGCCCTGCTGCTGCGCACGCGCGCCCATCCAGCGCCGCAGCGGCCCCGGCACGCGGCCGAGCATCTGCCAGTTGCGCAGCGCGCGTACATACCGGGTATAGCCGAAGAACAGCTCATCGCCACCGTCACCAGACAGCGCCACGGTCACGCCCTGCCGCGCCAGCCGGGCGACCAGCGCGGTCGGCACCTGCGACGCGTCGGCAAAAGGCTCATCGAACATCGCCGGCAACTGCGGCACCACCGCCAGCGCGTCGGCGCCGCTGACGTACAACTCGGTATGGTCACAGCCCAGGTGGGCCGCCAGCTCCCGGGCCAGCGGCGCCTCGTCATGTCCCGAATCGGTGAAGCCGATGCTGAAGCTGTGCACCGGCTGCCCGCTCTGGGCCTGCATCAGCGACGCCACCAGTGAGGAATCGGTGCCACCAGACAGGAATACGCCGACCGGCACGTCGGCCACCATGCGTAGCGCCACCGCGTCGCGCAGCAGCGTGTCCAGCTGTTCCTCGGCGTCCTCGATGCGGCCCTGGAAGGGTGCGGCCAGCGCCGCCTGCATGCGCGCGCGCGCATCCCAGTACGGCCGCTGTGCCTGTTCCGGACGATGCGCGGATGCGCCGGCAGCGACGGCCGCCGCGTCCAGGCGCAACACCCGGCCCGGCATCAGCTTGTAGCAGCGCTGGTGGATGCTGTGCGGCGCCGGGATGTAATCCAGCCGCAGCAGCAAGGTGAGCGCATCGCGGTCGATGTCGTTGTCGAACGCCGGGTGCTGCCAGAGCGCTTTCAGTTCCGAACCGAACACCAGCGTGTCGCCGGCCCAGCCGTAGTACAGCGGCTTCTTGCCGACGCGATCGCGGGCCAGCCACAGGCAACGCTCCTGGCGGTCCCACAGCGCGATGGCGAACATGCCGTTGCAGCGCTGCAGGGTGTCTTCCACGCCCCATTGCAGGATCGCCGCCAGCAGTACTTCGGTGTCGGAATGGCCGCGGAAGGCATGCCCCAGCGGCTCCAGTTCCTCGCGCAGGGCGGCGAAGTTGTAGACCTCGCCGTTGTAGGCCATCACGTAGCGGCCGTCGGCCGAGGCCATCGGCTGGTGGCCCAGCGGGGACAGGTCGAGGATGCTCAGGCGGCGATGCGCCAGCGCGATGCCCGCCTCGGCATCGACCCAGCTGCCGCCATCATCGGGCCCGCGGTGGTGCAGCGCCTGGCCCATGGCCAGGGCCTGCGCCTGCAGCGCCTCGGCCGACGCCACCGGCGCCGGCAACAACATTCCCGCCAATCCACACATGCATCAGGGTTCCTGCGCCAGGTCGAGGGCGGCGCCAATCACCGCATTGTCGCTTGGAAGCCCGAACATTGCTGCCCCCGCCAGTGGCGTGTAGGTGTCGGCACCGCAGACCCGGCGCAACGGCAGATGGCCGAACCCGGCCTCGACCAGCGCGGTGACCACGCCCTCGCCCACCCCGCCGCTGTGGCGGCCTTCATCCAGCACCAGCACCCGCCGTGCGCTGGCGGCCTGGGCAGCGATGAAACCGGCGTCCAGCGGTACCAGCCAGCGCAGGTCGACCACCCGCACCTGCCAGCCCAGCTGCTGCTCGATCGCCCGCGATGCGCGCAATGCCATCGGCACGCCGTTGCCATAGGTATAGATCACCAGATCGCCGGCCTCCGGCGCATAGACCCGGCCCTCCCCCGGCACCAGCGACTGGCCCTGTGCGGGGAAGTCGAACAGCCACTGGCCATCGCCGGCTTCGTGCAGGTCCTTGCTCATGTACAACGCGATCGGCTCCAGGAACACCGCCACGCGCCCATCCACCCGCGCCAGTGCGGCCAGCGTGCGCAGCATCATCACCGCATCGTCGCCACGCGACGGGCAGCCCACCACCAGCCCCGGGATGTCGCGCAACGCGGTGATCGAGTTGTCGTTGTGGAAGTGGCCACCGAAGCCCTTCTGGTACCCCAGCCCGGCCACCCGCACCAGCATCGGGTTGCGGTACTGGTCGTTGGAGAAGAACTGCAGCGAACACGCTTCGCCGCGCACCTGGTCGATGGCGTTGTGCAGATAGGCCAGGTACTGGATCTCCGGAATCGGCAGCATGCCCAGGTTGGCCAGGCCCTGAGCCATGCCCAGGATCATGGTCTCGTCCAGCAGGGTGTTGAACACCCGGCGTGGGCCGAAGCGGCGCAGCAGATCCTTGGTGACGGTGTAGACACCGCCCTTCTGTGCGACGTCCTCACCGAACAGCAGGCTCTGCGGATACTTCGCCAGCAGTTCCTGCAGGGCATGGTTGATCTGGATCGCGAGGTGGCGTGGCGCCTGCCGTTCGGGCAACGCCTCCGCACCGCCATACAGCGCTTCACGCGTTCCGGCGGGCACCTCGCGCCGTGCTTCGGCCTGCACCGCAGCCGGCGTATAGGGCGCAAGCGGCTCCATCACTTCCCGCAGCGACTGCAGCTTCGGCCGTCCTTCGGCATCGGCGGCGGCGGCCATGCAGCGCGCGCGCATCGTCTCGTAGGCCACCTCGATGGCGGCCGCATCCATCCAGCCCGATTCCATCGCGATCTGTGCCGAGCGCAGCAGCGGATCCTGCGCCTCGGCCGCGCACAGCTCCGGCAACGCGCGCCATTCCACCTCGAAGTCGGTGCCGGCGTGCCCCATCAGGCGCGTGGTGCGCAGATGCAGGAAGGTCGGCCGCCGCGTACGCCGGCAGTGCTCCACCGCCGCCTGCACCTGCGCATGGCCGGTGGCCAGGTCGAGGCCATCGGCGTAGAAATAGTCCAGCCCGGGCTGACCGCTGAAGCGTTCGGCGATCCAGCCTTCAGGCGTTTTCACCGAGATGCCCAGGCCATTGTCCTCGCAGACGAACAGGACCGGTGCCGGCAGCTTCTGGTAGGCCGACCACATCGCGGTGTTGAACGCGGTCTGCGCGGTGGCATGGTTGGCCGAGGCGTCGCCGAACGAGCACAGTACGATGCTGTCGGCCGGAATCGGCAGTTCGTGGCCCAGCCGCTTGCCGCTTTCGAGGGCCAGCGCGGTGCCCAGCGCTTTCGGAAGATGCGAGGCGATGGTCGAGGTCTGCGGCAGCACCCACAACGGTTTGCTGCCCCACACCTTGTGCCGCCCCCCGCTGGCCGGGTCATCGGCGCTGGCAGCAAAGGACAGCGCGGCATCGCGCAGCGGGTCGATCCCCGGCACCTGGCGTGAGCGCTCGGCCATGAAGGCACCGGAGCGATAGTGCAGGAATGCTGGATCCGTATGCCGGCAGGCCCGCGCCAGCAGCGCATTGCCTTCGTGGCCGGATGAACCGATGGTGTAGAAGACCTTGTTCTGCACGCGCAGCACGCGCGCCATCAGGTCCAGCTGGCGGCTGGCCAGCTGCGAATCGAACAGCTCGCCAAACGCGGCGGCGGTAAGCGTGCTGCCCGGCAGGATCGGCGCATCCGGCGCCGGGCGCGGGCGCGGGGTACCGCGCCAGCCACGCACCGCGTCGAGGAAATTGGCGTCGCACACGTCGGCGCGGTTGAGCACGCGCATGCGTGCGGGAATCGGATCTGGAACCACAGCGAACATCGAACACCCTCCGTGTCGTTGTTGCATTCCGCCCGGGGTTGGCCAGGCGCTACCCTGTGGGGATCACCTTGGTGAGAGTCATGCGGCCTCGAAGCGGGCGCGGACCTCGGCGGTCACCGCCGGCATCGGCAGGAAGCGCGGCTGCCCGCGCACGCGCTGCAACCAGGCGCGAACTTCCGGGAACGGCTGCAGGCTGATTCCACCCTCGCCTGCGACGTCGGTGTAGGCGAACAGCGCGATGTCGGCGATGCCGTACCCACTGCCGGTGAACCATTGCGCATCACGCAGGTGCTGCTCCATCACCGCCAGTGCAGCGGCGGCGCGCTCGTGCAGGCGTGGCAGTTCGGCGCGGCGCGGCGACCCAGGCGGGGTCCAGCCGCGGATGAAGCGCGCGACCGCTACGCACGGCTCGTGCGTGTACTGCTCGAAGAACATCCAGCTCAGTGCCTGCGCGCGCTCCCAGCCATCGGTGGGCAGGTAGGGCGTGCCTTCGGCCAGCCAGAAAAGGATCGCATTGGACTCGGTCAGCACGCGGCCATCGTCGCGGACGATCAACGGCACCTTGGCATTGGGATTGAGCGCGAGGAACTCAGGGGTGTGGGTCTGGCCGTGGGCACTGTCCACTTCCACCCAGCGGTAGCGGCTGCCGAGCTGCTCCAGCAGCAGGCGGACCTTGTGGCAATTGCCTGACACCGACATGCCGTGCACCGTCAACGGGACGCGCTCTTCCACCATTGCCTGCTCCCTCGGATCCGGCCGGCGGCCGGCTGCGTGCAGTCTGGCAAGCACGCCAGTGAATGCCAAGCGCGGGTGCAGCATGACTACACGGTAGTGCCGGCCGCTGGCCGGCATCCTCGATGCAGCTGGATCCAAGCGATTGCCGGCCAGCGGCCGGCACTACCAAGCCACGCTCAGCGCGCGCGTTGCCGCCACTGTTCGCGCGACTGGCCCCAGATCTGCATGGGCTTGTCGTTGTATGGCGCTGGCAACTCCCCCATGCGCAGCAGGGTGCTTCCCAGCTTGCGTGCCACGGCCCGCGAGTTGTCGTTGTCCTCGGCGATCGTGTGGATCACCTCAGCCCATCCCAGCGTATCGAACGCCCAGTCGATCGCCGCGACCGCCGCCTCCGGCGCATAGCCCCGGCCCCAGCTGGCATGACGGATGCCCCAACCAACCTCGGTACCCGGCCAGTCCTGCGGCTGCCACGGTCCCATCCGCCCGATCCAGTCGCCGCTGGATTTCTCGATCACGCTGAACATCGAGAAGCCGAACAGCTGCCAGGCGCCGGCCAGGCTGCAGAAACCGCGCCAGGCTACCGAGGGTGGCTGCACGCCGCCCAGGGTACGCATCGTGGCCTCGTCGGCGCAGAACGCCAGGTACGGCTCGTAGTCCTCGCGAAGCAGCGGGCGCAGGATCAGCCGCTCGGTTTCGATGCGCAGGTCGAAGATGCTCATGCCGGCTCCATGTCGAAGGGGGCACCCATGATGGAGGATGGCTTCCCTGCGCGGATGAATATCGCCGGTCGCAATGAAACGGGCCGGCATGAGCCGGCCCGTCAGGTACTGCATGCTGCGCCGGGATTACTGGCGCGTGGCTGCGGCAGTGGCACCGGCGGCAGCGGTCTGCGTGACCAGCTGGCCATCGACCACCGGCAGGCGATCGCTGGCCGGCTTGTTGTCCATGCGCACGGTCTTCTCCGCGCCGTCATAGCGGTAGGTCACGTTGTAACCCTTCACCACGTCGTTGGTACCCATGGCAATGCGGTTGCCCGGCTTGCTGGCCATGCGCATGGTGCCGGTGGTGCCATCCTCATTGCGATAGGTCACGTTGTAGCCGGTGACGCGGCTCGACTCGGAGGTGGCGGTCTCGGTGTGGCACTGGCGCTCGGTGCGGTTGACCACGCGGCCACCCACATGGCGCTTGTCGATCTGGTTGCCGATGAAGCCGCCGGCCACGGCACCGGCGGCGGTCGCGGCCTTCTTGCCGTTGCCGCCACCGACCTGGTTGCCGAGCAGGCCACCGACCACAGCGCCGACCACGGTGCCGCCGACGTTGCCATCACGTTCCGGCAGGCGTTCCTGCACCGTCACGTCCTGGCAGACCTCGTGCGGGGTCTGGGTGGTGGAGGTCTCGCGCACTGGATCGGTGCCGATCACAGTGGCGTAGGCCTTCTGCTTCTCGGTGATCGGGTCAACCTTCAGCACATCGGCATATTCAAGCCCGCGCGGCGCGGACGGGTCCAGCTTGTCACCACGTGCGCCGTCGTCAGAAGCGTTACCTTCAACGAGGCGCGATTCACCATTGGGGGTTCCGGCGCTGATGGAATCGGGCGACTTGTCACCACTCTTCATGAAGGCGGCGGTGGCGATGCCACCGACCAGCAGCGCGCCCGCTGCGACCAGGACAGTTGTAGTTGTGCTTTTCATGACCTGCTCCTTGCGGACCATCCGCAACGTTCTCGGGGCAGATTGCAGCATGCGCTGCCTGAACGGAATCTCCACATTTCCTGCTCATTCCGATAACCCATTCAGCATCGGGAAATGCTGGGCCCGTGGTAGCGTTTGCACATTCCCCACGAGGCTCCCCGCCATGGCCAACCCGATGCTGCTGCCGGTACTGCAATGGGCCCGCCGGCTGCGCTACCCCACCCTGTTCAAGCTCACCGCCGGCCTGTTCGTGCTGACCTTGTTCATCCCGGACCCGATCCCGTTCGTCGATGAGCTGGTGCTGGGCTTCGGCACGCTGCTGCTGGCCAACTGGAAGAGCCGCAACGCCGCAACACCTCCGCCGCTGGAACAGCGTTGAGCATCCTGGTTGACAGCCACTGCCATCTGGATGCCAGCGGGTTCGACCGTGACCGCGCTGCGGTGATCGAGCGTGCGCAGGCCGCGGGGGTGCGCCAGCAGGTGGTACCGGCGGTGACCGCGGCCAGCTGGCCGAAGCTGCGTGAGGTCTGCCAGCAGGCGCCGGGGCTGTACCCGGCCTACGGCCTGCATCCGATGTTCCTGGCCGATCACCAGCCCGGGCACCTGCCACTGCTGCGCGAGTGGATCGAGCGCGAACGCCCCTGTGCGATCGGCGAATGCGGCTTGGACTTCTTTGTCGAAGGGCTGGACGCCGACGCCCAGCAGGCGTATTTCATCGGCCAGCTGGAACTGGCCCGCGAATTCGAGTTGCCGGTGATCGTGCACGCGCGACGCGCGGTGGATGCGGTGATCGCCGCCATCCGCCGCGTCGGCGGCCTGCGCGGCGTGGTGCACAGCTTTTCCGGCAGCCCGGAACAGGCCGCGCAACTGCACAGGCAGGGCTTCCTGCTCGGCCTCGGTGGCCCACTGACCTACGATCGCGCGCAACGGCTGCAGCGGCTGGTGCGCGAGATGCCGCTGGAACAGCTGCTGCTGGAAACCGACGCGCCCGACCAGCCCGACGCCGGCATCCGCGGCCAGCGCAACGAGCCAGCGCGGCTGGCGACCATTGCCCGGCACGTGGCCGCATTGCGCGGGATGGAGCTGGAAGCCGTGGCCCAGGCCACGACGGAGAATGCGCGGCGATTGTTCGCGCTGCCGGCAATGTAACGGGTAGGTGCCGGCCGCTGGCCGGCACGATCCATCACACCGCGCTGGCCTCTACCGCATCCACCTTCACCTTCTTCGGCTCCAGCAGCATCTCCAGCGCCTTGCCAACCGCCGCGAAGGCGAACGCGCCGGTGATGTGGGTTGCCGCGCCCAGGCCGGCACCACAGTCCAGCTTCAACGCCGCATCGGCGCCCAGGTTCGGACGGATGCCGCAGACGCTGCCATCGGCCTGCGGGTACTTCACATTCTCCAGCGAATACACCGCCGGTACGCCGAAATAGCGCTTGGCGTTCTTCGGGAAGTTGAATTCGCTGCGCAGCTTCTTGCGGATCAGCGCCAGCATGGCGTCGTGCTCGGTGCGAGAGACATCGCGGATGCGCACCAGGGTCGGATCGGTACGGCCACCGGCGGCACCGACGGTCAGCAACGGCAGCTTGCGGCGGCGGCACCATGCGATCGTCTCGACCTTGACCCGGAAGCTGTCGCAGGCATCGATCACCAGATCGAACCCCCGGTCCAGCAGCTCGGCCATGTTGGACAGGGTCAGGAATGCCTGCACCGCGTCGACCCCGATGTCCGGATTGATCGCACGGCAACGCTCGGCCATCGCCTCGGCCTTGTTGCGGCCGTAGTTGCCTTCCATCGCCGGCAGCTGCCGGTTGGTGTTGGACACGCAGATATCGTCGGCATCGATCAGGGTCAGGTGGCCGACGGCCGAACGGGCCAGCGCCTCCACCACCCACGAGCCGACGCCGCCCATGCCGACCACCGCCACGCGGCTGCCCTGCAGGCGCTCGAGTGCACCCACGCCGTACAGCCGTTCGATGCCGGCGAAGCGTTGTTTGACCTGTTCGTTCATCGGGCTATTTTAACGTGCAGGTGCTGGCGCCCGCAGTACGCCGGCGTCGAACCCACCGTTGCACGCCCGGAGTGCCCGCATGAATGCCAGCCCGCCCCGCCGCCTGTCCAGCGCCCATCGCTACCTGTTCGTGCTCTGCCTGGGCCTGCTGATCGGCCTGATCGCCACGGTAATGGTCGGCCGCGCCCTGCAGGCGCGTCGCGATCCGTTCCCGGGCAGCCTGATGCAGGTGATGCAGCGGCAGTCACAGCTGCTGCAGCAGGCCCAGCTGCAGAACCGCTGCAGCCTGGCTGACAGCGTGCCGCGGCTGCAGGTGCTGCGCCTGCTGTCCAATGACCTGGACCAGGCGTTTCCCGGGCTGAAGGACAGTGCGCAGTTCCAGCAGCACGCCAGCCAGCTGCGCGGCAACCTCAACACGGCGCTGGCCTCACCCCCCGGCGACTGCAGGGCCCTCGCCCAGCTGGTGGAAACACTGCAGGCGGACTGCCGCGCCTGCCACCAGGATTTCCGCTGAGCCGCATTCATCCTGCAGCCGGGCAGCACGCACACGGTTGGCGCGTTGTTCACGTTCGAAAGGAGAGGATTCGTCCACCCTGCTGCACGACGCAGTACCACCCAACCCACCCGCCTTCACGGCCAGGAGACGCCCCATGAAGATCCAGCTCATCGCCGCCAGCGCCATCGCTACCCTCGCGCTGGCTGGCTGTGCCACCTCGCCCGGTTACAGCGGCGGTGGTTACAACAACGGCTACAACAACGGCGGCTACGGCAACAATGGCGGCTACAACCAGGGCCGTTGCGCTGACTGTGGCATCGTCACCCGCATCAACACCGTGCCCTCGGGCCGCACCGCGCCCAGCGCGACCGGCGCGATCCTCGGCGGCATCGTCGGCGCCGTGGCCGGCCATGAAATCTCCGACCACACCGGTGGCAGCCGTGGCAACAAGAACATCGCCGCCGCCGCAGGCGCGGTCGGTGGTGCCCTGGCCGGCAACCAGATCCAGAAGAACGTCACCAGCGATACCTATGACATCAGCGTGCGCATGGATGATGGCCGCACCATCGTGGTCAACCAGCGCGATCTCGGCGGCATCCGCGAGAACACCTACGTGCGCGTCGTCAATGGCAAGGTCATCCTGCGCTGACCTGCACCGGGCCAACGGCAAAGAAAAAGGCCCGCTTGCGCGGGCCTTTTTCATGCCGACGGGCGGCGGGTATTACACCGGCTGCACCTTGTCAGCCTGCAGGCCCTTCTGGCCCTGCACGACTTCGAAGCTCACAGTCTGGCCTTCCTTGAGGCTCTTGAAGCCCTGGGTCTCGATGGCGCGGAAGTGCACGAACACGTCCTCGCCATTCTGCCGGCTGATGAAGCCGAAGCCCTTCGCATCATTGAACCACTTTACGGTACCGGTCTCGCGCTCAGCCATCTCACTAACTCCCTTTGACTCTCTCTTGTTGTTGGAAACGCCCGGTGGGCGGCTGACAAGCAAGGGGGAAGCGAGGTGCATCGATGCAGCGGATCGGAAAGATCTTGCTTCATCAGGCCACGATCCACGGTGACCTTGCCAAGCTCAGCGACTGCAACTTAACCCGCCCAAAACGAAAAAGCAACTGGCAAAATCTTTCACTGTCAACCCCAAAACGGCCACCATACGGGACAGCATGGGACTCTCATTCATCTTATATCTGCTAGCGGTCATTTTTGTCCTGATCGGCATCGCCGGCATCATCCTGCCGGCCCTCCCGGGCATCCCGCTGGTGTTCATCGGGCTGCTGCTGGCGGCCTGGGCCGACGGCTTCGCCCACGTCGGCTGGCCCACCCTGGTCGCGCTGGGCGTGCTGACCCTGCTTTCACTGTTGGTGGACGTGCTCGCCACCGTAGTTGGCGCGCAGCGCGTCGGCGCCAGCCGCAAGGCCCTGTGGGGCACCTTCGTCGGCAGCATCGTCGGCCTGTTCTTCATGCCCATCGGCCTGTTTGCCGGACCGCTGGTCGGCGCCCTGCTCGGCGAGTACCGGCACACCCGCGAACTCGGCCGCTCGACCAAGGTGGGCCTGGCGACCTGGCTCGGCATCCTGCTCGGCCTGGCACTGAAACTGGCGGTGGTGATCGCGATGCTGGGCCTGTTCGCGTTCGCTTGGTTCTTCTAAGCCACCTAGCCTTCACGCCACGCGCACGCCGTGGCCGTGCATAAACGGTGGGGCTGGCCGCGATCCGGTGCAGCCGCCACACTGTGCGATTCCCGTATCCATCGAAGGGCCTGCTGCAATGACCCTCCCCACGCTGCTTCCCCGTCTGGCGCCGCTGGCGCTTGCCCTGGCCAGTGCACCGTTGGCTGCGCAGGAGTTCGCGCCCAGCGCCGACACCTCGCCGGCCGCCTGCGCGGCGATCACCACCGACGCGGCCCGCCTGGCCTGCTATGACCGCCTCTTCGGGCATACCCCGGAGGCCACCGCCGCCGCCGATGCCGCCGCCGAATCGGCTGCGCAGGCGCGCCGCGAGGAACGACAGACCGCGCGCGTGAGCCAGGGCGAGGAAAAGCTGCGCGAGCGGGTCAGCGACCTGTTCCGTCCGGCGGCACCGGACAGCGCGCTGGCCAATGCTGGCCGCGGTTCGCTGCTGGACAGCCGCTGGGAGCTGGCCGAGGACTCCAAGCTGGGGCCCTTCCAGCTGCGTGCCTACAAGCCGGTGTACCTGCTGCCGGCGTTCTGGACCAGCGACCGCAACACCACGCCGCATTCGCCGAACCCGGCCAACAGCGTGACGACCCCGCAGGTACTCGACAGTACCGAGCTGAAGTTCCAGATCAGCTTCAAGACCAAGATCGCCGAGAACCTGTTCGGCGACAACGGCGACATCTGGGCTGGCTACACCCAGAGTTCGCGCTGGCAGGCCTACAACAGCGAGGATTCGCGCCCGTTCCGCGAAACCAACTACGAACCCGAAGTGATGATGGTGTTCCGCAACGGCTACTCGATCGGTGGCTGGCGCGGGCGCATGACCGGCATCAGCCTCAACCACCAGTCCAACGGACGGGCCGATCCGCTCTCGCGCAGCTGGAACCGGGTCATGCTCAACATCGGCCTGGATCGCGAGAACTGGGCGCTGGTGCTGCGCCCGTGGTACCGCATCCCGGAAAGCCGCAGCGAAGACAATAATCCGGACATCGAGGATTACATGGGCCGGGGTGACGCGACCCTGATCTGGAACCGCAACGGGCATGAGGTCGCGCTGATGGCGCGTCATTCGCTGCGCACCGGCAGCCGCTCCCACGGTGCACTGCAGCTGGATTACGGCTTTCCGATCAGCAATCTGCTGCGTGGCCATGTGCAGGTCTTCGACGGCTATGGCGAGAGCATGATCGACTACAACCACAAGGCCACCTATGTGGGCGTGGGCGTGTCGCTGCTGGAGTGGTTCTGATGGACGTGACGATCTGGCACAACCCGGCCTGCAGCAACTCGCGCGGCGCACTGAAGCTGATCCGCGATGCGGGCTTCGACCCGGTGGTGATCGAGTACCTGGGCACCCCACCCGACGCGGCCACGCTGCGCCAGGTGCTGGCCGAGTCGGCCCTGAGCGCGCGCGACCTGGTGCGCAGCAAGGAGACCCAGTTCGCCGAACTCGGGCTGGAAGATGCCGACGATGCCACCCTGCTGGCTGCGATGGCCGAACACCCGCGCCTGATCAACCGCCCCGTGGTGCGCACGCCCAAGGGCACACGGCTGTGCCGCCCGCCGGAAACGGTACTGGAGATCCTGTAACGGAAAAGGGGACGGAGGGGATTAAGTCGTTTGTGCACAAACGACTTAATCCCCTCCGTCCCCTTTTCTGGTTACCGCCAGTCGGTGATGCCTTCGCGGCGGTAGGCCTCGGCGAACGCCGGGCGCGCCTTCATCGAGGTGGCATGTGCCTTGAGCGACGGCCAGGTGTCACTGGGCCTGGGCATGTTGCGCGACCAGCGCATCAGCATCACCAGCATGTAGTCGACCACGCAGGGCGTGGCGCCCAGCAGGTAGGGCCCATGCGCCAGCAGGTGCGTGGCCACATGCTGCCAGGCCGCTTCCAGGCGCTGTCGCGCCATCTCGCGACTGGCCTCCACGTTTGCCTCGCCCGCCACCTCGTGCGGATAGAACCAGGCGCGATAGGCCGGCTGCAACGTATTGGCACACCAGAACATCCAGCGGTAGGCATCGGCGCGCTGCGGCGTGCCCAGTGCCGGCAACAAACCGGCGTCCGGATGGCGGTCGGCCAGGTACAGGGCGATCGCCGCCGCTTCAGTCAGTACCAGGCCATCGATCAGCAGCGTCGGCACCACGCCGGCCGGATTCAGTGCCAGGTACTCCGCCGACTTGTGCTCGCGCGCGTCGAAATCCAGCAGCACCAACTCGTGCTCGATGTCGAGCTCGATCAGCAGCCAGTGCACCACCAGCGCGGCGGTGCTTGTCGAACCATACAGCGTGGTGCTCATGCGGCGGATCCTGTGCAGGTGGGCCGGCCGATTATGCGCCCGTGCGGGAGCCGTCGCTCAGCCGCAGCTGCTCATGCAGGTATCGCGGCGCTCGCCACAGGACATCATCGGCGCGCGCAGCGTGCAGTCATGCGTCTTCAGTTCGCAGGCACGGCGCAGGTCCGGGTTGTCCACGTCCTTGCAGCGCTTGTCCGGCGCCGGCACCATCCGCTGCTCGCAATTGCTCTGGCGGCTGCCGAGAGAGTCATTCTGCGCCATGCAGCTGCGATAGCCGGCCTGGCACTGCATGCGGCATTGCGCCGATGCAGGGAAATCCGCGCCTTCGTACGACGCCGGGGTGCTGCAGCCGGCCAGGGCCAGCAGCACGCCGGCCACGATGAAGCGATGCAGGGCCATGGACACGTCCTGTGCGAGGGTGTGCCGACCGTAGCAGAGCCAGGGCTACAGGCGTGTTAATCCTGCCTCCAGATACAGCAACGGCGCCACAGGGGCGCCGTTGTCCGGACCGAAGCGTGCGGGAATTACTCCACCACCACCGGAATCTTGCCGATGCGGGCCTGCCACTCGCGCGGGCCGGTCTTGTGCACCGATTCGCCGGCGGAGTCGACGGCCACGGTCACTGGCATGTCCTGCACGGTGAACTCGTAGATCGCCTCCATGCCCAGGTCAGCGAAACCGACCACCTTGGCCGCCTTGATCGCCTTGGACACCAGGTAGGCCGAGCCACCGACGGCCATCAGGTAGGCCGACTTGTGCTTCTTGATCGCCTCGATCGCGGCCGGGCCGCGCTCGGCCTTGCCGACCATGCCCAGCAGGCCGGTCTGTGCCAGCACCTGCTCGGTGAACTTGTCCATGCGGGTCGCCGTGGTCGGGCCGGCCGGGCCCACCACTTCGTCACGCACCGGATCGACCGGGCCGACGTAGTAGATGAAGCGGCCCTTCAGATCGACCGGCAGCTGCTCGCCCTTGTTGAGCATGTCGACCATGCGCTTGTGCGCGGCGTCGCGGCCGGTGAGCAGCTTGCCGTTGAGCAGCAGGGTCTGGCCCGGCTTCCAGCTGGCCACGTCTTCCGGGGTAATCGTATCCAGGTCCACCCGGGTGCCCTTGGATGCGTCGTAGGTCAGCTTCGGCCAGTCTTCCAGCGACGGCGGGTCCAGCATCACCGGGCCGCTGCCATCCAGGGTGAAGTGCGCATGGCGGGTGGCCGCGCAGTTCGGGATCATCGCCACCGGCAGGTTGGCCGCGTGGGTCGGGTAGTCGTTGATCTTGATGTCGAGCACGGTGGTCAGGCCACCCAGGCCCTGCGCACCGATGCCCAGCGCGTTGACCTTCTCGTACAGCTCCAGGCGCAGCTCCTCGATGCGGTTGGACGCACCACGGGCCTGCAGCTCGGTGATGTCGATCGGCTCCATCAGCGCTTCCTTGGCCAGCAGCATCGCCTTCTCGGCGGTGCCACCGATGCCGATGCCCAGCATGCCCGGCGGGCACCAGCCGGCGCCCATGGTCGGCACGGTCTTCAGCACCCAGTCGACAATCGAGTCGGACGGATTGAGCATGGCGAACTTGGTCTTCGCTTCCGAACCACCGCCCTTGGCGGCGACGATCACGTCGACTTTGTTGCCCGGCACCACCTTGACGTTGACCACGCCCGGGGTGTTGTCCCTGGTGTTGATGCGCTTGCCTGCCGGATCGGCCAGCACCGAGGCGCGCAGCTTGTTGTCCGGGTGCATGTAGGCGCGGCGCACGCCTTCATTGGCCATGTCTTCCACGCCCATGGTGGCGTCATCCCAACGCACGTCCATGCCGATTTCCAGGAACACGGTGACGATGCCGGTGTCCTGGCAGATCGGGCGGTGGCCCTCGGCGCACATGCGCGAATTGATCAGGATCTGCGCCATCGCTTCCTTCGCCGCCGGCGACTCCTCGCGCTCGTAGGCGGCGGCAAGGTTCTTGATGTAGTCGACCGGGTGGTAGTACGAGATGTACTGCAGCGCGTCGGCGATGGACTGGATGAGGTCTTCCTGCTTGATCGATGTCACGTCTTGCTCGCTTGCTCGAGGCTGGCGGGGGTAATCCACCCATTTTACCCCCTCCCCCGGCCCCGGGGTGGTAGTGCCGGCCGCTGGCCGGCAAGATTCCCCCGACGCTCTGTCACGCCACGCGCCACTGCGGCGTCCTTGCCCACATGAACGCCGAAACCGCTTTCCAGACCCACCGCCCGCGCCTGATGGCGCTGGCCTACCGCCTGCTCGGCAGCCGCACCGACGCCGAAGACGTGGTCCAGGACGCCTGGCTGCGCTGGTCCGGCGCCGATCCTGCGGCCGTCCGCGATGCCGAGGCCTGGCTGGTCACCACCACCACCCGGCTCGGCCTGGACCGGCTGCGTGCGGCCAAGCGCGAGCGCGCCCACTACGTCGGCCCATGGCTGGCCGAAC
Organism: Stenotrophomonas sp. YJH_SMC_69; assembly: GCF_059370495.1. Lineage (NCBI taxonomy): Bacteria > Pseudomonadati > Pseudomonadota > Gammaproteobacteria > Lysobacterales > Lysobacteraceae > Stenotrophomonas > Stenotrophomonas sp. YJH_SMC_69. The sequence goes on along the minus strand of NZ_JCAFTS010000003.1, from coordinate 372,565 downwards.
CGCTGGCGGTCACCCTGGAGCCGGACCCGGCGCCCGGTCCGGCCCAGCTGCATGCGCTGGCCGACGACGTCTCGGTCGCTTTCCTGACCCTGCTCGAACAGCTCGGCCCCGAGGAACGCGCCGCCTTCCTGCTGAAGGAGGCGTTCGACCACGACTACCGCGAAATCGCCGAGCTGATCGGCCACAGCGAGGCCAACTGCCGGCAGCTGGTGCACCGTGCCCGGCAACGCCTGCAGGCCGGACGACCGCGCTTCAATGCCGATGCCAGCCAGCACCGGCAGCTGCTGGCGCGCTTCATGGAGGCCTCGCAGCGCGGCGACAGCGACGCGATCCAGGCCCTGCTGCACGCCAACGCGGTGCTGGTTTCCGACGGCGGTGGCGTGGTCACTGCGGCGGTGCGGCCGCTGCTGGGCGCCGAACGCATCGGCCGCCTGTTCTGGGCCATCGCCCGCCGCGGCGCGGTGCATCCCGCCCAGCTGGGCTACGTCAACGGCGAGCCGGCGATCCTGCGCTTCCAGGGTGAGCGCCTGCATTCGGTCACCACCATCGAAGTGGTCGATGGCCGCATCGCCAACGTGTACAGCGTGTTGAATCCGGAAAAGCTGCCGGGTATTCAAGGCGCACTCTCCGATTAGACATACGGACTTGGGCTTGGGCAATCTGTCAGCGCAATGGAAAGGAAACTGACGACAATGAATTCCAAGAAGCCAAGAAAGAGGATCAAAGTGAACGTCGGCGATGTATTTGCCGTACCGCTCAATGAAGTCGAGCTCGTTTTTGGCTATTTGCGCACTTACCAAGATCCGGACGTAGCGATCCTTCCATTCATTTCAAAGGGCAGAATGCTCCGTGACTGCGAACTTCCCACGTTGGAGAGCTTCATGGATGTACTGACTATTCGCACCGGAATTGAAAGAGGTGATTGGCCCAGAATCGCCTCTTTTCCTTTTCCGAATGAAGAATCAACTTGGGCACCACCAAGAAGGCAACTATCAACGATCCGTCCGGATGTCAGGCTCGTGGTAGTCAAGGGCAACTTTATTCCTGCTGAAAAATATGGCGAATGGGACACTCTACCCGTGCTCATCAAAGCCGATACTGGCCAATTGAAAGCGTTGATTCTCACGTCAGCAGCCGAGTTCCAAATGCTCACCTGAACGAGATCCCCCGCGGCTCGATGACGCTACAGGAGTCTTTGAGTTCGGTACTCGCACCTGGAGTCGCTCTTGGCCCGTCGTCATGTCGCTTTTGACCATTCGATGTCACGAACAGGGACGCCACGGCGTCCTGGTAGTGGAAAGGCGGCCACCGTGGCCGCCGTGGAGCCGAAAATGTCCGACCACGCCTCTCCCCGCGTCCCCTACACCCGCCTGGCCGCCGAGGCCTTCAAGGGCCTGCTGGCCACCAGCCAGGCCGTGCATGACAGCTCGATCGATCCGACCCTGATGGAACTGGTGTTCCTGCGCGTGTCGCAGCTCAACGGCTGCGGCTACTGCATGGACATGCACGGCACCGCGCTGCGCAAGGGCGGCATCGAGCCGCGCAAGCTGGACACGCTGCCGGCATGGCACGAGAGCCGCTTCTTCGACGAACGCGAGCGCGCGGCACTGGGCTGGGCCGAGGCGCTGACCCGGCTGACCGACGGCGCGCCGTCGCAGGCCGCGTTCGATGCCCTGGCACCGCACTTCGATGAGAAGGGCATCAGTGACCTGAGCATGGGCATCGCGGTGATCAATGCCTGGAACCGCCTCGGTGCGGGGTTGCTGCCGCCGCTGCCGGCCTGACCCACCCCGCCTTCGACAGTTCATCGGTGCTGCTGGTAGGTGTCGACCTTGGTCGGCACGCTGGATCCACGCAATGCGTGGATGCAGGAGGGTCAGATCCCTTCGCTTCGCGAAGGGATCTGACCCCGGTGCCGGCAACTCGGCTGCACTGACTCCCCCTGCACGTATCACGCGCGCACAATACGCGCATGCCTGCCATCCCCACCGCTGGCGCTGCCGCCGCGAAGAAACCCAGCCTGCGCCAGCGCTTCAAGGCGATGCGCAACCTGCCGCCGTTCCTGCGCATGGTCTGGCAGACCAGCCCCGCGCTCACCCTGGCCAGCCTGGGGCTGCGCCTGATCCGTGCGCTGCTGCCGGTGGCGATGCTGTACGTCGGCAAGCTGATCATCGACAGCGCCCTGCACCTGAGCCAGCACGACGCCGGTTTCCCGCCGCTGGGCGAGGCGCTGTCCAGCGGCATGCTCAATCCGCTGCTGGGCCTGCTGGCGCTGGAATTCGGCCTGGCCATCGCCTCGGACCTGCTCGGCCGGCTGGTCAGCTATGCCGACGCGCTGCTGTCGGAACTGTTCGCCAACGTCACCAGCATCCGGCTGATGGAACACGCGGCGACGCTGGATCTGGAGGACTTCGAGGACCCGGACCTGCAGGACAAGCTGGACCGCGCGAGGCGCCAGACCATGGGCCGGATGAACCTGATGAGCCAGCTGTTCGGCCAGGTGCAGGACGCGATCACCGTGGCCAGCCTCGCCGTCGGCCTGCTGGTCTACGCGCCGTGGCTGATCCTGCTGCTTGCGCTGGCACTGGTGCCGGCCTTCATCGGCGAATCGCACTTCAACGCGGCCGGTTACAGCCTCAACTTCCAATGGACGCCCGAGCGCCGCCAGCTCGACTACCTGCGCCAGCTCGGTGCCAGCGTGGAAACGGCCAAGGAAGTGAAGATCTACAACCTGCACCGCTTCCTGGTCGAGCGCTATCGGCGCCTGTCGGTGGCGCTGTTCCAGGCCAACCGTGCCCTGGCACGGCGCCGGGCGTTCTGGGGCACGCTGCTGGCTGCGCTGGGTACGCTGGGCTACTACACCGCCTACGCCTACATCGCCTGGCGCACGGTGCGCGGCGATTTCTCGATCGGCGACCTGACCTTCCTTGCCGGCAGCTTCCTGCGCCTGCGCCAGCTGCTGGAAGGCCTGCTGATCGGCTTCTCGCAGGTGGCCAGCCAGGCGCTGTACCTGGACGACCTGTTCTCGTTCTTCCAGATCGAGCCGGAAATCCACTCGCGCGAAGGCGCCATACGCGTGCCGCAGCCGATCCGCCAGGGCTTCGTGTTCGAGAACGTCGGCTTCCGCTATCCCGATGCCGAACAGTGGGCGGTGCGCCACCTCGATTTCCAGCTGCAGGCCGGCGAAGTGCTGGCCCTGGTCGGCGAGAACGGCGCCGGCAAGACCACCCTGGTGAAGCTGCTGGCACGCCTGTACGAACCGGACGAGGGCCGCATCCTGCTCGATGGCCGCGACCTGCGCGACTACGACCTGGACGACCTGCGCGCCAACCTCGGGGTGATCTTCCAGGACTTCGTGCGCTACAACCTCAGCGCCGGCGAGAACATCGGCGTCGGCCAGGTCGAGGCCATGGACGACCGGGCGCGCATCGCCGACGCCGCGCGCCGCGGCATGGCCGAGGAAGTGATCGAGGAGCTGCCCGGTGGCTACGACCAGCTGATCGGCCGCCGTTTCAAGCAGGGCGTGGACCTGTCCGGTGGCCAGTGGCAGAAGATCGCCATTGCCCGCGCATGGATGCGCAATGCGCAGGTGATGATCCTGGATGAGCCAACGGCAGCACTGGATGCGCGCAGTGAGTTCGAGGTGTTCCAGCGGTTCAGGGAACTGGCGGATAATCGCACCGCCGTATTGATTTCCCACCGTTTTTCCTCGGTCCGCATGGCCGATCGCATCCTGGTGCTGGCCGATGGCCGGATCGAGGCCAGTGGCACCCACGCCCAGCTGATGGCACAGGGCGGCCGCTATGCCGAGCTGTTCGAGCTGCAGGCGGCGGGTTACCGCTGAGAACGCCTCTCGTTCCGCCCAATGAGAACCCGTCTCATTTGAGATAGAATTCCCCCGACGACTTTTGATAGATACGCCCATGTCCTCCGCTTTTGGCGCCGAAACGGTGCTTGAGGTCCGTCACTGGACCGACGCCTACTTCAGTTTCACCACCACCCGCGACAGCGGCTTCCGCTTCGAGAACGGCCAGTTCGTGATGATCGGCCTGGAAACCGAGGCACGGCCGCTGCTGCGTGCGTACTCCATCGCCAGCGCCAACTGGGAAGAGCATCTGGAGTTCTTCAGCATCAAGGTGCAGGACGGCCCGCTGACCTCGCGCCTGCAGCACATCAAGCCGGGCGACAAGGTGCTGGTCGGCAAGAAGCCCACCGGCACCCTGCTGATCAGCGACCTGCACCCGGGCAAGAACCTGTACCTGCTGGGCACGGGTACCGGCATGGCGCCGTGGCTGTCGGTCATCAAGGACCCGGAGACCTACGAGCGCTTCGAGAAGGTGATCCTCTGCCACGGCGTGCGCTACGAAAAGGATCTGGCCTACCGCGATTACTTCGAGAGGGAGCTGCGTGAGCACGAGTTCCTGGGCGAGATGATCGGCGACAAGCTGCTGTACTACCCGGCCGTCACCCGCGAGCCGTTCGCCAACCAGGGCCGCCTGACCTCGCTGATGGAAAGCGGCCAGATGCAGCGCACCCTCGGCCTGCCGGAGCTGAGCCCGGAAAACGACCGCGCGATGATCTGCGGCAGCCCGCAGATGCTGGCCGACCTGCGTGCTGTGCTCGATGCCCGCGGTTTCCAGGTTTCGCCGCGCATCGGCCAGCCGGGCCACTACGTGTTCGAGCGCGCGTTCGTCGAGAAATGATGCTGCAACGGTAGTGCCGGCCGCTGGCCGGCTCTTCCTGGCCCACGGGGTTGCCGGCCAGCGGCCGGCACGACCTCACAGCAGCGCTTCGATCTCGCCGCGCAGCTGCTCCGGCCGGGTGGTGGGCGCATGCCGCGACACCACCCGCCCCTGGCGATCGACCAGGAACTTGCTGAAATTCCACTTGATGCGGGCACTGCCGAGCACGCCGCGCTTCTCCCGCGCGAGCCACCTCCAGAGCGGGTCGGCCCCCTCGCCGTTGACCTCGATCTTTTCCGACAGCGGGAAGCTGACCGGATAGTCCAGCGAACAGAACTGGCGGATCTGCGCGGCATCACCGGGCTCCTGCGCGCCAAACTGGTTGCACGGGAAGCCGATCACCACCAGGCCGCGCTCGCGGTAGTCCTGCCACAGCTGCTCCAGCCCGGTGTACTGCGGGGTGAAGCCACAGCGGCTGGCGACGTTCACCAGCAGCAACGGGGGGCCCTGGTACCGGGCCAGCGCCTGCGGCTGGCCGTCGAGGTCGCGGAAGCTGAAATCGTAGGCAGTGGTCATGGCAGCGGGCCGTGGGCGGTGAACGCATGGTACCCGCGCCCGGCCCCGGCAACATGCCTTTTGACACAAGTGCAGTCGCCGCCGGCCGGGTTACCCTCGGGCCCTTGTTTGCCTTACCGGAGCTTCTACCTTGACCACTCGACTTGCCCTTGCCGTGGCCATGTCCCTCGGCCTTGCCCTGCCCGCCTTCTCGGCCGGCGCCGCCACCCCGGCTGCCAGCACCAATGCCCAGCAGGCCAACCCGTTCTTCGCCGAAAGCCCGCTGCCGCTGCACTTCCCGCAGTTCGACAAGATCAAGGACAGCGACTTCGCCCCGGCCTTCGACGCCGGCATGGCGCAGCAGCTGAAGGAAGTGGAGGCGATCGCCAACAACAAGGCCAAGCCGACCTTCGACAACACCATCATCGCGCTGGAAAAGAGCGGTGACATCCTCGACCGTGCGACCACCGTGTTCTTCAGCCTGGTCGGCGCCGATACCAACGACACCCGCAAGAAGCTGCAGGCCGACTACTCGGCGAAGTTTGCCGCGCACAGCGATGCGATCGCGCTGAACGGCAAGCTGTTCGCCCGCATCCAGGCGCTGTACGACACCCGCAGCCAGCTGGGCCTGGACGCCGAAGGCGTGCGCCTGGTCGAGAAGTACTACGACAATTACGTGCGCGCCGGCGCCAAGCTGTCCGAGGCCGACAAGGCCACGCTGAAGGACATGAATGCCGAACTGGCCAATCTGGGCACCAAGTTCAGCCAGAACGTGCAGTCGGAAGTGAACGCTTCGGCAATCACCGTCGACGACGTCAAGGAGCTGGCTGGCCTGTCCAAGGAGCAGATCGCCGCCGCCGCCGAAGCCGCCAAGGCCCGTGGCCTGGAAGGCAAGTACGTGATCACCCTGCTCAACACCACCGGCCAGCCGCCGCTGACCAACCTGGCCAACCGCGCCCTGCGCCAGAAGATCTACGAAGCCTCGACCACCCGCGGCAGCCGCGGCGGTGAGTTCGACAACACCGCGCTGGTCTCGCGCATCATGCAGCTGCGTGCCGACAAGGCCAAGCTGATGGGCTTCCCGAACTTCGCCGCCTACAACCTGACCAACCAGACCGCCAAGACCCCCGAAGCGGTCAACGCGATGCTCGGCAAGCTGGCTCCGGCCGCGGTGGCCAATGCCAAGCGCGAAGCCGCCGACCTGCAGGCGATGATCGACAAGGAGCAGAAGGCCGCGCGCAAGCCGACCTTCCAGCTGGAACCGTGGGACTGGGCCTTCTACAGCGAGAAGGTGCGCCAGGCCAAGTACAACTTCGACGAGTCGCAGCTGAAGCCATACTTCGAACTGAAGAACGTGCTGGAGAACGGCGTCTTCTACGCCGCCGGCCAGGAATTCGGCCTGACCTTCAAGCAGCGCACCGACCTGCCGGTCTACCACGATGACGTCACCGTCTACGACGTGTTCGACGCCGATGGCAGCCAGCTGGCGATCTTCATCTTCGATCCGTATGCACGCGCCTCCAAGCGTGGCGGTGCGTGGATGAACTCCTACGTCTCGCAGTCCAAGCTGACCGGCTTCAAGCCGGTGGTAGCCAATCACCTGAACATCCCGAAGCCGCCGGCCGGCCAGCCGACCCTGCTGACCTGGGATGAGGTGAACACCACCTTCCACGAGTTCGGCCACGCCCTGCACGGCATGTTCTCCAACGTGAAGTATCCGTACTTCTCGGGCACCTCGGTGCCGCGCGACTTCGTCGAGTTCCCCTCGCAGGTGAACGAGATGTGGGCCGACAACCCGGTCATCCTGAAGAACTACGCCAAGCACTACCAGAATGGTTCGGCGATGCCGCAGGCCCTGCTGGACAAGGTGATTGCCGCATCGAAGTTCAACCAGGGCTTTGCCACCACCGAATACCTGGGGGCGGCGATGCTGGACCAGAACTGGCACCAGATCGGCCCGGACCAGGTGCCGGCGGCCAAGGACGTGATGGCCTTCGAGCGCGCCGCGCTGGAGAAGGACGGCATCTACTACGCGCCGGTTCCGCCGCGCTACAAGACCCCGTACTTCAGCCACATCATGGGCGGCTACTCGGCCGGCTACTACGCCTACATCTGGTCGGAAGTGCTCGATGCCAACACCCAGAAGTGGTTCAAGGACAACGGCGGCCTGAGCCGCAAGAACGGCGACCACTTCCGCGCCACCCTGCTGTCCAAGGGCGGCAGCGTCGACGCGATGCAGCTGTTCCGCGATTTCGCCGGCCACGAGCCGCAGATCGAACCGCTGCTGGAAAAGCGTGGCCTGACCGGCGCCGGCAACTGATCGCCAGCGCAGTCGCCTGAATCGAAAACCGCCCGGGAGACCGGGCGGTTTTTTGTTGTGGTCGGGGTCAGAGCCCTCTTCTGCGAAAAGGGATCTGACCCCGGGGTCGGATCCCTTTCCGACGGAAAGGGCTCCGACCCCAGCCACGCCATCAACGCGGCGCCACGTACCCACCCGGCACGCCTTCCGGCGACAGCACCAGCTGCCACAGCTGCGCGTGCCGGCAGCGGAAGGTGGCCATCGACCCGGCCAGGTAGAAGCGCCACATGCGCCGGAAGTGCTCGTCGTAGTGCGCATCCAGCCGCGGCCACGCTGCTTCCACGTTGCGCCGCCATGCCTGCAGGGTCAGGTCGTAGTCGGTGCCGAAGTTGTGCCAGTCCTCCAGCACGAAACGGCCTTCGAACGCCTTGGTGATCTGCACCGCCGACGGCAGCATCGAGTTGGGGAAGATGTAGCGTGCAATCCATGGATCGGTGCGATGCCGTGAGACGTTGGTGCCGATGGTATGCAACAGCAGCAGGCCACGTGGCGACAGGCAGCGCTTGGCCACTTCGAAGAAACCGGCGTAGTTCTTGTCACCGACGTGCTCGAACATGCCGATCGAGAAGATCGCATCGAACGGTTCGTCCAGTTCACGGTAATCCTGCAGGCGGATCTCGATCGGCAGGCCAGCGCACAACTGCCGCGCGAACTCGGCCTGCTCCTGCGATATGGTCACGCCGACGCCGCTGACACCGTAGCGCTCGGCGGCGAACTTCAGGGCTTCGCCCCAACCGCAGCCAATGTCCAGCACGCGCTGGCCCGGGCGCAGGCCCAGCTTGCGGCAGACCAGGTCGAGCTTGGCCTCCTGTGCGGCGTCGAGGTCGTCGGCGTTGCGCCAATAGCCACAGCTGTAGACCAGGCGCTGGCCGAGCATGGCCTGGTAGAGATCATTGCCGAGGTCGTAATGGCGGCGACCGACTTCGTAACTGCCCTGCCCCGCCTGCAGGTTGAACAGGCGCGCCTTCAGCGCGTCTGCCACTTCGCGCCAGCCGTGCACCCGTTCATCCAGGTGCGCCTGCATCAGGTGGACGAGGAATTCATCCAGGACATTGGCATCCCACCACCCCTCCATGTAGCTCTCGCCCAGGCCGAGCGAGCCGTGGCCCATGACCCGCGCGAAAAAGCGCGGGTCATGCACCTGGATGTCCTGTGGCTGGGTGCCGCCGATGCGGACCCCGGCTTCGTGGAGCAGGCCGGCGACCCGCTCCTGCAACCCTGTATCCACGCCACCTCCTCGACTGCGGTCAACCGCGTGCGAACAGCTCCACGTAGTCCTTGGCCACGTGCGGCAACAGCACCGCTGCCGGTACATCGGCGGTCTGGGTGCCGTCCGAGTATGGACCCACCTGGTACGGCGGGAAAACAAAGCGCAGCGCGGTGATCTGCCCCTTGTCGTCGGTCAGTGGCTGGAACTGGCTGAAATTGTCGGCCTGCGGGCCGGTTCCGTCGGCGATCATGCGCGATGCGTTGCGCAGCGATTCCTGCAGCTGGGCCGGGTCCATGTCCTCGCCACTGAGGCGGGTGGCCACGCGTTCGCGCAACTGGTCGGCGACGAAATCGCTGATCGCCTTCCAGCCCTTGGCATCGGCCACAAGCTTTTCGGCGCTGAGCATCTGCTGCTGCTGCGGCAGCCACACGAAGCGCGCCACCAGCGGTTCGCCGTGGGCGCCACCCGTGTAGCGGCTGCCGTCGGCACTGACCACCACCAGCTGCGGGGTTTCAAGCAGCTTCTCGAAGCTCAGCGACAGCTCGTAGGGCATGGTCGGCTTGTCGTTGCCCAGCCCGTCCAGCGCCTGCTGCAGGTCGCTGCGCGCACTCGTGGCATAGCTCTGCAGCGCGCGGGCCAGGCCCGGATAACGGTCGATACCGGCCGGGTAGCTGATGCCCACCACTTCGCGCTCGTTGTTCTCGATCACGTCGCGCAGATCCAGCGGCGCTTCCGTGGCCGGCGTTTCGCCCGCGGCCGTCGCCTCGGCGGCGGGCGCCGCGTCGGTCGCCGGTGCCGGCTCGCTTTCACGCTGGCAACCGGCCAGCAACAGCACGCCCACCACGCCGGCCAACACGCTGCCGTGCAATGGCCGGTTGTTTCCAATCTTCATCGGGATCCCCTGTTCATGTTTGTACATCATCGCCTGCCATGGCTGAAGCGTGACCCGCTGGCGTTCAGCCAACGAGCAGGTCGTGGTACTCCTCGTGGCGCTGCAGGAAGGCCTCGGCGTAGGAACATGCCGGCACCACCTTGTATTTCTGCTCGCGCGCGAAACGCAGTGCCACGCGGGTCAGCTCACCGGCGATGCCACGGCCGGCGATCGGCTCGGGCACCTCGGTATGGGTGATGACCATGCGCCTGCGCTTGATCTGGTAATCGAGCACCGCCAGCTGTCCGCGCACACGTGCGGTGAAGCGGTGGTTGGCCAGGTCGTGCTCGACCTCATAGGCCAGACCGGGGGGCGTGACCGAAGCCATGGAACTGTCTCCTGCGGCGACTGCGTGGATGGTGCGCAGCCGGGCGCCATGATCGCGTGAAGCCTGAACAGGGGCAAGTCCAGTCCATTCACGTCAGTTTTCGCCCTCAAGCTGGAGGCGGGCCGGCCGCTATCGCCTATGGAGGGGTACGGCCAGGCTGGCACGACCCTTGCGACCGTTGACCATGCGCACCACCGTGGAGGCTCCCATGCACGCCAGCAATTCCCATTCCGATACCGACCGCGCCCTGCTGGAGGGCCTGCTGCAACTGGCGGTGGAAGGGCAGACCGAGGATCAGGATTTCCAGCGCATCGGCGAGGAAGTGTTCGCCCGCCTGCTGGATACCTACGGCCAGCAGACCGCAGCCTGACCCGGCCGGGGCGGATCGGACCCGATCCGCCCCGCTACCCGCATCAACCGCCGCCGAGGCGGAAGGTCGGGTTGGAGAGTTCGCGCAGGAAGTGGGTGAAGATGCTCGGCTGCATGGCCAGCATGAAGATCACGCCAAACGCCGCACCTGCCAGGTGCGCGCTGTGGTTGATGCGGTCGCCACCGCGCCTGTCCATCCAGATGCTGTAGCCGACGTAGAACGCGGCATAGATGATCGCCGGTGCCGGGATGAAGAACACCAGGATGATCGACCACGGCTTGATCAGGATGAAGGCGAACAGCACCGCCGATACCGCCCCGGACGCCCCGAGGCTGAGGTAGTTCGGGTTCTTCTGGTTCTTCAGGTAGCTGGGCAGGATCGAGACCAGCAGCGCGCCGATGTAGAACGCCGGGTAGGTCAGGTAGCTGCCGGTCAGCTGCACCATCACGCTCTCGATGAATCCCCCGAAGAAGAACAGGGTGATCATGTTGAAGATCAGGTGCGACCAGTCGGCGTGGATGAAGCCATAGGTCACCAGCCGGTCGTACTGGCGGTGACGGTCGATGGCCGGCGGCCACAGGATCAGGCGGTCGGCCAGCTTGCGGTTGTTGAACGCCATCCACGACAGGATGGCGGTGATGGCGATCAACAGCAGATTGACGGGGGTCATGTCAGGCTCAGGCGGTACGGTAGTTGTCGACCATACGATAGCGTTTCGCGTACCAACCGAAGGCCAACGCCGCGACGAAGGCGAAGCCGGCGAAGAAGAACATCAGGAACGCCGCCTCGCTCAGGCCCGTGCCCGCGATCTGGTGGGTGACCGTGTCGTTGCGCACCGCCGCGTTGGACAGCAGCACCCACAGGTTGCCGATGGTGGTGGTCAGGTTCCAGAAGCTCATCACCACGCCCTTCATCGCCTGCGGTGCCTGGCTGTAGGCGAACTCCAGGCCGGTGGCCGAGACCAGCACCTCACCGAAGGTCAGCAGCGCGTACGGCAGCATCTGCCAGAAGATCGACATGGCGTTGCCGCCGTCCATCACCACCTGGATGCCACCCACCACGATCCAGGCCAGGCCACTGAAGGCGATGCCGGCGGTCATGCGGCGCAGCGCGGTCGGTTCGAAGCCGAAGCGGCGCAGGGCCGGATACAGCACCAGGTTGTTGAACGGAATCAGGATCATCACCAGCAGCGGGTTCAGCGCCTGCATCTGCGAGGCGGTGAACCAGCTTGGCATCTGCATCTGCTGGCCCTGCAGGACCCAGGTCGAGGCCTTCTGGTCGAACAGCGAGAAGAACGGCGTGGTCAGCGCGAAGATCACCAGCACGCGCAGTACCGAGCGCACGCCTTCCACGGCTTCGGCCGGATGCTGGCCACGGGCGCGGTCCAGCTGCAGCCAGGTGCCGCCACCGATGCCGGCAAGGATGGCCACCAGCGCCAGGCACAGGCAGATCACGATGCCCAGCGAACCGACCAGGCCGAACGAGGCCACCGCCAGCGCCAGGCCAAGCACGGCGATCACCAGGCCCGGACGGCCCTGGCCAGCCACGCGCGTGGTCAGCGCGGTACGCACCACGTTGGCGAACGAATGCGGGTCCTTCGGCGGCAGCGGCACCAGCACGTAGCGCCTGCGGCCCAGCCAGAACACGAAGGTAGCGATGAACATCAGGATGCCCGGGATGCCGAACGCCCACTGCGGGCCGCAGTTCTTCAGCACCAGCGGGATCAGCAGCGAGGCGAACAGCGAGCCGAAGTTGATGATCCAGTAGAAGGCGTCGAAGACGATCTTGGCCAGGTGCTTGTTGCTCTGGTCGAACTGGTCGCCCATGAACGAGGCCACCAGCGGCTTGATGCCGCCGGCACCGAGCGCGATCAGGCCCAGGCCGAGGAAGAAGCCCTCGCGGCTGTTCTCGAACAGCGCCAGGCACAGGTGGCCGGCGCAGTAGACCAGGCTGAACCAGAGGATGGTGTGGTACTTGCCGAAGAACCGGTCGGCCAGCCAGCCACCGAGCAGCGGGAAGAAATACACGCCGATCATGAAGCTGTGCATGATGTCCTTGGCTTCACCGGCACGGCCTTCGGCAGTGATTTCCTGCAGCAGCAGCGAGGTGATCAGGAACTGCACCAGGATGTTGCGCATCCCGTAGAAACTGAACCGCTCGCAGGCCTCATTGCCGATGATGTACGGAATCTGGCGCGGCATCTTTCCCTGGCCGGCGATGGGGGCGACTGCGTCGTGGCTCATCCTGTAAGGCATTCCTGCAAAGCGAAAGGCGCAAGGTTACCGGAACCGGGGCTTGCGAAGCACGCTGCAGGGCTGCATGACAACGGTGCCAATCCATGGCAGGCAGTGCAGGCCCTGCCGGAAGTCACGGCACCTGCACGACAAAAGCGTAAACTTATCGTTATGCGCCCCTTCGCCCACGCCCGCCTCCTGCTCAGCTGCCTTGCGCTGTTGCTGGCGTTGCAGGCGCAGGCACGACCACAGGCGCCGGCCGCCGTTGCCAGCGAGAGCGACCCCAGGCAGCTGACGGTCGCCGCGCTGGAGCTGCCCAGCCGCGATGACGCGCAATGGAAGCAGCGCCGCGAGCAGGTCGCACAGCTGCTGACCGAGCTGCAGCCGGACGTGATCTCGGTGCAGCAGGTGCTGCAGCAGCAGGGCCGCAACCCGGCCTGCTGGCTGGCCAGCCGGCTGCGCTACAGCTGCGACTTCGTTACCGCCGATCCGCCCAGCCAGCCGCTGCGGCATGGCAACGCCATGCTGACCCGGCTGCCGGTCAGCGAGGACGGCGTGACCCTGCTGCATCCTCCCGGCACCTTCAGCGCGGCCGGCATGATGCGGCTGAGGCTGGGCGAGGCGTTGGTCAACATCTATGTGGCGCGGCTGCGCCCGGACCCGGACGAGGCCAGCGCCCGCCAGCACCAGACCAGCGACCTGATGACCTGGATCGGCGCCACCGCCGAAGGCATGCCGAGCCTGATTGCCGGCGATTTCTCGGCCAGCACGGTGGAACTGGTGCGCAGCACGCCGGGGTTCCAGCCGGCCCGGCGCAATCCCGGCGGCCGTGCCGAGGCGCCGGCGGCCAGTGGGGGCGGCAGCAGCGGCCACGGCCTGGATGTGCTGTTCCAGGTCAAGCATTTCGGCGGCATCCGCCAGCAGCCGATCCTGCTGCCGGCCGACGGCGACCTGCCCGGCCTGCGTCTGGGTGTGATGGCGACCCTGCGCCTGCAGGGCGATACGGCCACTGCGGAATAGGTAGTGCCGGCCGCTGGCCGGCTCCCCCGGTACTGCACGGTTGCCGGCCTGCGGCCGGCACTATCGAACGACTGCTGCAACAGAAAAGGCCGGGGTCTCCCCCGGCCTTCTCATGTCATCCCGTCACGCGATCAGGCGATCGCTTCCTGGTAACGGCGCTCGACTTCGTTCCAGTCGATGACGTTGAAGAACGCGCCGATGTATTCCGGGCGGCGGTTCTGGTACTTCAGGTAGTACGCGTGTTCCCACACGTCCAGGCCGAGGATGGGGGTGTTGCCTTCCATCAGCGGGCTGTCCTGGTTGCCGGTGCTCTCGACCACGACCTTCTTGTCCGGGGTCACGCTCAGCCACGCCCAGCCACTGCCGAAACGGGTCAGCGCGGCCTTGGTGAAGGCATCCTTGAACTTGTCGAAACCGCCCAGGTCCTTGTCGATGGCCTTGGCCACGTCGCCCACCGGGTTGCCGCCGGCATTGGGGGCCATCACGGTCCAGAACAGCGAGTGGTTGGCATGGCCACCACCGTTGTTGCGCACCGGGCCCTGCAGGTTCTCCGGCAGCGACTTGAGCTTCTTCACCAGCTCTTCGACCGGCAGGTCAGCGTACTCGGTGCCTTCCAGCGCCGCGTTGACGTTGTTGATGTAGGTCTGGTGATGCTTGGTGTGATGGATTTCCATCGTCGCCGCATCGATATGCGGTTCCAGCGCGTCGTAGGCGTAGGACAGCTTGGGCAGGGTGTAGGCCATGATGCATCTCCTGATTGCGAGGGCACCCGACGATGTCGGGCGGTGCGCGGTGAATGATGGGGACAGACCGCCAGATTACCAAGGGGGATGTAAAGGAAATTGCGTCCTGCCAGTGAGCACGACGGCAATTGTTACGCAGCAGTGACGCAGCGCGCTCCTCATGCACCGTGCAGCGCACAGGCGCTACAGTGCGTGTACTACCCTCGCCCGCCCCTGCCCATGCGCAACCCCCGGCTGCTGATCACCGCCATCGCCCTGCTGCTGCTCGGCCTGGTCGCCAACCATTTCCTGCAAAGGCCGCCAGCGCCGCAGTTCGCACCCGACCTGCAGGGCACGCCTGTCGCGCGCGCGCCGGCCACCGCCTCGCCCGGCAAGGACAGCGGACTTCCCGCGTTCCTGCCCGCCGAAGCGCGCGCGACCATCGCCCTGATCCAGCGTGGCGGTCCATTCCCGCACCGCCAGGACGGCAGTACCTTCGGCAACCGCGAGCAGCAACTGCCGCAGCGCGCGCGCGGCTACTACCGCGAATACACCGTCGACACCCCTGGCGCGCGTACGCGTGGCACGCGTCGCATCGTCACCGGCGGCGATCCGCCGGAAGCGTGGTACTACACCGACGACCATTACGCGTCATTCCGCAGCTTCACCGTACCGGCCCAGGGAGCGCAGTGATGAGCCACGATGATTTCGGCCTTGGCCTGCATGACATCAACAACGCCGGCGTCTACGCCATCGACAGCGACGACATCGGCGCACTGGCCGCGGCGATGCGCGATGCCGGCCTGAAAGTGATCCGCATCGATCTGGAGGGCGTCGCGGACAAGCGCACCCTGCTCGCCCGTTTGGCCGCACAGCTGGATTTCCCGGCCGGTTTCGGCGGCAACTGGGATGCGCTGTCGGACAACCTGCGCGACCTGCAATGGCTGCCGGCCAATGGCTACGCGCTGTTCCTGGCCGACGTGGACGCGCTGCGCGCCGGTCCGCAGAAGGACTTCGACACCCTGCTGGACGTGATGGACGAGACCAGCCGTGACTGGGTCGGCCGCGACGTACCGTTCTGGGTGTTCCTGTCGCAGAGCGCGTAAGGTCACTGCCTTGGCCGGCATGCACTGACGCCTTGGCAGAGGCCGATCTTGGTCGGCGCTTCTGTGCCAACCAAGGTCGGCATCTACCAAAGCGCGGGCCGGCCAGCGCATCGGGCGCGGCCGAAGCTTTAGCGGCTCCCGTTGTCTTCCTGCAGTTCCTTCTTGAACGGGATGTCCGGCGGCGGTCGTGCCACGGCCGGCTGGTCCTGCATGTTGGGGTTGGTCAGGCCACAGCCGCCACCGGCCTGCAGGATCGAAATGACGCAGGAGATCCTTGTGTTGGTGCCCGGCAATGGAATCTCCATCGCCTTGACGCCCTTGCGCACCCATTCGGCCAGCAGCGATTCCTGCGGCACCCAGTATTTGTCGAACGAGGTCGGCGTGTAGTCGTACGGCGGGCGCTTCAGCCAGGTGCCGGACTGCGCAATGCGCTCCTTGCTCCAGCCGTCGTTGGCACCGCCGGGCGCACCGCGCGCGGCATGGCCATCGCCCTCCTGGCCAGGCACGCGCACGCTGCCATCGGCATTGAACAGGCCGCTGCCCTTGCCGGCGGTACTGGCCTGGCGGGTACCGTTGCTGCTGCCGTCGCGGTTGCGGCTGGAAGACCCCCAGTCATCGCCCTTGGCAGGTGTCGCCCAGTTGCCTGGATCAGGCGCCGGGCGCGCTCCCGCGTTTGCGGGTGTGCTGCTGGATGCTGACGGACGCGCGCTGCTGCTCGCCTGCGTCGCGCTGCCCTGGGCCGCAGTCGCAGGCGTCGCCGTGGCACTGCCACTGGAGGATGCCGGCGCTGCCACCGGTGCCGAGGCCACTTCACGTTCCCGCACCTGCACGTCGCGGCCAGTGGGCGCGCGTACGGCGGGCTCACGCCCGGCCACCGCCGCCATCCGCACCTGCGGATCGGCCACGGCCTGCACTTCACGTTCGCGCACCTGCACGTCCTGCTGCGGCACGCGCACCTGCACTTCCGCGCTGCGCAGCGGTTGGGGAGCCACCGGCGCGTCGACCGTACTGACTTCGCGTTCGCGCACCTGGATGTCACGCACCTGCGGCGTGCGCACGGCCAGTTCCGGGGTACGCACCGGGCTTGGTGTCGGCGGCGCCTGCACCGGCTGCACGCTGCGCTCGCGCACGGCGGGTGTGCTGTCATGCGGCACGACGCTGACTTCGGTGCGCGGCACACTGACCGGCGGCACCACGAAATCCGTGCTGGCCTGCGCCACTTCGGTGGCCTGGACGGGCGAAAGCGGCGGCGCGGCCACCGGCGCCGGCTCGGCGTCGGCCGGCGGTGGTGGAACGCTGGCGGTCGGCGCGGATGCCGGGGATGAGGCGGTGGTTTCGGCAGCCACCGGACGCGGCGCAGGGGCCGAGGCAGCGCCCGCCTCCTGGCCCGGCGTAACCCGACCTGCCGCCGCAGCCGCAGCCGCTTCGGCGCCCGGCTGATCGCCACCGCCTTCCTGCGATGCGCGGCCGACGAACTCCACCTGCACGCGCTCGCCCTCGGTGCCCTCTTCGTCCGGCGCGCTGGTACGGATCACCGCCACCCACAGCAACAGCACGAAGAACAGCAGGTGCAGCAGTGCACTGACCAGTGCCGAGGTCCAGCGCATCCAGCGCTGGTCGCGCGGCGCGGCGTCCCAGTCCTGCCAGAACAATCGGCGCAGTGCCTGCCACGGCGACAGCCGCGGCGACTGGCCTGGCGGGCCCGGCAGCGGGCGCGGCAGGAAAACTGCGATCACCTCGCGGGCATGGAACGGCCGCGGCAGTGGCCCCAGCGAGCGCAGCCACAGCGCCCAGCCATAAGGCAGGCGCGTGGACTTCTCGAGGACGGCGCGGGGCTGCTGGCGCGCCAGCAGCAGATCAATGAGTTGCTCGGCCCGGGTCAGAGGCACGCGTCAGCGATCAGGCGACGTTGCCGCGCGGAATGTAAGGCGCGTGGCCGCTGTCATGATCGGTCGCGTCACGCACAGCGGTCACGCCCGGCACGCGGCCCATCAGGGTTTTTTCGATGCCCTGCTTGAGCGTCACATCGGCCATGCCGCAGCCCTGGCAGCCACCACCGAAGCGCAGCAGCACCACGCCGTCGGACGAGACTTCCTGCACGGCCACCTTGCCGCCATGCGAGGCCAGCTGCGGATTGACTTCGTTCTCCACCACCCAGTGCACGCGTTCGACCAGCGAGGCCGCATCACCCGGCGCTTCGCCCTTGATGCGCGGCGCCTTGATGGTCAGCTGCTGGGCACCGGCGGTGCCGGCGACGATGTCGATCTCGGCGCCATCGAGCCAGCCAACGCTGCCGGCGTCGACATAGAGGGTGAAACCATCGCAGTCCACCGCCCACTCGTCACCGAGCAGGTCGGTCGGTTCGGCGAATTCCAGCCGGGCATCGGCGCGCGGCGTACCGGGGTCGACCGCGCTCAGGCGCACGCCCATGCCGGGCACGCCCTCGCGTTCGATCAACTTGCGGAAATGGGTCTGGGCAGTGTCGGAGATCTGGATCATCAGGCTATTCTAGCCAAGTAAGCGTCAGCCGCTCATTCGGTTTATACACCGTCCGGCGCATTGTTCAGTCAACACGAGGTGGAGATTCCCATGGCCGACCTGATTCCACTGGCCCAGGCCCGTTGCGTGCCGCGCAAAGGCAGCGACCACAAGCTCGGCGAGGCCCGCCTGGCCGAACTGCTGCCGCAGGTTCCCGGCTGGGAGCTGAGCGAGGGTGACCAGGCCCTGTCGCGTACCTTCCGCTTCAAGGATTACTACGCCACCATGGCCTTCGTGAACGCGCTGGCCTGGATCGCCCACCGCGAGGACCACCACCCGGACCTGGGCGTGCACTACGACCGCGCGGTCGTGCGCTTCTCCACCCACGATGTGGGCGGGCTGAGCGATAACGACTTCATCTGCGCGGCCAAGACTTCGGCCCTGACGGAGCAACTGCCATGAACGTACGTTTGCTGAGCCTGTCCCTGATCGCTGCGACCGGTCTGGCCGGCTGTGGCGCGTCCGAACCGCCGTCACCGCCACCACCGCCACCGACCGAAGTGGCCGCGGTGAAGACGCCGCCGCCGCAGTACCCGCTGGAACTGGCCTGCATGGGCGTGGGTGGCACCAGCACCTTCAAGGTGACCATCGGCACCGACGGCAAGCCGAGCGAGGTTGCGCTGTTGACCGGGGCCGGCAACCCGCAGCTGGACGAACTGGCCAAGACCGCCGTGCAGGGCTGGCAGTTCAAGGCCGCCACCCGTAACGGCCAACCGGTGCCGGCCACCATCCAGGTTCCTGTCAGCTTCAACCCGCCACAGCCGAAGCCGGACCAGTGCTTCGCCATCGAAGAACGCCTGCGCCGCGGCGGCTGATCGCGCGCCCCCCGACCGGGCCTGCCGACGCCCGCCTCGCCGCCCCGGCCCTGCCCGGGGCGGCTGTCTGTTGACCAGGATCGCGTGGGTTGATGCTGCAGATTCCCCCTGAAAACATCTGGATCGCACTGGCGGTCACGCTTGCCGCAGGCCTGGCCACCGCGATCGGCAGCCTGCTGGTGCTGTTCTCGCGCCGCCCCAGCCCGCGCCTGCTGGCGTTCGGTCTGGCCTTTGCCGGTGGCGCGATGGTCTATGTGTCGCTGTCGGAGATCCTCAACAAGTCCATTGCGTCGTTTGCACTGGCGTATGGCGAGCGCACCGGCTTCACCTACGGCACCCTGGCCTTCCTGCTGGGCGTGATCGTGATCGTACTGATCGACCACTTCATTCCCAATCCGCATGACAGCCTGGACAAACAGGACCCTGCGTTCCGCGAGAACAGCCGCGAGTACCTGAAGCGGGTCGCGCTGCTGACCTCGGTTGCGATCACCGCACACAATTTCCCGGAAGGGCTGGCGACCTTCTTCGCCACGCTGGAAAGCCCATCGGTGGGCATGCCACTGGCCTTCGCCATCGCCATCCACAACATTCCCGAGGGCATCGCGATCGCGGTGCCGGTGTACTTCGCCACCCAGAACAAGTTCTACGCGTTCAGTGCCAGCCTGCTGTCGGGCTTGGCCGAGCCCGTGGGCGCGGCGCTTGGCTACTGGCTGCTGTCAGGATCGCTGTCGCACGCCACGTTCGGCTGGGTGTTCGGCCTGATCGCCGGCGTGATGGTGTTCCTGGCGCTGGATGAGCTGCTGCCGGCGGCCAAGCGCTATGCCAAGGGCCACGAGACGGTTTACGGACTGGTGGCCGGCATGGGCACGCTGGCGATCAGCCTGGTGCTGTTCAAGTGGTGAGGGGTTCCCGGCTCGCCCTGTAGAGTCCAGCCATGCTCGACTGGCTTTCCGCGCGGCCCGACCGAGGCGCAGTCGAGCGTGACTCGACGCTACGGGAGATCCTTACTTCAGCCGGTCCAGCGCCTCGACCAGCTCATCCGCCAGCGGCGCGTTCAATACGTATGGGCTCTTGCCGTCATCCAGCGCGAACTCCAGCGAGGCCGCATGCAGGAACAAGCGCTTCAGCCCGATCTGCTCACGAAGCCGCTTGTTGACCGCTGGATCGCCGTATTTGTCGTCACCGGCCACCGGATGCCCCAGATGCTGGGCGTGCACGCGGATCTGGTGGGTGCGGCCGGTCTCGATGCGGACTTCGCAGTACGAATGGCCACCGCGGCGTTCCAGCACCCGGAAGTGGCTGATCGATTCCTTGCCGATCGCATTGACCTGCACATGGCGCTCGCCGCCCTGGCGCAGGCCCACGTGCAGCGGGGCGTCGACCGTCATCACGCCGTCGGGCATGCGCCCGGCCAGCAGGGTCAGGTAGCGCTTGCGGATGCCGGCGCCGTGGTCTTCACGCAGCAAGGCCTGCAGTTCGCTCAGCGCGGAGCGCTTCTTGGCCACGACCAGCAGACCCGAGGTGTCGCGATCCAACCGGTGGACCAGCTCCAGGGTCTGCCCCGGGCGCAGCGCGCGCAGCGTCTCGATGGCGCCGAAGCTGATGCCGCTGCCGCCGTGGCTGGCCACGCCGGTCGGCTTGTTCAGGGCCAGCAGGCGGGCGTCCTCGAAGACGATGGCCTGCTCCAGGCGGCGCATGAACGCCTCCGGCGGACCGGCCTTGTCTCCTTCCTCAGTGAGACGGACCGGCGGCACGCGCACCTCGTCACCGGCCTCGAGCTTGCGTTCGGCCTTGGCGCGGCCACCGTTCACCCGAACCTGGCCACTGCGCACCAGCTTGTAGACCAGGCTGCGCGGGGCGCCCTTCAGCTGGCCGAGCAGGAAGTTGTCCAGGCGCTGGCCGGCGCGGTCGGCGGGAACGGTGATCATGCGCACGGAAGGCTTGTCGCCAGCGGGTTTGATGGGGTCTTGGGCGGTCATCAGGCTGTTTATTCTGTTACACTCGGGGGGCGAGATAAGGGATTGATTTCGTTGGAAGTTACTCAGGGCCAGAAGCCCAGCTTCCGACGAATCCGGCACAGTGCGCGACCACCGCCCGCGGGGCGGCCATGTTAGCGGCTCACCGGCCTTCCCGGCCATCGCCGGATGCCTGACACGCAACCGTGCTGAACATGTCCCGCGTGGCGCTCCAGCCTGGCTGACAGCTGCCTGCGGCCTGTAACACCCCAAAACCCATAAGAGTGAAGCGCTCCCGCGGCCTGCCGTGGTGTCGTAGCGCTGGAAACCCAAGCCGCCCTCCCCGCGCTTGCGCGAATGGGCGGCGAACCGTGTCCAGAGGCGAAACCCCATGGCGTTCCGCGCGGTAGCCGCTTGCGAGGAACGCAACAATGAAGCGAATGCTGATCAACGCCACGCAGGCTGAAGAGCTGCGTGTTGCCATCGTGGATGGCCAGTCGTTGTATGACATCGACATCGAACAGCCGTCGAAGGAACAGAAGAAGTCCAACATCTACAAGGGCCGGATCTTCCGCATCGAGCCCTCGCTGGAAGCCGCCTTCGTCGAGTACGGCGGTGGCCGCCATGGCTTCCTGCCGCTGAAGGAAATCTCCCGCGACTACTTCCAGGCCGGTGTCGACCACAACAAGGCCGGCATCCGCGAGCTGCTGAAGGAAGGCCAGGAGATCGTCGTCCAGGTCGACAAGGAAGAGCGTGGCAACAAGGGCGCCGCCCTGACCACGTTCATCTCGCTGGCCGGCCGCTACATGGTGCTGATGCCGAACTCGCCCAGCGCCGGCGGCGTTTCCCGTCGCATCGAGGGCGAAGACCGGGCCGCGCTGAAGGACGCCCTGGACAAGCTGAACATTCCCGACGACATGGGCGTGATCATCCGTACCGCCGGCGTCGGCCGCGATGCGGAAGAGCTGCAGTGGGACCTGGACTACCTGCTCAATGTCTGGCGCGCCATCGCCGAAGCCGCACTGAGCAAGCCGGCTCCGTTCCTGATCTACCAGGAATCGCGCCTGATCGTGCGCGCCCTGCGTGACTACCTGCGCGCCGACATCGGCGAGATCCTGGTGGACACCGAGGAGATGTACGAGCACGCCCGCGAGTTCATGCAGCAGGTGATGCCGCAGACCCTGCGCAAGCTCAAGCATTACAAGGACGACATCCCGCTGTTCAACCGCTTCCAGATCGAGTCGCAGATCGAGGGCGCCTACGAGCGCAACGTGCGCCTGCCGTCGGGCGGCTCGATCGTGGTCGACCAGACCGAAGCGCTGACCGCGGTCGACGTCAATTCCTCGCGCGCCACCAAGGGCAGCGACATCGAGGACACCGCGTTCCAGACCAACCTGGAAGCGGCCGAGGAAGTGGCCCGCCAGCTGCGCCTGCGCGACCTGGGCGGCCTGGTGGTGATCGACTTCATCGACATGGCCTCCAACAAGCACCAGCGCGAGGTCGAGAACCGCCTGGCCAACGCGCTGAAGTACGACCGTGCGCGCGTCCAGGTTGGCCGCATCTCGCGCTTCGGCCTGCTGGAAATGAGCCGCCAGCGCCTGCGCCCGAGTCTGGGTGAATCCAGCCAGATCGTCTGCCCGCGTTGCGACGGCCACGGCCGCATGCGCAGCGTTGAGTCGCTGTCGCTGTCGATCATCCGCGTTGCCGAAGAGCATGCGATGAAGGAAAACACCGGGCAGGTGCTGGTCCAGGCGCCGGTGGAGATCGCCAATTACCTGCTGAACGAAAAGCGCAGTGCCCTGCGCGAGATCGAGCAGCGCCACGAGGCGCCGATCGTGATCGTCGCCGACGAGCAGCTGCACACCCCGCACTACACCGTCACCCGCCTGCGCGAGAACGAGCTGGGTGAAGAGAGCAACAAGCCCAGTTACCAGCGCGGCACCCCGCGCAAGCTGCCGGTGCATGCCCTGACCAAGGGCCAGCTGAACATCCCGCCGCCGGCGGTGACCCAGGTCAAGCACACCTCCCCCGCCCCGGTGCGCGAGGAAGTGGAGCCGGCCGCAGCGGCACCGGCCCCGGTCGTGGCAGCGCCGGTTGCAGCGGCCCCGAGCGGCGGCGTGATCGGTTGGCTCAAGCGCGTGTTCGGTGGCGAACCGGCGCCGGCACCGGCACCGGCGGCTCCTGTTGCCCGCCAGCAGCAGGACGGCGGCCGCAAGGACCGCAACAAGGATCGCAACAAGGACCGCAAGGATCGCCGCGACGACAACCGTGGCAACGGCAACGCTCAGCAGCAGAAGGATGGCGGCAACCGCAAGGAGCGCGGTGAGCAGCGCAAGGACGGCCGCAACGGCAACAACGGCAATGCCCAGCAGCAGCCGCAGCAGGGCAGGCAGAAGGAGCCTCAGCAGAAGGACGGCCAGCAGCCGCATCAGCAGAACAAGCCGCGCAACGAGCAGCAGGGCCAGAACCAGAACCAGCAGCAGCCGAAGCTGAAGCAGCCCAAGCAGCCGCGCCAGCCGCAGGACGGTGACAAGCCGGCCGAGAAGCCGCAGCGCAGCACCGCCGAGGCACCGGCCGAGGCCGTGACCGCGGCTGCCGCCGTGGCCGCCACGGCGGTCGCCGCCAATGGGGTGACCGCTCAGGAAGCCACTGCGCCGGTGGCGCCGGTTGCGCCGGCCGCCTCCGCTCCTGCGGAAGCCACTGCACCGGCCGACACCACTGCCAACGCCGGCAACGGGGCCGAGGCGATTGCCGTGACCGGTGAAGAGGCTGCTGTCGACGCCAACGGCGAGCAGGCCGGTGAAGGCGCGACCCGCCGCCGCCGTGGCCGTCGTGGTGGCCGTCGCCGCCGTCGTGGTGGCGCCGAGAACGCTGCCGGCGGCGATGGCCTGGGCGATGATCAGGACGACGCGGACGACAGTGATGACACCGATGCCGCTGATGTCGCCGAGCAGAGCAACGACAGCGTCGCCGGGACCACTCCGGTCGCCGCTGCGCAGCCGGCCCGTTCGCAACCGGAATTCGATTTCGATGACGAAGTCGAACCGACCGCTGCCGAATCCGGAAAGCCGGTCCGTGCCGCCGCCGCTGTTGTCGCCGCGCCGGTCGCGGTGGTGAGCGGCGCCGTGGTCGATGCCGCTGCACCGGTGGTGGCCGAGGTACAGGCCCCGATCAATACCGTGGCCAAGGCCGAACCGGCATCTTCGCCGGTGCAGACCAGCATGCTCGATGCCATCGACGCGGCGACCCCGGCCCAGCCGCTGGTGGCTGCAGCACCGGCGGTCGAAGCCAAGCCGGTCGTGGTTGAGGCTGCCCCGGCCGTTGAAGCCACTCCGGTGGTCGAAGTGAAGCCGGTCGTGGTCGAGGCTGCTCCGGTCGTGGAATCGAAGCCGGAGGTTGTTGCAGCGTCCCCGGTGGCTGAAGCCGAGCCGCTGGCCGTTGAGGCCGCCCCGGTGGTGGAGGCCGCTCCCGCGGTTGAAGCCAAGCCGGTTGTCGAGACCGCACCGGTCGCCGAACAGCCAGTCGCTCCGGTGGCAGTTGAAGCCGCACCGGTGGAAGCTGCGGCCCCGGTCGCCGATGCGGTGGTGACGCCGTCGATCGATCCGGTCGCCGATGGTCACACCGATGCCGCCGCCCAGGCGGCCGAAGCCAAGGCCGACGAAGAAGACGAAGACGCCGCCAAGCGCACACCGCCGGCGAACTGATCGCGATCTGGTCGCGTGAAAAGGAACGGCGGGGATCGATGATCCCCGCCGTTTCTGTTTGTGCGCCGGGCGCGTGCAGCGCTCTGGTAGAGGCCAACCTTGGTTGGCGCCGTTGTTCGAGCGAACGCGGACACGTCCGTGCCAACCAAGGTTGGCACCTACCAGGACATCAGCGCGTCGGCGCGAACTGCAACCGGGTCCACACGCCGTAGTGGTCCGAGGCCCAGCGACCGCTGTCATCGGGCTGGTCGAACAGGAGCTTCGCTTCGCGCGCGACCATCCGGTCCTGCTGGAAGAAGATGTGGTCGATACGCGAAGGTGCCTGGTAATAGTGCCGGTTCAAGGTGCTGACCCCGGCCAGGTCGGTGTTGACGTGCACGCTGCCATAGCTGTCGCCGTAATGGCTGCGCAGCTCGCTCAGGTCACCTGCGTCCACCAGCGCATTGAAGTCGCCCGCGATCACCACCGGCGCGCCGGCCGAGGTAGCGGTGATGAAGCGCAGCAGGTCCTCGACCTGGGTACGGCGGATGCGCTGACCACTCTCGTCGTTGCGCTCGTTGAGATGCGTGGCGTAGACGTTCACCGGCGTGCCGTCGACGTCGATGCGCAGGTGGGCCACCGTGCGGTAGTCGTCCAATGGCAGCAGCAGATGGTCCCCCTGGGCGAGGATCGGCCGCCGGGTCAGCAACGCATTGCCGTAACGCTTCGGCGCACCCACCGGATCGGTGGACACGAATACGTACTTGTAGCCGAGTTGGCTGGCCAGCCACTGCGCCTGGTTGCGCACGTTGCGGCGCTGGATCACCTCCTGCAGCGCGATGGCATCGGGCTGCAGGCGCTTGAGTTCGGCCAGGATGGTACGGCGGCGGCTTGGCCAGTCTTCGCGGTCATGATGGAGGTTGAAGGTGACCATGCTCATGCCTGGCGCGCTGGCGATGTCCACCGCTGGCGATGCGACCTGCGGCACCGCCGCCAGCGTCAGCCCTGGCAATGCCAATGCAATGGCCAGCCCCAGGGCGCGCACCGTCGCACGCGCTCCCTCCCCTTGTTGCTTCATCGTTACTGCCCCTTGCGCTCGGCGCGGCGCACCGCGCCCGGTACATCGATCTCGACCCGTGCCGGCAGCTGGTGCACGTGCAGTTCCTTGTTGATCCATTCGGCCGCTTCGCCGTTGATGGTCGCCTCGCCCGGATCACCGGCGTACGGCCACGGCAACACCACGCCACCGACCGGTGGCACCAGGCCCGGCTGCACCTCCAGCACCAGCTGCTTGTCGCTGCGCTGCAGGCGGTAATTGAGCTGGCCCTGCGGCGTGCGAAGGCCCTGCACGGCGATGCCCTCGCCCTGCAGCCAGGCCGTCGGGATGCCGGCGGCCAACACCAGCGCATCGTCCATGTCACGACTGTAGGCGAACATGTCCAGGGCCGAGCGCACGAAGTCCGAGGCGACCCAGGCATGCGGCAGGTCACCGACGAAGAACGGCTTGCGCGGCGTGCGCGAGACCACTTCGGCCCACTGGTTCCAGGCCTGCGGCGCACGGTCCTTGAAGAAGAACTCGGTCGCCTGCCAGGCGCGATCGCGCCAGCCCAGGCGAACGAAGGCGGCCACGTTGCGCCATTCGTACGGCGTGTAGTCCTTCCACTCGCGCTTGCCATCGCGGCGGGCCACGAATTCCTTCCAGTAGCGCTCGAAGGTCGCCTCCAACGCCTGCTGCGGCAGCCGGCCCTGCTCGCCGCCCGGCGCCAGCGCGATGGTGGTCGAGGTCGCGTCGAAATCGCCCAGCTCGGCCGAGCCCGGCAGGTAGTCGATGTTGTGCTGCTGCATCGCCGACAGCAGTGACGCCTGCAGGTCATCACGGAACTGGTCACGCGACTCGGCGATCTGCATCGCTTCGACCTTGCCCAGCTGGGCCGCCAGCGATGCTGCGTCCTTGTAGCCGCGCAACGCCCAGAAATTATCCCAGTACGAATGCATCGGCTTGGCCGAATAGCCTTCGTGGCTGATCGAGGCCGGCATCATCCCGTAGAACGCCGGATTGCGCGCACGGTTCTCTTCGGTACGCTCGCTGGCACGCAGCTGCTCCATGTAGCTGTAGGCGCCCTGCACGTGCGGCCACATCAGCTCGGCGAAGGTGCTGTCGCCGGTATAGCGCCCATATTCGGCGATGCTGTAGATCAGCTCACCGTGGCTGTCGTTCTCCGGTACCGGGTCGCTGCCGCGCGCATCGACACAGCACGGCACCTTGCCGTTCTCGAACTGGTAAGGCGCATACCAGTTGATGTAGTCACGCACGGCATCGCTGCGCCCCATGCGCAGCAGGCCTTCGGAAATCATCGCGCCGTCGCGGATCCAGCTGCGCGCGTACGAGCGCGTGCCCGGCTGCAGGCGCGGGCCGACCCGGGAGATCAGCATGTGCGCCACGGCGGTGCGCAGGGTGTCGACCAGGGCCTGGCCTGCCGCCGGCACCTGCAGCGAGACCACGCCCAGCGCGTGCCGCCACTGTTCGGCCACCTGCGCCTGCGCCTTGGCCACGTCCAGCGCCTGCGGCGCCCAGCTCCCGGTCTGCGGCAGCACCACTGCCACTTCGCGGCTCTGCCCGGGTTCCAGCTTGATCGTATACAGCAGCGCACCGGACGCCATGCCGGTACTGTCCTTCACTGCCGTAGTGGCCGGATACTTTCCGGACGCAAGATGCATCGCATCGAGCTTGCCATCGAACGTGCTGGCGAAACGGGCATCGGGCACCTGCAGTGGATAGATGCGCGGCTCGCCGTTGATGCGTACCAGCTGTTCGCCCACGTCCAGCGCATCGATGCGGCTGAAGCCGCCGACGGTGTTGAGGAACTGGGTCGGCGGGTTGACCTGCCAGGGGCGGATCGCCAGCGCCAGGGTGTACTCGTGCGCCACCTTGTCCGGATTGCTCAGCCGATAGCGGCCGATCAACTGCGCGCGCTCCGGCGTGCCCTGCACGAAGCTGGTCACCGCCAGGCCGGCCTTCTCGTGCACCCAGTCGACGTTGGCGATCGGAAGATAGTGGTCCTGCAGCGACTGGGTAGTGGCCACCTTCGACCAGTCCAGCAGCTTGCCGTCGAGGCGGATGAACGGCTCGATGCTGAAGCTGCCCTTGGCCGGCTCCAGCGCACCGTCCTCGCTGATCAGCGCCTGTTCCTGGCCGCCATCGAGGCCGAGCAGGGTCCAGTACGGCTGTTCGCCCACATACGCACGCGGCAGCGAACCGCGCGGCAGGTCGGCCGCCACCGAGGACAGGAAGGCGTTCGGCGTGGCGGCGAACGCCAGCGGCTTGAGCGTGATGTCACGGATGCCATAGCGCCAGTTCGGGCCATCGAGCAGATCGAAACGCACGTAGCGTGCGTCGGTGTCCGGCAGCGCCAGCCAGTCGCGGCCACCCGCACCGCCGGTCACCTCGCGCACAGTGCGCCAGTCCCGGCCATCTTCGGACGTCCGCACGGTGTAACGATTGGCTTCCAGGTTCGGCAGCCAGTCGATCACCGCACCGCCGATCTCGCGGCTCTTGTGCAGGTCCAGGCTGATGGTCTGCTGCTTGACCCCGCCGCTGATCCAGAACGTATCGCCCTTGCCATCGATCATGCGGTCCTGCAGCGCGGTGGCGGTATCGGCGATGACCGATGGCACCAGTGCCGAATCATCCTGCGGTGGCAGGCCCTGCAGGGTCAGCTTGTCGAAGCACACCGTGCCGCGGCCACCGACCTTGCTGTAGATCGTGAACTCGACCGCGGCGCTGCGCGCCATCTCCTTCTCGGGCGACGGCCCCCACGCCTTGTCGATCTGGCGACGCCGGTATTCGACCGGTGTCCACGCCTTGGGGAAGCTGTAGCCCGGGCGGTTGACCCACCAGACGTTGTCGCCGCTGGCATCGATCAGCTTGAACTGCAGGTCGTTGGCCGGCGAATCACCACGCAGCTGGAAGCCGAAACGGTAGTTGACCGGGTAGTCGATGTTCAGCGCGCGGCGGATGCCGACGTAGCCGGAGACCTTGTGGAAATCATAGTCCAGGCACAGGGCACGGCCGCCGCCGGCGCCGCTGACCGGCCGCAGCGAACCACTGACCTGGTCGGACAGCACCAGTTTCCAGGCGCCGATATCGTCGAAGTCGTCCAGCACCTTCGGCGCCGGCAGTGCCGGTGGTGCGGCGATCGCCAGGGAGGTCCACAACAGTCCCAGTCCAACGGCGATCGCTCGCTTCATCCCTTGACGCTCCCCAGCAACAGACCTTGGATGTAGTACCGCTGCAGCACCAGGAACAGCGCCAGCACCGGAACCACGGTGACCACCGCGCCAGCCATCATCATTTCCACGTCCATGATGTGTTCGCGCGAGAGGGTGGCCAGCGCCACCGGCAAAGTGTAGTGCTCCTGGTCGGTCAACACGATCAGCGGCCACATGAAATCGTTCCATGCGCCCATGAAGGTGAAGATCGCCAGGGTCACCAGCACCGGCTTGAGCATCGGCAGCACGATCTGGAAGAAGATGCGCAGCTCCCCTGCCCCGTCGATGCGCGCCGCTTCCAGCAGTTCGTCCGGGATCGAACGTGCGTACTGGCGTACCAGGAAGATGCCGAACACGCTGGCCAGCGCCGGCACGATCACGCCGCCGAAGCTGTTGACCAGCCCCAGCTGCTTCATCAGCAGGAACAGTGGCAGCATCGCCACCTGCGCTGGAATCACCAGCGCCGCCATCAGTACCTGGAACAGGCGCTCGCGGCCGACGAAGTTGAGCTTGGCGAAAGCGTAACCGGCCATGGTGTTGAGCAGCAGCGAGCCGATCGTGATGCCCAGCGACACCAGCAGGCTGTTGGCGAAGTTGCCGCCCATGCCGGTGCGCGCGAACAGTTCATGGTAGTTGTGCGTGGTGATGCTCGAAGGCAGCAGCGGCGGCGGGAAATGGCTGGCCTCGCCCTGCGGCATGAACGAGACCGAGACCATCCACAGCAGCGGTGCCAGGCTGACCAGGGCCAGCACCAGCAACGCACCATTGATCATCCAGGGGTACCAGCGCGACTGGCCGATTTCACGACTCATACCAACTGCCTCTTGCGGCCGAAACGCAGCATCACGGTGGTCACCGCCAGGATGATCAGGAACAGCAGGAACGCCACGGCGGAGGCGCGTCCCAGGTTCCACCACTTGAAGCCTTCCTCGAACATGAAATACAGCACGCTGACGGTGCTCTGCAGTGGGTCGCCGCGGGTCATCACGTAGGGTTCGGCGAACAGCTGGAAGTAGCCGGACACGGTAATCACCCCGACCACCAGCAGCACCGGGCCGAGCATCGGCAGGGTGATGTGCAGGAACTGCTTCCAGCGCGAGGCACCATCGATGCGCGCCGCTTCGTACAGGTCATGCGGGATCGCCTGCAGGCCGGCCAGGAAGATCACCATGTTGTAGCCGAAGTTCTTCCACACCGCGAACAGCATGATGGTCGGCATCGCCCAGTTGGGATCACCCAGCCAGTCGATCGGGCTGATGCCCAGATGGCCCAGGCCGTAGTTCACCAGGCCATAGCTGGTATGGAACAGGTAGCGCCAGATCACCGCCACCGCCACCAGCGTGGTCACCACCGGCGCGAACAGGGCCGTGCGGAACAGGGCCTTGAAGCGCGCGGCCGGTGCATTGAGCAGCATCGCCGCGCCCAGCGACACGCCGATCGACAACGGCACGCCGATCAGCACGAAGTAGGTGGTGTTCCACAGCGACTTCCAGAACATCGGCGTCTGCAGCAGGTCGATGTAGTTGCCCAGGCCGACGAAGCGCAGGTTGCTGCTATCGGCCAGTGCATAGAGGTCGAAGTCGGTCACGCTCAGTGCAAGCGCCGAGGCGACCGGCAGGCCGAAGAACACGCCCAGCACGATCAGCGAGGGGCCGGCGAAGATCCAGCCGGCCAGCGAAGTACGTTTCATTGCGCGCTCCCGGCGGCCACGGCGCTGCTCGATTGCGGCGACGGCGCGCGCTCCTGCAGGCGTTGTTGTTCATGCATCCAGCGGCGCTTGGCCAGCACCTTGTCCACGCGCTGGTCCAGCTCTTCCACGGCCTTGTCCTGCGGCAGGCCACCGCGCACCACCTTCTCGGTGACGATGCGCATTTCCTGCACGATGCGCTCCCATTCGAGCACCTTCGGCGTCGGCCTGACCCGCTCCAGCTGATCGCGGAACGCGGCCGCCAGCGGATCATTGGCCAGCGACGGCGTGTTCCACGCACTGCGGCGCGGCGGCAGGTCGCCAATGATCGAATGGAAGCGTGCCTGGATTTCCGGCCGCGACAGGAATTCGATCAGCTTCCAGGACGCCTCCTTCTGCTGCGACTTGCGGAAGATCACCAGGCTGGTACCACCGGCGATGCCCGCGCCCGGACCGTCCGGCCCCGGCAGCGCGGCGGTGCCCCACTGCCCTTCCAGTTCCTTCGGCTGCAGCTTCTTGAACTCGCGGATGTTCCAGGGGCCGGAGATGTAGAACACGTTGAAGCCGCGGAAGAATTCGTCCCAGACATTGGAGATCTGCGTCTCGGACATCTTCGGCGCCCAGCCCTGCTCGAACATGTTGGCGTAGAAGCCCAGCGTGCGGCGGAACCCCGGGCTGGAGAAATTGCCCCGGGTGTCGTCGTCACGCAGCAGCGGGTCGGGCTGCTGCAAGGCCAGCGACAGCTGCTGCTCGAACTCGTTGATCGGCATCAGCACCGCGTAGCGGCTCGGGCCCTGCATGCGCTTGATCGCCGCCATCTGCTCTTCCCATTCCTGCCACGTACGCGGCGGGTGGTCGTAACCGGCCTTGGCCAGCAGGTCCTTGCGGTAGTAGATCAGGCGCGTATCGACGTACCACGGCACGCCGACCAGCCCGCCGTGGATCACGTTGGTATCCCAGATGCCCTGGAAGTAGTCCTTCGGGTCGACCACGGTGGAGCGCTGCACGAACGGCTGCAGCGGGGTCAGCGCGTCGAGTTCGGCGAACTCCGGCACCCAGGTGTTGCCAAGCTGGCACACGTCCGGCAGGCCGTCGGCGGCGAACGCGGTCAGCAGCTTCTCATGCGCGGCGGTCCACGGGATGTTCTGCACATCCACCTTGATGCCGGGGTTTTCGGCCTCGAATTCGTGGATCAGCTCGCTGACCACCTCGGCTTCGCGGCCCATCGCCCAGAAGCGCACGGTGGTGGTGCCCGGTTCGGTACGGGCGCAGCCGGCCACGGCCAACGCGGCCAGGGCAGGCAGCGCCCAGCGGCGCAGGCGGTCGATCCAGTTCGGCATCGGGCTACTTGCCCTGGCCTGTGGTGCGGTTGGCATTGTTCTTCTGTTCCTGCGCGGCAGCCGCGCGTGATTCGGCGATACCCACCGCGCGTGCTGCCGCGGCCTTTTCGTCTTTCTGCAGTTCCAGCGGCTGGAACGACCCTTCCGGCGCCAGCCAGCCGCCACTGAACCCGGCCCGCTCCAGGCCCTTGCGGATGTACGGGTTCTTCTTCATCACTTCCCAGACGAAGTCATCGCGGTAGTTGGCGATCATGGTCAGGATCGGGCCCTGGTCGATGGCGATGTAGTCGCTGGCGACCCAGCCGCGATCGGGAACCAGACGACCGGTCTTGATCGGGATGTCGTAGTTGAAGCTGGGGTTGAACGAATCCAGGAAGCCGTAGCTGGAATAGATGTAGTCGCCAAAGCGCTTGTGCATCTCCAGCGTGGCCGGGATCACCTGCTCGGGGGCGAACACCACCGAGGCGATCGCAGCGGTCGGGGCGATGGTGCCGTCATCAAAGTTCTCGCGCAGGCCGGCGCCGCGCGAGGAGTAGTGGCGGAACTGGCGCTGCTCGCCGCGGTACTCCTGCGTGGTGTTCTGCGGACCATCGCTGGCGGTCAGGCCCCACACGTTCTCGCCATACTCCTTCCACTGCATCGGGTTGGCGATGGCATATTCGCGCTGGGCCAGCGCGGCCGACCGGCTGTTGAGGAAATAGGTGCTGCCGCGCTCGCGCATGTAAGCGTCCTGGATGTCGCGGAAGTCGATCCAGACGTGGCTGTACTGGTGGCCGAACAGCGGGCCGAAGGACAGGTATTCCTGGCCCTGGTAGACGCCCCAGTCGTTGTCGTAGGTACGCGTCCACACCGTCCACGCGTCCGGGCTGACCGGGTGCGTCGGCGAGCCCAGGGCGAGGATGTACACCATCATCGCCTCGTTGTAGCCCATCCAGTCGTGGTCGATGAAACCGCTCTCCGGGAACCAGCCCATCGAGATCAGCGGTGCACGCTGCTGCAGCCACGGCCAGTCGACCTTCTTGTACAACGTATCGGCGATCTGGCGGATTTCCTTCTCGCGCGGATCATCACCGTCGTAGTACGACTGCGCGAACAGCACGCCCATCATCAGCAGCGCGGTATCCACCGATGACAGCTCGACCCAGCTGTCGTAGCGACGGCCTTCCTGCATGTCCAGGAAGTGGTAGTAGAAGCCCTTGTAACCGGCCTTGCCGGTGCGCTGCGGGCCCATCGGCACGTCGCGGAAGAACTTCAGCGTGGTCAGCGTGCGGTCGATCGCCTGGTTGCGGCTGACCCAGCCGTTCTCGATGCCGATCGGATAGGCGGTCAGCGCGAAGCCGACCGAGGCGATGCTGGCGAACGGCCGCGACGGGTAGCGGTCCGGGGTCAGCCCGTTGACCTCGTTGGTGGTATCCCAGAAGAACTGGAAGGTGCGGCGCTCGATGTCATCGAACAGCGGCGGCAGCTCAGGCTTCATGGGCCGAGGCGGTGCATCGGCCTCGATCAGGATCACCGGCGGGCGCGGTTTGGCAGGTTCCTGCTGGGCCGGCTGGCAGGCGGCCACGGCCAGGCTCAGCGCTGCGGCGGACAACAGATGGCGTGCCTGCATGGCGCGGTTCCTCCGGTGGTCTGATCGATGGGAAAGCATACCGTCCAATGATCTGAAATCGTTTACAAGGTGTGTGCTTAAAAAACCACGAAAAACGTGGCCTGACACCGCGATCATTGCCCACGCCGCTGCCCCCTGGCCGGCAGCGGCGTGGGCAATGGACCGGCACGGGGCCGGCCATTGCCGTTTTCACCGATGCCGCCAGCGAGCCGGCGGCATCGGGTCATGCATCACCGCCCGGGCTTAGAAGCGGAAGCCCACTTCGGCCTTGACCTGGCGCGGAGTACCGATGATGTCGCCGGTCTCGTTGTAGCTGGCCTGCAGCTTGCCGTTGGTCTTGACGTAGTTGTAGGTGGAGAAGTTGTCGAAGTTGAACACGTTGATGATGTCCAGGCGGGCGTACAGCTCAGTGTTGCCCGGCATCTTGAACGTCTTCGTCGCCTGCAGGTCGACCGAACGGTAGCCGAAGATCTTGCCGCCCACCAGGAACTTGCCGGTTGCGTTGGGCACGGCCGCCTGCGGAGTCGGCAGCGTGTAGCCGCTGGCCTGCATCACCGGGTACCAGTCGTTGACGGCGGTCGGGGTGGCCAGGGTGATCTTGCCGCCGAAGGTGATGCCCCAGAAGCCCGCGTACGAACCGGTCACCACCAGGCGGTGGCGCGGCGCGCCGTTGGAACGGATGGTCGGGTAATCACCGATCAGACCGCGATCAAAGGCGTACTTCTCGTTGATGTCACGGTTGTGGCGCGCGGTGGTCCAGGTATAGGCGATCGAGGTGCCCCAACCGCTTTCCTTGGTGAACGGCTTCTGTGCCGACAGCAGGACCTGGGTGGCACGGGTCTTGATGCCCTGCTGGCCGATGATCAGGCTGCCGAAGCCCGGCACGTTGCAGCTCCAAGCCTGGCTCAGGCCCGGGGAGGTGCCACCACACAGGCGCGGATCATCGAAGAACTGGCCGGTCGGGTAGCGGTTGCCCAGGGTGAAGGCGAAGCCGTCGTAGCTCAGGGTTCGAGCGATGGTGGCGTCGGTCAGCCAGTCGCCGATCTGGTTGCTCATGCCCAGGCTGAACTGATCCGAGTACGGCGCCTTCAGCTTGTTGTTCAGCAGGTCCACTTCCAGGCCGGCATTGCTGGTCGCGCCGACCAGTGCCTGCAGGTTGCCGATGCCGTTGAGCAGGTTCGGGTTCCAGTCATAGCAGGCGGCCTGGCCGTTGATGCAGGCGCCGGTGGCCGGGTTGCGGAAGTAGATGGTCGGCTGCGGCAGGGCCAGCTTGGTGGTTTCCAGCTGCAGGTTGTCGAACAGGTCACGGTCGTAGGAACGGCCGGCACCACCATGGATCACGTGCTGCTCGTCGGCATTGATGTCATACGAGAAGCCCAGGCGCGGCTGCCAGGCATCCTTGAATGCCTTGCGGTTGTGACCGTTGCTGATGTAGTCGCTGATGTCCAGGCCGCCCAGTGCCAGCGAATCGGCATAGGTCTGGCCGGCCGGAGCGCGCGGATCCTGCGAATAGATGGCGTCGACCACCTGCTGCGGGGTCACGAAGTCCAAGTAGGACGGGGTCTTTTCGTAGTCCCAGCGCAGGCCGATGTTCAGCTGCAGGTGGTCATTGACCTGCCAGTCGTCCTGGATGAACACGCCGTACTGCTTGGACTTCGAACGCACTTCGCCGGACACGCCGGTCACGCCGGTCACCGGCTTGACGAACTGCGCCTTGTACGGAATGGAATCGGGGAAGTCCGGATCACCCAGCGAGTAGGTGAAGGTCGGGTTGATCTGCGCCGCATCGGACGCGTACAGGTCGATCTGCTTGTACTTCACGCCCATCTTGATGGTGTGGTCGCCCGCCCACTGGATGCCATCCAGGGTCAGGTTGTCTTCGATCGACCAGCCCTTCTGGCCCTTCACCTGCGAATCCAGTGCCGAGGCGCCACCGATCTTCACGATGGTGCGGTCTTCCGGGCCGTCCGGTGCGGTGTAGGTGATGCCGTTGGCCAGCGTCAGCGGGGTCGGATTGTTGAACGAATCTTCGTGGGTGACCATCAACTCGTTGTAGTAGCGCTCACCGCTGTGGTTCCAGCGCAGGGCATAACGACGGTCGGTGTTGACCACTTCACGGCCGGCTTCCGGCGAGGTCTGGCCGCTGAACTGCGACTGGGTTTCGTCGCGGTCCTGGAAGGTCAGCTCGATGCGGTCGTTGTCGGTCGGCTCGAAGTCGATCTTGCCGAAGATCAGATCCTGCTGGAACGGCTGGCTGGCCGGGCCGAGGCCGGCGGCACCGGCGGGCGGCAGCAGGCCGGCAGCGCCGGTGACCGCGCCATCCGGCGCGATGGTGACCGGCAGGTCGAAGCGCTTGGCTTCGTAGGTCACGAAGAAGTGCGCCTTGTCCTGGATGATCGGGCCGCCCAGGGCGAAGCCGTATTCCTTCTCGGCCGAGACCATCTTTTCCTTGCCACCCTGGCGCTCTGCCGGGGTCTTGGCACGCATGTCTTCATCGGTGTAGCGGTAGAACGCCTCGCCCTTGAACTCATTGGTGCCGGACTTGGTCGCAGCCGTCACGGCGGCGCTCGACACCTGGCCGTACTCGGCCTTGTAGTTGCCGCTGATGACCTTGTATTCACCGATGGCGAGCTGCGGGAACGGGTTGCCTGCGCTGCCGGACTGGCCGGCCACGCCGCCGCCCTTGACGTAGCTCTTCTGGCCCACACCGTCAATGTACACGTTGGTGCCGTCGGCGTTGGTCGCACCGCCGCGCAGCGAGGTGTTGCCCTTGGCGTCACGGGTGAAGATCATGCCCGGCACCGCGTCGGCGAACTCCAGGAAGTTGCGCGACACCTGCGGGGTGGTCTGGATCTGCTGCAGGCTGACGGTCTTGCCGACTTCGGAGGTGCGCACTTCCTGCAGCAGGGTCGGCGCGACGACGTTGACGGTGTCCAGGTTGGTGGCCGCGGTCGAACCGGGGGTGCTGCTGGCGGCACCGGCAAAGTTCAGCGTCGCGGTCGAGGCCACGGTGACGGTGACCTTCTGGGTCTGGCCGTTGGCGACCACGTCATAGGTACCCGGGTCCAGGCCCATCAGCGAGTAGCTGCCGTCGGCGCGGATGGTGCCACGGCGGACGGTACCGGTGGCCACGTTGGTGGCGGTCACTTCGGTACCTGCCTGGGCGCCGGCAACCTGGCCGCGCAGGCTGGCGTTGGCCGACTGCGCCATGACGTTGGGGGCGGCGGCCAGCATCAGGCAGCTGACCAGTGCGGTGCTCAGCAGCCGGCGCGCCGGCATGCGGAAGGTGGTATGCATCATCAACTCAATCTCCGGGTGGCGGTAACCGCTTGCGCGGTCCCTGCGATCAGTCAAAAAAAAGAAGGAACGCCTCTGGCTTCAATGGCCGGATGGCGGAGTGGTGGAATCGCGAACTATCAAGCGGGGAACCAGGGTCTGCTTGTCCCCTGTCCCATCCGTGGAGGTGCCGTCCATCAACTGCATCAGACGCGTCATGGCCCGGTCGCCGAGCTCGGCGATGCTGACCTGCATGGTGGTCAGCGACGGGTGGACGAAACGCGCCAGTGGAATGTCATCGAAACCTGCCAGGGCAACATCGGCCGGCACACGGACACCAGCCTGCGTGAACGCATACAGGCAGCCCAGGGCCATCATGTCGTTGGCGGCGAACACGGCATCGGGCAGCGCTCCGGCTGCCAGCAACTCCTGACCGGCGCGATGGCCGGAAGCTTCGTCGAAATCACCGGGCAGCTCGATGCCTTCGGCGCCACTGCCAAACGCCACCAGCGCGTCACGGAAGCCGCGCAGGCGCTCGCGCGCGTCGAAGTTGAGGTCCGGGCCAGAAATGAAGGCAATGTGGCGGTGGCCGGCGTCCAGCAGGTGGCGGGTCATCGCCATCGCACCGGCGTGGTCGTCGATGCTCAGCACCGGATGGTCCTGCCCGGGCAGATAGGTGTTGATCAACACCGTCGGCAGCGACTGCGGCAGGTTGTCGGTCAGGAAGCCCGGGCTCTCGGCATAGGGCGAGAGCACCAGCAGGCCGTCGACGCGGCCGCGCATGGCACGCAGGGCGGCGCCCTGCTGTTCCTGGTCGCCGTGGTAGCTGGACACCAGCAGGTGCTGGCGGCGGTTGCGGGCCACGCCGTCGATGCCGCGCATCAGTTCGGAGAAGAATTCGCCGTACAGGTCAGGCAGCACCACGCCCACCGTATTGGTGCGGCGGCTGCTCAGGCTGCGAGCGGCGGCATGCGGGGTGTAACGCAGCCGTGCGGCCACCTCCAGCACAAGCTGGCGGACCGGTTCGGCGACATTTTCATGCCCGTTGAGCGCGCGGGAAACCGTGGCCACGGAGACCCGGGCTTCGCGTGCGACGTCTTTGATTGTGATAGCTGCCTTGTTCACGAAGCCGCCCTCCACGGCTTGGACCTACCAGCATTGGCGCGGAATGTAAGCGTTTCCATCTGGGCTTGTAAACAGTCCGTTAGGCGAATGTCCCGAAATGGACATGAAAACCTGTCCGTGGCCAGGCCCTTGCGGACCCGCCAGGACAGTGCGGGACAAGGGCTCAGCCCTGTTCTGACGGGGTATGTGCGCGGATGGACAGCGCGTGGATATCGGTGTCCATCATCGACCCCAGCGCGGCATAGACCGCGCGATGCCGGGCCAACGGAGCCAGTCCGGCGAAGCGTTCACTCACCACATGAACGTTGAAATGGCCGCGCCCGTCGCGCGCGCCGGCATGGCCGGCATGGCGATGGCTGTCATCCTCGATCTCGAGCACGCTGGGTGCCAGCGCCTGCTGCAGCGCATCACGGATCCGCTCGATCCGTTCCGCGTTCACGGCAGGACCTTGCGGAACGGGCGTACCTGCACGCGGGTGTAGACGCCGGCAGCCACGTACGGGTCGGCATCGGCCCAGGCCTGGGCCTGCGGCAACGACTCGAACTGCGCGATCACCACCGAGCCGCTGAAACCGGCCGGGCCCGGGTCTTCACTGTCCACCGCCGGGCACGGGCCGGCCAGCAGCAGGCGTCCCTCGTCGCGCAGCGCGTGCAGCCGCGCCAGGTGTTCCGGCCGCGCCTGCAGCCGCTGCGCCAGCACATCCTGGCCGTCATACCCTTCGATCACATACCACACCGGCATTTCCTCGCTTGCGTTGTCGGGTCCGCAGATTCTAGCCAATGCAGCCCCCGCCCCGGTCCGGCTGGACACTGGCGCGGCAAAGGCTTACCCTAGACTCCATTGCACGTGGCTGGATGCAGCGGCCCGTCGGTTTTTGCGGCCAACGCAGCCCCCGACGACCGTCCCGCTGCTTCAAACCGGACCACCCGGCCGGGCCACGTAGACGACCTCCCCGTAGTTCTGTCGCTGCCGTTTACCGCGGCGCGTCCCGCTGTTTGATATGTGTGGAATCGCGCCGATCCCGGCGTGTCTGGCGCCTTGGGGCTCCGTGGCGTTGGCCCGGCGAACCCGGTGCCGCGACTGGTCCGTTGCAATCCTGATCTCCATTAGATGACTTCCGAACTCGCGCTCGACGCGAACCCGCCAACCCGGCCGCCCGCCCCCCAGCAGCAGGAAATGCCGCTGGCCGTGGTGCATGGGCAACCGGTCCTGCAGATTCCGCAGGACCTGTACATCCCGCCGGACGCGCTGGAAGTCATCCTGGATGCCTTTGAAGGCCCGCTGGACCTGCTGCTGTACCTGATCCGCCGCCAGAACCTGGATGTACTGGACATTCCCGTTGCCGAGATCACCCGGCAGTACGTGGAGTACATCACCGTGATGCGCGAGCTGCGCTTCGAGCTGGCGGCCGAATACCTGGTGATGGCCGCGATCCTGGCCGAGGTGAAGTCGCGGATGCTGCTGCCGCGCCCGGTCAGCGAGGAAGGCGATGAAGCCGACCCGCGCGCCGAACTGGTGCGCCGGCTGCAGGAGTACGAACGCTTCAAGCAGGCCGCCGAGAACATCGACGCCCTGCCCCGCCAGGACCGCGATACCACCGTGGCACATGCCTTCATGCCCGAACGTGCCACGGTGAAGCTGCCGCCGCCGGTGGACCTGAAGGAAATGCTGCTGGCCCTGCACGACGTGCTCAAGCGTGCCGAGCTGTTCAGCGGCCACGCCATCAAGCGTGAGGCACTGAGCGTGCGGCAACGCATGGGCGAAGTGCTGGGACGCCTGGAAGATGGCAAGTTCTATCGTTTTGAAGGGCTGTTCACCGCCGAAGAAGGCAAGCTGGGCGTGCTGGTCACGTTCCTGGCGGTGCTGGAGCTGGCCAAGGAACAGCTGCTGGACATCGTCCAGGAAGAACCGCTGGCGCCGATCTACGTGAAGTCGCTGGCGGCCGGCAACACCAATGCCCCGCTGCAGTTCAGTAGCGAGTTCGACGACAACGACGACGACGCCAATGCAGACGAGTGAGCGCTGACTGCCGATGGATCAATCGCTGATCAACCGCATTGTCGAGGGTGCCCTGCTGGCTTCCAGCCAGCCGCTCACCCTGGCCCAGCTGAAGGACCTGTTCCCGGAAGAGGAACCGGCACCGCCGGGCAGCATCGAACGTGCGCTGGAACGCCTGCGCGAGGCCTGCGAAGGCCGCGGCGTGGAACTGGTCGAGGTCGCCTCCGGCTTCCGCTACCAGGTCACCGGCGAAGTGCATGGCTGGATCAGCCGGCTGTGGACCGAACGCAAGACCCGCTACACCCGTGCCACCCTGGAAACCCTGGCGCTGATCGCCTACCGGCAACCGATCACCCGCGGCGAGATCGAACAGGTGCGCGGCGTGGCGGTCAGCAGCAACATCATCCAGGCGCTGGAAGAACGCGAGTGGATCCGCGTGGTCGGCCACCGCGACGTGCCCGGCAAACCGGCGCTGTTCGGCACCACCAAGGGCTTCCTGGACTACTTCGGGCTGAAGCGGCTGGACGAACTGCCGCCGCTGTCGGAGCTGAAGGACCTGGGCGAGCTGGAACCGCAGCTTGCCCTGGACCGCGATGCGCCGGCCGTCGCCGGTGCCGAGGGTCCGGACATCTCGGCCGGCGCCGATGGCGCTGCCGCGAACGATGATGCCAGCCTGGCCGGCAGTGACACCCCCGATTCCGCCGATGCAGCCCCTGCGTCGGCCACCGATGAGCAAGCACCTTCGCCCCTCGATGATGGGCACCCCGATTCCGCGCCGGGCGAGCGCGCGGTGCCCCTGAACGAACGCGAAGACAACGCCGTCGCGATGACGACCGTGGCTGTTGACCAAGCCGATTCCGAACCAGAGGCCGACCTCGAAACCGTCGGCCGGAGCAAAACTGATGAGTGACACCCCCCGTAACAAGCTCTCGCTGAAGCGCGAAGCCACCTCCGAACAGTTCAAGCTGGAAGAACGCCTGCACAAGGTGCTCGCCCAGGCCGGCCTCGGCTCGCGCCGCGCGCTGGAACAGCGCATCGCCGAAGGCCTGGTCAAGGTCAACGGTGAAGTCGCGCAGACCGGCATGTCGGTCAAGAGCGGCGACAAGATCGAACTGGATGGCCGCGGCTTCGTCGCCACCGCCCTGGCCGAGCCGTCGCGCGTGCTGGTCTACAACAAGCCGGAAGGCGAAGTGACCACCCGCGATGATCCGGAAGGCCGCCCGACCGTGTTCGAGTCGCTGCCGCCGCTGAAGGGCGCGCGCTGGATCGCCATCGGCCGCCTGGACATCAACACCACCGGCCTGCTGCTGGCCACCACCGACGGTGAGCTGGCCAACGCCATGATGCACCCGTCGTTCGAGGTCGAGCGCGAGTACGTGGTGCGCGTGCGTGCGCCGGAAGGCGAGGAAAAGGTCTCTGACGCCATCGTCGACCGCCTCACCCGTGGCGTCGCGCTGGAAGACGGCCCGGCCAAGTTCGATGAGATCGAACGCATCGGCGGCACCGATTCGCACGACTGGTTCCGCGTCGTGGTGAAGGAAGGCCGCAACCGCGAAGTGCGCCGGCTGTGGGAGTCGCAGGGCTGCCAGGTCAGCCGCCTGAAGCGCACCCGCTATGGCAAGGTGAGCCTGCCGCGCGAACTGGCCCGTGGCCATTCGGTGGAACTGGGCACCACGCAGGTTGAAGCCCTGCGCGCCCAGCTGAAGCTGGAAGAAGGCGCACCGTCGGCACTGACGCTGCAGCCGGTGATCGGCCAGCGCCGCGCGGCCAAGACCACCGTGCGCGTGCGCGAAGGTGGCCGTGGCAACGCCTACGTCAACGGCCACAACACCGCCGACGAAGGCCGCGAGCTGCGTCGTTTCGACAACGTCCGCGAAGACCGCGGCCGTGGTCGCGGCGGCAAGGGTGGCGGCTTCAAGGGCGGCCTGACGGTCAGCGGTGAAGCGGCAGCCAAGCAGTCGCAGAAGCCGTTCAAGCAGCGCGCCCAGAAGAATGATCGTTCGCTGCCGGAAGGCAATCCGGCCGCGTTCCGCACCTGGTACGTGCCGGATGGCGTGAGCACCGGCCCGAGCGGCCATCGCAACGCCGGCCCGGGCGCACGCGGCCCCGGTGCCCGTGGTCCGGGTGCAGGCGGCCAGGGCCGTCCGTACGGCAAGCCGAAGGGCCCGGGCGCAGGCGCCGGTGGCGGCCAGGGCCGTGGCGGCTTTGGTGGTGAAGGCCGTGGCGGCGCAGGCGGCCAGGGTCGTCCGGCCGGTGCGGGCAACCGCTCGCAGGGCCAGGGCAACAAGCACCCGTACGGTCATCCGGGCAACGCGCCGAGCTTCCCGTCCGACCACGCCACGCCGGGCTTCAACCCGTATGGCAGCCCGAAGCCTGCACAGGGCGCCCGTCCGGGCGGTCGCGGTCCGGGCGGTGGCAACCACCGTGGCCCGGGTGGTAACCGTGGCCCCGGTGGTCCGGGTGGCAACCGAGGCCCGGGCGGCCCCGGTGGCAACCGCGGTCCCGGCGGCCCGCGCCGCAGCGGCCCGCGCGGCGGCTGATCGGCAGCCACGTTGAAATGCAGAACCCCGGCTCCGTCCGGGGTTTTTCTTTGAAAAGGGGACGGAGGGGATTAAGTCGTTTTCGCCACGCCGTGCGTCGAAGGGCGAAAGCGACTTAATCCCCTCCGTCCCCTTTTGCGTGGCGCTGGAACGCGGCGGGCGTGGTGCCGGTCATGCTGCGGAAAAAGGCGATGAACGGACTCTCGGCGGAAAAACCAGTGTCCTGCGCAACGTGCCCGATGCGATGGCCAAGCAGCAGCAGCTCCATGGCGCGCATCAGGCGCCATTGCTGGCGCCAGGCCTGGTAGCCCATGCCGGTGTCGCGTTGCATCAACCGGCCGACCGTGCGCATGCTCAGGCCCGCACGCGCAGCGAGCTCACCCAGTTCAGGCGGCAGCTGCTCGGCCGGCGGCAGGCAGCGCGCGATGCGTGGATCGCGTGGCAGCGGCAGGTCCATCGGCGCCACCGGTGCGGCGGCGATCTCCAGCACGCACAACGCCAATTGATGGTGCGCGCGCGGCGCCCGCCAGTCATGGTCGAACGGCGCCTGCGCGATCGGTTCCAGCAATGCCTGCAGCAGGGGGCCGACGCCGATGATCGCCGGCTGCTGCGGCAGCCGTGCCGACAACGTGGCATCGAAATACAGCGAGCGGTAGTCCACGGCCTGGCGCATCTGTGCGCGATGGCGCAGGCCGCCGGGAATCCATGCCGCGCGCGAGGGCGGCAGCAGGCTGATGCGGTCGCCGAAGGTCAGCCGCGTGCAGCCCCGCCGGGTGTACAGCAACTGCGCGCGCGCGTGCTGGTGCCAACCCGAATCATGATCGGCCAGCGACGACGCGATGCCCAGCACCGGTGCGCTCCAGGCATCCGCATCGAAGTGCGCATCC
Source organism: Stenotrophomonas sp. YJH_SMC_69 (assembly GCF_059370495.1). Taxonomy (NCBI): domain Bacteria; kingdom Pseudomonadati; phylum Pseudomonadota; class Gammaproteobacteria; order Lysobacterales; family Lysobacteraceae; genus Stenotrophomonas; species Stenotrophomonas sp. YJH_SMC_69. Next base: position 329,326 of record NZ_JCAFTS010000003.1, on the reverse strand, counting down.
GGTTGCAGCCACGCCATGTCCGATTTCATCCATTTCCTGGCCGGACCGACAGAGTGCGCCACTACGCCGGCCACCACAATACGCGGCCCTGTTTGCGGAGCACCCGCATGTCGCGTCGCCTGTTGTTGCTCACCATCGCGCTGCTGATGTTCCCCCAGTTGGCGCAGACCCTGTACAGCCCGGCCCTGGCCGACCTCGCCGGGCGCTTCGCACTGCCCCCCGGCGCCGCCAGCCAGGCCATGAGCCTGTACCTGTTCGGTTTTGCCGCCGGTGTCCTGCTATGGGGGCGGCTGGCCGACCATGTCGGTCGTCGCCCTGCCCTGCTCTGCGGCCTGGCCGTGTTCGTACTGGCCGCCTGCGGCGGCCTGCTGGCCAGCACGTTCGGCCAGGTCCTGCTGGCCCAGGCACTGGCCGCACTGGGTGCGGCGGCGGCCTCGGTGGTAACCCAGACCGTACTGCGCGATCACCTGAAGGGTCCGGCGTTGGCGCAGGCGTTCTCGTGGATCGGCATGGCGCTGGCCTTGAGCCCGGCGATCGGGCTGGCACTGGGTGTGCTGCTGGTGGACAGCCATGGCTATGCCGGCGTCCAGGCCGGCCTGCTGCTGATGGTCAGCCTGCTGATGCTCGGATGCGCAACGGGCCTGCGCGAGAGCCGCCCTGCGGAAGTCGCGCACACTCCCATGCTGCCACTGTTGTGGCAACTGCTGCGTGATCGCTGGATGTGGTCACAGGCGCTGCTGGTGATGGCGTTCAACGTGGCGATGTACAGCTGGTACGCGCTGGGCCCGTTCGTGTTCGAACGCCTGCACTGGCCGCTGGCCTGGTTCGGTGCCAGCGGCGCGCTGCTGGCGCTCGGCTCGGCGCTGGGTGCATGGGGCAATGCTCGCCTGCTGCGCGCAGGCGTTGCCTCTGCCACGCGCATCCGGCTCGCCGCAGGGCTGGTGCTGGCCGGTGGGCTGTTGGCTGCCTTGCTGCACAATCAGCCGGCACTGGTCGCGGCGATGGTACCGGTGGTGGCCGGGTTCGGCCTGGCCATTCCCAATGTGCTGGGCCAGGCCCTGCGCGGATACCCGCACTGCCTGGGCAGCGCCGGCGCCCTGTTCGGCCTGCTCTACTACCTGTTGATCGGCGTGGCGATGGCCGTGGTCGGCGCACTGCAACTGCTGGCGCCGACACTCATCGTGTGCGGCGTGCTTGCCCTGTGGCTGCAGCGGCCGGCACGGCTCAGCGCCGGCTGATGGTGAAGGCGGCGCCGTCCACGCCCAGATCCCAGCCCTTGCCGGTGCCGGACAGGGCCAGCGAGATGTCGCCCTTGGTCATCACCTGCGCGTTGCTGGACTTCACGGCACCCGCATGCGCGCCAACCGAGGCGTAGGTGCCCAGCAGCTCGTTGACGCTGACGGCGCCGGTGAAGCTGCCACGGCCATTGGTGATCTTCGACTTGCCCACGGTCAGGCCGCCGCCCTTCACTTCGATACGCACCGGCAGGCTGGTGCCGTTGCTGCAGCTGACCGTGCCGTTGCCGGAAGCGGTCTTGTAGATCAGTGACCAGCCGGACAGGTTGTAGCGCAGCTGGCAATCGAGGTTGCCGGCGGCGTGCGCGGCCGGGGCCAGCGTGGCAGCGGACAGGGCCAGCAGCAGGGCGAAGGGCTTGTTCATGGCAGGACTTCCAGTTCGGTCGGACTGCCGGCGAATCTAGCAGCGCGCGCGTGCACGCTGGATGCAGGCGCGCGCGCTGCGTGGCAGGCATTCAGCCGCCGTCGTGCTGTTTCAGGCCTGCTCGTCCAGGTGGAAGGCATCAGCATCGAGCATCGCCGGGAAACGCGCGCGATGTGCAGCCAGTGCGTCGGCCGAAATGGTGGTGGTCACCACCTGTTCGCGTTCGCGGATCTCCACCTGCGGCTGGCCGAGGAAGTCGATCACCGCGCTGTCGCCGGCGTAGTGCAGCTGGTTGCCGTCCACGCCGACGCGGTTCACCGCCGCCACGAAGCACAGGTTCTCGATCGCCCGCGCACGCAGCAGGGTCTTCCATGCATAGGCGCGCGCCGACGGCCAGTTGGCGACGAAGATCTGCAGGTCGAAATCCAGCTGCTGCGGGCGTTCGACGTTGTAGCGGTTGCGGCAGAACACCGGGAAGCGCAGGTCGTAGCAGACCTGCGGATTGATCCGCCAGCCCTTCCATTCCACGCTCAGGCGCTCACGGCCAGCGGCATAGCGCTCATGCTCGCCGCCGTAGCGGAACAGGTGCCGCTTGTCGTAGTACTGCAGCCCGCCATCAGGCGTAGCGAACAGCAGGCGGTTGTAGACGCCGTCGCCCGCGCGCAGCTGCACGCTGCCGATCACCGCCGCGTTCAAGACCTTGGCCTGTTCGCGCACCCAGGCCACGGTCGGCCCGTCCATGCCTTCGGCCTGGGCGATGGCGTCGTTGGAGAAGCCACTGGTGAAGGTCTCCGGCAGGATCACCAGGTCGGTACTGCCGGCCAGCGGTGCCAGCAACGCACCGTAGTAGGCGCGGTTGCCGGCCGGGTCATGCCAGCGGGTGTCGCCCTGGACGAGGGAAATGCGCAGGTCCTGCATGTCCGTGTCTCCGCTCACAGCAGGCGCAGGCGTTCGATCGCCGCGTCCATGGTCGCTTCGTTCTTGGCAAAGCACAGGCGCACCAGGCGCTGGCCGGCCGGCGGAGTCTCATAGAACGGCGACAGCGGAATGGCGGTGACGCCCTTCTCGATGGTCAGCCACTTCACGAACTCATGGTCCGGCAGGTCGCTGATCGCCGAATAGTCGACCAGCTGGAAGTAGCCACCCGGGACCGGCAGCGCTTTCAGGCGGGTGCCGGCCAGCTGCTCGCGGAAGCGGTCGCGCTTGGCCTGGTAGAACGCGCCCAGTTCCAGGTGGTGTTCGGGTTCGTCGCGGATCATCGCGGCGAAGCCATGCTGCGCCGGGCCGAAGCTGGTGAAGGTGTTGTACTGGTGCACCTTGCGGAACTCGGCGGTCAGCGCCGGCGGGGCGATCGCATAGCCGATCTTCCAGCCGGTGCAGTGGTAGGTTTTGCCGAAGCTGGAGATGACGAACGCGCGCTCGCGCAGTTCCGGGTAGCGCAGCGCCGATTCATGGCGACGGCCGTCGTAGATGATGTGTTCGTACACCTCATCGGAGATCAGGTAGATCTGCGTGCCGCGCAGCAGTTCGGCCAGCGCCTGCATGTCCTGCGCCGACAGCATCGCGCCGGACGGATTGTGCGGGGTGTTGACGATCAGCATGCGGGTGCGCGGGGTGATCGCTGCGCGCACGCGGTCCCAATCGACCGCGAACGTCTGCGGATCCAGCGACACATGTACGGCCCTGGCACCGGCCAGGTCGATCGCCGGTTCGTAGCAGTCATACGCCGGGTCCAGCACGATCACTTCCTCGCCGGCACGCACCACGGCGTGGATGGCGTTGAAGATGGCCTCGGTGCCACCGCTGGTGACGGTGATCTCGCTGTCCGCATCGACCTGCGCGCCGTAGCAGTCCAGCACCTTCTGTGCGATGGCCTGGCGCAGCGGCGCCACGCCAGTCATCGGCGGGTACTGGTTCAGCCCGGCGGCCATCGCCCTGGCGGTCTCGTCGATCAGGCGCTGCGGCGCCGAAAAGTCCGGGAAACCCTGGCCCAGGTTGACCGCGCCGTGTTCGGCGGCGAGCTGGGACATCACGGTGAAGATCGTGGTACCGACCTTGGGCAGCTTGGTGGTGGGTTGCATCGGCCTGGGCTGTGGGGGAACAGACCTGCGAGTTTACGCAATCCGCGCGTCGGTAGTGCCGGCCGCCGGCCGGCAACCTCGGCTGGCAGATAGCGAAATTGCCGGCCAGCGGCCGGCACTGCCAACGGCATTCACCGCTACAATTGCCGCCGCACTCCGGCATGAAGACCTTTGCCCCTTGAACACCCCTGCATTGCTGGCTGCCAGCGGCCTGAGCTTCTCCCGCAATGACGAGCCGGTGTTCGGCCCGCTGGACTTCCATGTGGACGCCGGCGAAGCCCTGCTGGTGCAGGGCGGCAATGGCGCCGGCAAGACCACCCTGCTGCGCGTGCTGGCCGGCCTGGCCCGGCCCGGTGCCGGCCAGGTGCGGATCGACGGCAAGCCGGCCAGCAATGCCGAGCGCGCGCGCTATGTCGCCTACCTCAGCCACCTGCCAGCGCTAAAACCGGACCTCGGCACGCTGGAAAACCTGCATTTCCTGTGCGGCCTGCACGGACGGCGTGCGCGGCAGATGCCCGGCAACGCGCTGGCCATCGTCGGCCTGGCCGGTTATGAGGACACCCTGGTACGGCATCTGTCGGCCGGACAGAAGCGGCGGCTGGCACTGGCGCGCATCTGGCTGTCGCCGGCACCGTTGTGGCTGCTGGACGAACCCTATGCCAACCTCGACCTGGAGGGCATCACCCTGGTCAACCGGATGATCTCGGCGCACCTGCGCGCCGGCGGCGCTGCGCTGGTCACCACCCACGGTGCCTATGCCGCACCGCCGGTGCGCACCCGCCAGCTCGACCTCGGCGGTGCCGCGTGATCGCGCCGGGCACCGAACCGGGCCTGTGGCAGACCGCAGGCGCCCTGCTCAAGCGCGACCTGCGCCTGCTCTGGCGCCGCCGCGGCGATGCGCTGCAACCGCTGCTGTTCGCGGTGCTGGTAGTGGTGCTGTTCGCCCTGGCCCAGGGCCGCGAACCACAGCTGTTGGCCGCCACCGCCGGTGCAGTGCTGTGGCTGGCCGTGCTGCTGGCCGGACAGCTGTCGCTGGATTCGCTGTTCCGTTCCGACGCCGAGGATGGCTCGCTGGAACAATGGCTGCTGGCGCCGGTGCCGCTGGCCTGGCTGGTGCTGGTGCGCGTGCTGCTGCATTGGGCCACCACTGCGCTGCCGCTGATCGTGGTCAGCCCGCTGCTGGCCGAAATGCTGCATCTGCCGCATGACCAGCTGCCGATGTTGCTGGCATCGTTGCTGCTGGGCACGCCGTTGCTGAGCCTGATCGGTGGCGTGGTCGCCGCGCTGACCGTAGGCATCCGACGCTCTGGTATTCTCGTGGCGCTGCTGTCGTTGCCGCTGTACGTGCCGGTGCTGGTGTTCGGCGCAGGCAGCCTGGCGGCAGCCGGACGCGGACAGGATCCGGTCGGTGCGCTGCTGATGCTGGGCGCCGGCCTGCTGGTCGCGCTGGTGCTGGCGCCGCTGGCCACTGCCGCTGCAATACGTATTTCTCTGAGTTGACCGAGCTGAGAGCCAATCCACCCCTGCTGGATAGCCGCCACGCATGAATCCGATTGTCCGCTGGTTCCACCAACTCGGTTCGCCCCCCACGTTCGACCGTTTCGCTGCCCGCTGGTCGCGGGTGTTCTACCTCGCGGCGGTGCCGGTGCTGCTGGTCGGCATGTGGCAGGCGCTGCTGGTGGTGCCACCGGAAGCCAAGCAGCTGGACAGCTTCCGCATCCTCTACATCCACGTACCCAGTGCCTGGATGAGCCTGTTCGTCTTCGCGCTGATGGCGTTGTATGCGGCCATCGCGCTGGTCTGGCGGATCAAGGTCTGCGAGATCCTGGCCATGGCCTGCGCGCCGATGGGTGCCGGCTTCACCCTGATCACCCTGCTGACCGGCAGCATCTGGGGCAAGGGCACCTGGGGCACCTGGTGGGACTGGGACCCGCGCATGACCAGCGAGCTGGTGCTGCTGTTCCTGTACCTGGGCGTGATCGGCCTGTACCACGCCATCGAGGACCGCCGCAGCGCCGCACGTGCGGCCGGCCTGCTGGCCATCGTCGGTGTCAGCCTGCTGCCGGTGATCCGCTACTCGGTGGACTGGTGGGGCGGCCTGCACCAGCGCCAGTCGATCAACGTATTCGGTGAATCGGCGATCAGCAGCGCGATGATCGCGCCGCTGTGGTGGATGGTGATCGGCACCAAGTTCTGGTTCGCCGGTTCGGTGCTGGCCAAGGCCCGCGCCGACAATCTCGACCGCGAGGCCGGCAAGGCCTGGGTCGGCGGCCGCGTCGATGCCGGACGCCCGGCCCGGGAGGCCCAGCCATGACCCACCTGCCCTATGTGATCGGTGCCTACGCGGTGTTCGTGCTGGTGCTCGGCGCCGATGCCATCGGTTCGTGGCTGCGCCTGCGCGTGGCGCGCCGGCTGGCACTGGCCCGCCAGCAGCGCCAGCAGACCCGCGCCGGCAGGCAAGACGCAGCGGCGCCGTTGTCGACGGAGCTGGAACGATGACCCCGGTACAGCGCCGCCGCCTGGTGTGGGTGCTGCTGGCCCTGCTCGCCTCCGGCCTGGCCACCGCACTGGTGGCGATGGCACTGGAGCGCAACATCGCCTACCTGTACACGCCCTCGGAAGTGCTGCGCGGCGATGTCGATGCACAGTCGCGCTTCCGCCTCGGTGGCATGGTGGTGAAAGGTTCCTTCAACCGACCGGTCGGCTCGCTGGAGGCGCGCTTCGAGGTGACCGACGGCGACGCGCAGCTGGCGGTGACCACGTCGCGGATCCTGCCGGACATGTTCGCCGAAGGCACGGCGGTGGTCGCCAGCGGCCGCCTGCAGGACGGCACCTTCGTCGCCGACGAGGTGCTGGCCAAGCACGATGAGAAGTACGTGCCGAAGGAAGTGGCCGACAAGATGGGCGACGCCCATCGCAAGCACGACGTGCCGATGACGGCACCCGAGGTGCGCTGAGTGCTGCCCGAACTGGGTCAGATCCTGCTGCTGTGCGCGTTGCTGGCCTCGCTGCTGCAGGCCGGCCTGCCGCTGGTCGGTGCGCAGCGCAACAATACGGCGTGGATGGCGGTGGCACGACCTGCCGCGTTCGCGCAGCTGCTGCTGGTCGCCGGCGCGTTCGCGGTACTGACCGCCGCGTTCGTGCAGCAGGACTTCTCGGTGCGCTACGTGGCCGAGAACTCCAATACGCTGCTGCCGATGGTCTACCGCTACTCGGCGGTCTGGGGCGCGCACGAGGGCTCGCTGCTGATGTGGGCGCTGGTGCTGGCGCTGTGGACCGGCGCGGTGGCGCTGTTCTCGCGGCACTTGCCGGCACCGGTGCAGGCGCGCGTGCTGGCGGTGATGGGCGTGGTCAGCGTCGGCTTCCTCGCCTTCCTGATCTTCACCTCCAACCCGTTCCTGCGCCTGAACCCGGCACCGCTGGAAGGCCGCGACCTCAATCCGCTGCTGCAGGACCCGGGGCTGATCATCCATCCGCCCATGCTGTACCTGGGCTATGTCGGCTTCGCGGTGCCGTTCGCCTTCGCGGTTGCCGCACTGCTGGAAGGCCGCGTGGACGCACGCTGGCTGCGCTGGACGCGGCCATGGACCAACGTCGCCTGGGGCTTTTTGACCCTGGGCATCGCGCTGGGCAGCTGGTGGGCCTATTACGAGCTGGGCTGGGGCGGCTGGTGGTTCTGGGACCCGGTGGAGAACGCCAGCTTCATGCCGTGGCTGGTCGGTGCGGCATTGATCCATTCGCAGGCCGTCACTGAAAAGCGCGGCACCTTCGGCAGCTGGACCCTGCTGCTGGCGATCGCCGCCTTCGCGCTGTCGCTGCTGGGCACGTTCCTGGTGCGCTCCGGCGTGCTGACCAGCGTGCATTCGTTCGCCGCCGATCCCTCGCGCGGCTTGTTCATCCTGGTGTTCCTGTCGGTGCTGGTCGGTGGCAGCCTGCTGCTGTACGCGCTGCGTGCCAGCCAGCTGAGCGTGGATGCCGAGGACCCACGCCGTGGCTTCACCGCCACCTCGCGCGAGACCCTGCTGCTGGCCAACAACCTGCTGCTGGCCACCGCCTGCGCGATGGTGCTGCTCGGCACGCTGTACCCGCTGCTGGCCGATGCGCTGTCGCTGGGCAAGATCTCGGTCGGCCCGCCCTACTTCGGCAGCCTGTTCCTGCTGCTGATGGCACCGATGATCCTGCTGCTGCCGTTTGGCCCGCTGGTGAAATGGCAGCGTGACCAGCCCTCGCGCGCCTTCGCGCTGCTGGCACCGTGGCTGGGCCTGGCGCTGCTGCTGGGCGCGCTGGCCTGGTGGCAGGCGCCGCAGAACGGCTGGAAGGCCGGCATCGGCGTGGCCGCTGCGGCCTGGGTCGCGCTCGGCACCGCACGCTTCGTCTGGCAGCGCCTGCGCGGCAATGGTCGCTTCACCGCCGAAATGCTCGGCATGATCGTCGCCCACGCCGGCATTGCCGTGTTCGTGGCCGGCGCGCTGCTGGTGGAGGCGCTGAACGTGCAGCGCGAAGTGGCGCTGGCACCGGGCCAGCAGCTGGTGGTCGGTCGCCACGAAGTGCGCTTCGAAGGCGTGGACCATCGCGAAGGCCCCAACTTCATCGCCGACCGCGGCCACCTGCGCGTGTTCCGCGACGGCCGCGAGCTGGCCCTGCTGCACCCGGAGAAGCGCCAGTACGCCAGCGGCGGCCAGGTGATGACCGAGGCCGGCATCGATGCACGCTTCAATGGTGACGTCTACGTGGCATTGGGCGAGCCGCTGGGCAACAATGCATGGGCGGTCCGGGTGCACATCAAGCCGTACGTGCGCTGGATCTGGCTGGGCGCGCTGTTGATGGCCCTGGGCGGATTCATCACCGCCGCCGATCGCCGTTTCCGTCGTCCGTAGGAGTTCCCATGTCCGAGTCCCCCACCCCGCGTCCCTCCCGCCCGCTGCCGCCGGTAGCCATCGTGATCGGCGTGCTGTTCTTCTTCGGCCTGCTCGGGCTGATGATCTACGGGGTGATGAAATCAGGCGATCCGCAGCGCGACGTACTGCCGTCGGCACTGATCGACAAACCGGCGCCGGCATTCGCGCTGCCGGTGCTGCACGACCCGGAAATGATCGTGCACAGCGACGACCTGCGCGGCGCGCCCTACCTGCTGAACGTGTGGGGCAGCTGGTGCGCGGCCTGCCGCGAAGAACACCCGGTGCTGACCCGCTTCGCGGAAAGCAAGCGTGTGCGCGTGATCGGCTACAACTGGAAGGACGACCCGACCGACGCGCTGCACTGGCTGGAACAGCTGGGCAACCCGTTCATGGTCGTGCTCAGCGATGTCGAGGGCCGCACCGCGATCGACTGGGGCGTGACCGCCGCACCGGAAACCTTCCTGGTCGATGGCAGCGGCATCGTGCGCTGGAAGTACAGCGGTGCGATGACCCAGCGCGTGGTCGACGAGAAGCTGATCCCGGCGCTGCAGAAGATCGAGAAGGCCCAGGGCAGTGCCGGCAACACCCTGCATACGGCGCCCTGAGCCCATGCGCTGGCTGCTGGCGTTGCTGCTCCTGATGCTGCCGCTGGCCGCGCTGGCCCAGCAGCCGCTGCACGATCCGCAGCCGCTGCAGTTCCGCGATGACGCCGAGGAACGCCGCTTCCATGACCTGGCCGCGCAGCTGCGCTGCGTGCAGTGCCAGAACCAGTCGCTGGCCGATTCGAACGCGCAGATCGCCCAGGACCTGCGCCGCGAGGTGCTGCAGCTGATGCAGCAGGGGCACGACGACGCACAGATCAAGCAGTTCCTGGTCGCGCGCTACGGTGAGTTCGTGCTCTATCAACCACCGTTGCAGCCGGGCACCTGGCTGCTGTGGGGTGGCCCCCTGCTGGTGCTCGGCGCCGGTGCACTGGTAGTGCTGGGCATCGTCCGCCGACGTGGACGCACCGTCGGCGCGGCGCCGGCCGGCAAGGCCGATGAAGGAGACGAATGGTGAACCATTGGCTGCCGATGCTGGCCGGGCTGGTCGCCGCGCTGATGGCAGCGCTGGTGCTGTGGCCACTGCGCCAGCGCGGTCGGCGCGGTTTCGTGGTCGGCGTGCTCGCGCTGGGCGTGGCCGGTGCCTGCCTGTATCTGCTGGTCGGTGACCCAAGGGCGGCACAGGTACAACCGACCCCGTCGGCAGCCACCCTGCGCGATGGCGTGCAGGCACTGCAGGACGCACTGGAGCGCGACCCGCAGCGTGCCGACGGCTGGGCATTGCTCGGCCGGTCGCAGGCCGAACTGGGCAACGCCGCAGCCGCGGCGGATGCCTTCGCGAGGGCCGCCGCATTGGCACCGGAAGATCCGGGCGTGCTGGTGGAAGCCGCGCAGGCGCGCGCGCAGGCTGATGCCGGCAAGCAGTTCGATGACACCGCAATGGCCTGGTTGCAGCAGGCGCGCGCACAGGCTCCCGATGCCGAGCGCGCCAGCTGGCTGCTGGGCATCGCCCTGCGCCAGCGCGGAAAGAACGCCGAGGCCGCGGATGTGTGGAGCGGCCTGCTGCCACGACTGGAGCCGGGCGCCGCGCAGGCGCTGCAGGCACAGATCGCCCTCGCGCGCGAGGCCGCTGGCCAGGCGCCCGATGCTGGCGCTGCGGCGCCACCGGCGCTGCTGCAGGTGCGCGTGCAGCTGCCGGCACTGAAGAACGCCGAGTGGCCAGCCAGCACCCAGGTGTTCGTGCTGGCCCGTGCCGTCGGCGGCCCGCCGATGCCGGTGGCCGCTCGCAAGCTGCCGCTGAGCGGATTCCCGGACACGGTCGGGCTGGGCGACGGTGACAGCCCGATGCCGACCGCACCGCTGTCGGCCCATCGCGAAGTGGAAGTGGTGGCACGCATCTCGCGCAGCGGCAGCGCCAACCGCAGCGAGGACGACCTGCAGAGCGTTCCGGTGAAGGTAAGCCTGCCCCACGACGGTGTTGTGGAGCTGCGCTTCCCTTGACCTGTAGAGCCGAGCCCATGCTCGGCTGCCCGGCGCCGGCAACTCAACCGCAGCCGAGCATGGGCTCGGCTCTACAGTAGATCCACGCCATGCGTGGATGCGACGGTCCGGTCCGCGTCCATCCATCCATGGAAACCAGCGTGTCGCCAGCTCCACATGCAGCCCCGCTAGAATGACTGCATGACCGAATTCATCCCGCCCGGCACCCGCTTCCACGCCCTGCCCTCGCCGTTCCCGTTCAAGCGCGGTGGCGCCCTGCACGGCGCACGCGTGGCCTACGAGACCTGGGGCACGCTGGCCGCTGACGCCAGCAATGCGATCCTGATCGTGACCGGCCTGTCGCCGGATGCGCATGCGGCGGCCAACGAGGCCAATCCGGCGCCGGGCTGGTGGGAAGCGATGGTTGGCCCCGGCAAACCCATCGATACCCGCCGCTGGTTCGTGGTCTGCGTGAATTCGCTGGGCAGCTGCAAGGGATCGACCGGCCCCGCCTCGATCAACCCGGCCAGCGGTGAGCCCTACCGCCTGGACTTCCCCGAGCTGTCGATCGAAGACGGCGCTCGCGCCGCGATCGAAGTCGTGCGTGCGCTGGGCATCGCGCAGCTGGCCTGCGTGGTCGGCAATTCCATGGGCGGGATGACCGCGCTGGCCGTGCTGATGCTGCACCCGGGCATCGCGCGCAGCCACGTCAACATTTCCGGCAGTGCGCAGGCGCTGCCGTTCTCGATCGCGATCCGCTCGCTGCAGCGCGAGGCCATCCGTCTCGACCCGCGCTGGAATGGCGGCCACTACGACGATGCCGAGTACCCCGAGTCCGGCATGCGCATGGCGCGCAAGCTGGGCGTGATTACCTACCGCTCGGCACTGGAATGGGATGGCCGCTTCGGCCGCGTGCGGCTGGATTCGGACCAGGCCGACGACGATCCGTTCGGGCTGGAATTCCAGGTGGAAAGCTATCTGGAAGGCCACGCACGGCGCTTCGTGCGTTTCTTCGATCCCAACTGCTATCTGTACCTGAGCCGTTCGATGGACTGGTTCGACCTGGCCGAGTACGCCGACGGCGACGTGCTGGCCGGGCTGGCGAAGATCCGGGTGGAGAAGGCACTGGCCATCGGTGCCAACACCGACATCCTGTTCCCGGTGCAGCAGCAGCAACAGGTCGCCGACGGCCTGCGTGCCGGCGGTGCCGATGCGCGCTTCATCGGCCTGGAATCGCCACAGGGCCATGATGCCTTCCTCGTCGATTTCGAGCGTTTCGGTCCGGCCGTGCGCGGCTTCCTCGACGCGCTGTAAGTGGCGTGGCGGCGTAACCTCGCGCTGGCCGCCTTCGGCGCGCTGACCGCCTTAATGATCAGCGGTGTGCTGCCGTTGTGGCTGGGTGGCTGGTGCCTGCTGGCCAGTGCGGTGTCGTTCGGTCTCTATGGCCATGACAAGCGCGCGGCGCAGCGAAAGCGATGGCGCATTCCCGAGCGCACCCTGCAGCTGCTGGCCTTCGCCGGAGGCTGGCCCGGCGCGCTGCTGGGCCAGGCGCTGTTCCGCCACAAGCATCGCAAAGCCGCATTCCAGTGGGTGTTCTGGCTGTGCGTGCTGGCCAACGTGGCCTCGATCGCGGTGATGCTGCGCGAGTTCTCCCATTGACCGGCCTGTAGAGCCGAGCCCATGCTCGGCTGGCTTGCTTCCGGAGCCGAGCATGGGCTCGGCTCTACAGTAGATCCACGCCATGCGTGGATGTGCCGACCAAGGTCGGCATCTACCGAAGCACTTCGCGCTCCAACACCCCATCGCGCAACCGGTACTGCGCATCGACCACGCCTTCGGGCAGGTCGTCGTGGGTGATCATCAGCAGGCTGCGCCCGTCCAGCAACCCGGAAAGGTCCTGCAACAGCGCACGTGCGGTATCCACGTCCAGGCCTTCGGTGGGTTCGTCCAGCAGCAGGATCGGCGCATTGCGCAGCAGCGCGCGCGCCAGTGCCAACCGCCGCGCCTGGCCGGCCGACATCGTCGCGCCGTTCTCGCCCACCCAGGCCTGCAGGCCACCGTTGCGCTCGGCCCAGTCCCCCAGGCGCACGCGACGCAGGACCGCCCACAACGCGGCATCACGGGCGTCGGGATCCCCCAGCCGCAGGTTCTCGGCCACGGTACCGGCAAACACCGGTGCGTTCTGCGGAAGCCAGGCCAGCTGGCGGTGCCACTCGGCCTGGGCGACGTCGCGCAGGTCGCGTCCGCCATAGGTGATTCGCCCCTGTTGCGGATCCCACAACCGCAGCAGCAGGCTGGACAGCGTGGTCTTGCCACTGCCGCTGTCGCCACGGATCGCGATGCGTTCTCCCGGCGCCAGGGTCAGCTGCAGGCCGGACAACACCGGCCGTGCGGCACCTGGCCACTGGAAGTGCACGTCATCCCAATGCACGTGCGCCGCCTGGGGTACCGGCTGCGGCGTCTGCGGATCCTCCACCGTCGGCGGTTGTTCGACGATGGCCTGCAGGCGGTCAGCAGCAACGCGCCCGGACTGCAGCGACTGCCAGGCCAGGCCCATGCCGGCCCAAAGTTCGATCAGCGCCACGGTCAGGAAGACGAGGCCCGCGGCCATTTCCGGCGCGATGTGCTGCTGTTCGGTGGCGTGCAGAGCCAACGCCAGCATCGCCACCAGGCCCAGCCCCGCCACCAGGCCTTGCAGGGTCGAGGCCGCGATCAGGCGCCAACGCCGACGACGATCACGCGAGGCCAGCTGCTTGGCGGCCACGCGTACCTTCAGCTGCCAAGCCGCATCGGCATGCAGCGCAGCCAGGTCACCGGCCCCCTCCAGCCCTTCGAATGCAGCGGTGCGCAACGCCGCGCGGTGCGCGGCACGATCGGCCTCTTCGTCGTCATGGCCACGCACGCCCAGCCACGGCACGCCGAAGGCGACCAGCAGCGCCAGCACCGCCAGCAGTACCGCCGCCGAGGGCAGGATCAGCGCTGCCGAGGCAACCGCCACCAGCGACAGCGCGCCCAGCGCCACCAGCGGCCCGATCGCACGCACCAGCAGCCCATCCACTTCGCCGATGTCCCCCAGCAGCCGCGCCAGCAGCTCGCCGGTGCGCGTGGCGCCCAATCGTGCCGGCGCCAGTGGCAGCGCGCGGCGGAAGAACCACACGCGCAGGTCGCGGGCGATGCGCAGCGTGGCATCGTGGCCGACCAGCTTTTCGAAGTAGCGCGACACGATGCGCGCCATGGTCAGGCCACGGATGCCGGCCGAGGGTGAGAAGAAGTTGAAGCCCTGGCCGAGGCCGGCCGCACCGGCCAGCGCGGCCGCCGTGAGGAAACCACCGGACAGGCCCAGCAGCGCCGTGCCGGCCAGCATCGTGGTCCACAGCAGCAGCAGGGTCAGCAACAGGCGCGGCCGGTGCCGCAGGAATATCGCGCGCAGCGAATCAGGCGAACGGCTCATGCGCGCACCGCCTGTGCCGGCTCGACCAGGCGGCCTTCCGGCAACAGCAGGCAACGATCGGCCCAGGCGATCACCGCCGGGCTGTGGGTGGCGACCACTACGCTGCGCCCGCGTGCATACGCGGCCAGACTGCGCAGCAGCGCCGCCTCGGTATCGGCATCGAGGAACGCGGTGGGTTCGTCCAGCAGCAGCACCTGCGGGTCGCGCAGCAGCAGGCGGGCCAAGCCGATGCGGCGCGCTTCGCCACCGGACAGGCCGAAACCACGCTCGCCGATCACCGTATCCAGCCCCTGCGGCAGGCGCTGTGCGAACTGCAGTACCTGCGAGGCCTCGGCCACCGCGCGCAGGCGCGCATCGCTGGCGCCGGGATCGGCCAGGCGCAGGTTGTCGGCGATGCTGCCGTGGAACAGGTACGGTCGCTGGCTGGCATAGGCCACCTGCACGCCGGGGCGCAGCTGCAGCTTGCCGGCACGCGGCGGCAACCAACCGGCCAGCGCCTCCAGCAGCGTGCTTTTGCCGGACCCGCTGGGACCGACCAGGGCCAGGCGCTGGCCCGGCTCCAGCAGCAGGTCCAGATCCCGCAGCACATCCTGCGGCGCCCCCAACGGGCGCAGTACCAGTCCTTGCGCCTGCAGTGGCGGCAAGGCGGCCTCGGCCGGCTCCACCGCCAGCGGCGCAACCTCGTTCTCGATCAGGCCCTGCTCGTCCGGCAGCGACTGCAGCAGGCGTTCCACTTCGGCGGCGGCGGCCAGTGCATTGGCGCGATCGTGGTAGTGCGCAGCCAGCCGTCGCAGCGGCGCATAGAACTCCGGCGCCAGCAGCAGGCAGAACAGGCCCGCACCCAGCGTCGGCACCGCTGCATGCAGCGACATCATGCCCAGATAGCTCAGGCCCAGGTACAGCGCCACCATCGCCACGCTCACCGAGGCGAAGAATTCCAGCACGGTGGACGACAGGAAGGCGATGCGCAGCACCTTCAGGGTGCGCACGCGCACGCCTTCGGCGGCGGCCTCGATGCCGGCCAGTTCGGCTTCGCCGCGGCCATACAGGCGCAGCAGGCCCAGGCCCTTGATGCGGTCGGCGAAATGGCCGCTCATGCGCGCCAGTTCGCCCAGCTGCGCGCGCCCGGCGGCTTCAGCGCCCCAGCCCACCAGCATCATGAAGAACGGCACCAGCGGCGCGGTGAACAGCAGGATCAGCGCCACCACCCAGTCCACCCAGGCGACAGCGGCCAGGATCAGCAGCGGCACCACCACCACTTCGGTGCGCACCGGCAGGAAGCCGCTGTAATAGCTCTCGATCGCATCACCGTGATGCAGCATCAGTTCGCCCAGTTCACCGGTGCGGCGCTGCCGCAGCCAGAGCGGGCCCTGGCCCAGCAGGCGCGCGAACACGCGTTCGCGCAGTGCCAGCCGGGCGGCGTCGGCCACGTCACCGGCGGCGGCCTGGGTGGCGCTGCCCAGCAGGGTGCGCAGCACCAGGATCACCGCCAATCCCGCCAGCACCGGCAGGCCAGAGGCCAGCGACACGCGCTCCACCAGCACCTGCTGCACCAGCCAGGCGATGGCGGCAGCCTGGCCGATCAACAGCGCGCCGGACAGGCTGATGCACAGCGCGGCCAAGCGCTGGCGGCCCCGGGCGGAGCGTGCCAGGTCGGCCAGCCAGGCCTTGCGCACACGCCGCTGGCGGGCGGTTTCAGCCTCCGGGGACAGGCCGTCAGGGGTCGTTTCGGCAGCGCTCAAGAGGTCTTCACGGGCAGCGGGGGAGACACGGCATTGTAGGCGCAGGCAATAGCCCGCCCCTGCGGCCGGCGGTCGCAGTCTTCATCAGGTTGGCATACGATCAATCGGGGCACCTGTTCATACATTGATCTGGATCAAGGCTGTTTGAAGTAGTCGGTCACATCATTCACGTCGTAGACCACCCTTCCCGCCACCTGCAACGGCACTATCCAACGAGGTAGCCAGGCCATGATTGATCAGACAGTCGTAGAACTGTCGCGGCTGCAATTCGCGCTGACCGCGATGTACCACTTCCTATTCGTACCGCTCACCCTCGGCCTGTCCTTCATGGTGGCCATCATGGAGAGCGTGTACGTGATGACCGGCAAGGAGATCTGGCGCAGGATGACCCTGTTCTGGGGCGTCCTGTTCGGCATCAACTTCGCCATGGGCGTTGCCACCGGCATCGTCATGGAATTCCAGTTCGGCATGAACTGGTCCTACTACAGCCACTACGTGGGTGACATCTTCGGTGCGCCACTGGCGATCGAAGGCCTGATGGCGTTCTTCCTGGAAGCGACCTTCGTCGGCCTGTTCTTCTTCGGCTGGAACCGCCTGAGCAAGGTCAAGCACCTGATGGTGACCTGGCTGATGGCGCTGGGGACCAACCTGTCGGCGATCTGGATCCTGGTGGCCAATGGCTGGATGCAGAACCCGACCGGTGCGGTGTTCAACCCGGAAACCATGCGCATGGAAGTGGTCGACTTCATGGCGGTGGTGTTCAACCCGGTGGCGCAGGCCAAGTTCGTGCACACCGTCAGCGCCGGCTACGTGACCGGTGCGGTGTTCGTGATGGCGATCAGCGCCCTGTTCCTGCTGCGCAACAAGCACAAGGACCTGGCCCGTCGTTCGTTTGCGGTGGCCGCGGCGTTCGGCCTGCTGTCATCGCTGTCGGTGGTCGTGCTGGGTGACGAGAGCGGTTACGCCGCCAGCGAACACCAGAAGATGAAGCTGGCCGCGATCGAGGCGATGTGGGAGACCGAGCGTGCGCCGGCCGACTTCACCGCCTTCGGCATCCCCAACCAGGAGACTCACCAGAACGACTACGCGGTGAAGATCCCCTACCTGATGGGCCTGATCGCCACCCGCTCGTTGAACCAGCCGATTCCCGGCATCCTGGAACTGGTCGAGCGCGCCGAACACCGCGTGCGTGGCGGCCAGCTGGCCTACGGTGCATTGGAACGCCTGCGCGCCAACAAGAACGACGTTGAAGCGCGCGAGATGTTCGACCGCCACTGGCAGGACCTGGGCCACGGCCTGCTGCTCAAGCGCTATCGCGATGACATCCTCAACGCCACCCCGCAGGAGATCTCGCAGGCGGCGATGGACACGGTGCCGCGCGTGATGCCGTTGTTCTGGACCTTCCGCGTGATGGCCGGCCTGGGCTTCTACCTGATCGCCTTCTTCGCACTGGCCTTCTACTACTCGTGCCGCAACAACTTCCAGGACAAGCGCTGGTTCCTCAAGCTGGCCCTGTGGACGCTGCCGGCACCGTGGATCGCGATCGAGTGCGGCTGGTTCGTGGCCGAGTATGGTCGCCAGCCGTGGGCGGTCGATGGCGTGCTGCCGACCTTCTATGCGGCGTCGGGCCTGGCCCTGCATGAAATCGTGCTGACCCTGGCCGGCTTCACTGCCATCTACACCGCGCTGATCGTGGTCGAGATCAAGCTGATGCTCAAGGCGATCCGCAAGGGTCCGGACGAGGTGCTGCCGTCGCTGCAGTCGCCCCAGCCGCATGCTTCCCACAATGCCTCGGCGCCGGCCGCCGGCCAGGCCTAAGGCAGGAGAACCAAGATGGATTTCATTCTTCTGGACTACACCACGCTGCGCGTGATCTGGTGGCTGCTGCTCGGCATCCTGCTGATCGGTTTCGCCGTGATGGATGGTTTCGACCTGGGCGTGGGCACCCTGCTGCCCTTCGTCGCCCGCAACGACGCTGAGCGCCGGCTGGTGATCAATACCATTGGTCCGGTCTGGGAAGGCAACCAGGTGTGGCTGATCCTGGGCGGCGGCGCGATCTTCGCCGCCTGGCCGCCGCTCTACGCGGTCAGCTTCTCCGGGTTCTACCTGGCGATGTTCGTGATCCTGTTCGCCCTGATCCTGCGTCCGGTCGGCTTCAAGTTCCGCAGCAAGATGCCCAGCGAGCGCTGGCGCAACACCTGGGACTGGGCGCTGTTCATCGGTGGCTTCATCCCGGCGCTGATCATGGGCGTGGCGGTGGGCAACGTGGTGCTGGGCGTGCCGTTCCACTTCGATGACAGCATGCGCATCTTCTACACCGGCTCGTTCTTCGGCCTGCTGATGCCTTTCGCACTGCTGGCCGGCCTGCTCAGCGTGTCGATGCTGGTCGCCCACGGTGCCGCCATGCTGGTGCTGAAGACCGACGGCCCGGTGGCCGAGCGTGCGGCCCGCTTCGGCAGCATCGCCGCGATCATCGCTTTCGTGCTCTTTGCGGTCGGCGGCGCCTGGGTGGCCTTCGGCCTGCCGGGTTACCAGATCACCTCGCAGGTGGTCACCGACGGCGCCACCAATCCGCTGCTGAAGACCGCCGAACTCGGCGCCGCCGGTGGCTGGATGCGCAACTACAGCACGATGCCGGCCACGATCCTGGCCCCGCTGCTCGGCCTGGCCGGCCTGCTCGCCAGTGCGGTGCTGCTGCGTGCCCGCCGCGGCGGCCTGGCCTTCATTGCCTCCGGTGCGGCCATCGCCGGCATCATCCTGACCGTCGGCTTCGCCATCTTCCCGTTCCTGCTGCCGTCCTCGAGCCAGCCCACCTCCAGCCTGACCGTGTGGGATGCCTCGTCCAGCCACCTGACCCTGTGGATCATGCTGCTGGCCACGGCGGTGTTCCTGCCGATCATCCTCGCCTACACCACCTGGGTGTACCGCGTGCTGAAGGGCAAGACCACCACCGAAGAGATGGGCAACAACCCGAACGCGTATTGATTGCTTGCACGTGTGCCGACCAACGGTCGGCACCTACCCGGAATGAAGGAGACTGATCATGTGGTATTTCGCCTGGATTCTCGGTGCCGGCCTCGCCTCGACGGTGGCCATCCTCAACGGCATGTGGTTCGAAGCCCGCGAGCAGAACCGCATCGAGAAAGAAAATCGTCGCTGAGCTGTAAAAAAACCTTGCCGCCTTGGCCTTCACACGGTATCTTAGGCGGCTCCTTCGGGGTGTAGCTCAGTCTGGTAGAGCGCTACGTTCGGGACGTAGAGGTCGCAGGTTCGAATCCTGTCTCCCCGACCACTTCGGTGGTCGCATTGAAGCCTGGTGAAGTCGTCCAGGCTTTTTTGTTCCCTGAAGTGGCACTGCTTCGGCAGTGTGAAGAAAACAGCATTCACCCCTTGCCGCCATCGGGGTGAATCGCTAGAATAGGCGGCTCCCTTCGGGGTGTAGCTCAGTCTGGTAGAGCGCTACGTTCGGGACGTAGAGGTCGCAGGTTCGAATCCTGTCTCCCCGACCACTTCGGTGGTCACCAAGAAGCCTGGAAGACATCACTGTCCTCCGGGTTTTTTTGTATCAGGCACCTGGCCGCCCGCATGACGGGACCTTGCCGGAGCCCGCACGTACAATGGCCGCGCTGCCGGCCCGCCAGCAGCCCCTCCCCCACCTGCCGCTTCGGCGTAGACCGATGCCGGCGCTGCATGCCATTGCCCCGGCGTGCGACACCTGCAAGGACCACCGATGAGTTCCTCCCCTTCCGATTCGCCGTCGCTGCTGCACGGCCGCGTCCTCGCATTCGCCGCGATCCTGCTGGCAGCGATCAACCTGCGCACCGCGGTCACCTCGATCACCCCGCTGCTGGACGTGCTCGGCCAGCAGTTCGGTTTCGGTACCACCATGACCGGCGTGCTGGGCATGCTGCCGACCGCGTCGTTCGCACTGTTCGGCGTGGCCACGCCGGCACTGGCGCGGCGCCTCGGGCTGGAGCGCACCACGCTGCTGGCGATGGTGATGGCGATGGCCGGCCTGCTGCTGCGTTCCAGCGCCGGCAACGTCGGCACGCTGCTGTTGGGTTCGGTGGTGGCACTGGCCGGCATGGGCATCGGCAACGTGGTGGTGCCGCCGCTGGTGAAGCGCTATTTCGCCAACAAGGTCGGCACCATGAGCACGCTCTACATCAGCGTGCTGCAGCTGGGCACGATGCTGCCGGCGCTGCTGGCGGTGCCGGTGGCCAACGCCGCAGGCTGGCGCGTGTCGCTGGGCATGTGGGCGCTGCTGGCGCTGGCTGCCGCACTGCCGTGGCTGGTGCTGGCCACGCGCGCGCCGAAGCCGCAGTCCAACGTGTCCGATCCGACCGCGCAGCCGCATGGCAAGGTCTGGCGCACGTCACTGGGCTGGAGCATGACGCTGATGTTCGGCATGACCTCGCTGATGACCTACTCGATGTTCACCTGGCTGCCGCGCATCGTGGTCGAGGCCGGTGGCACGCCCGCGTTCGGTGGCGTGATGGTCGCCGTGTTCTCGGCGCTGGGCCTGCTGCCATCGCTGGTCATTCCGTCGATGGCGGTGCGCATGCAGAACCCGTTCCCGCTGGTGCTGATTGGCTTTTTCTCGTTCGTGATCGCCTTCACCGGCCTGCTGCTGGCACCGATGAAGGCCCCCCTGCTGTGGGCCTGCCTGCTCGGCGTCGGCCCATCCACCTTCCCGCTGGCACTGACCCTGATCAACCTGCGCACCCGCACCCCGACCGGCTCGGCGGCGCTGTCCGGCTTCATGCAGGGCGTGGGCTACAGCTTCAGCTGCCTGGGCCCGTTCCTGGTCGGCTGGCTGCACACGGTCAGCGACGGCTGGACCCTCCCGTTCAGCTTCCTGTTCGGCTGCGCCGCCCTGATGCTGTGCGCCTCGTGGGTGGCCTGCAAGCCGCGCAAGCTGGAAGATCTCTGGTAAGCCACGTGGGGCCCGCAACCGGGCCCACCTACCATTCGTCAGCCCGTCTGCGCATTTTGACGCCGGGCTGACAATTCCGGGCGGATAGTGCCCACGAATGCCCATCCTTGCCGCGTGCCGGCATCGGGCATGGGGGCGGCAGCGCCGCCCGGGCCACCACTCGGTGTGCGGGGGACTTCGTTTCAGACAAGACATCGCAGGTCGCTGTCCGGGTTGTATCCGTCTTCGCTGGGCGGGAATGCACGAAGGGAGTGACGCGGGCCACGGCCACGCCAAAAGCTGGCATGTGATGTGCGTCACATTTTTCAGGTTGTCTGGTTCGGAAGCCAAGGGGGTCCCCAATGGTTGTCCACCGCCGGCTGGCGCTCTGCGTCGGCCTCGCCTGCACCGCCCTGGCCTGGGCCAGCAGCGCTGCCCCGCCCGACCGCGAAGCAGCGTTGGCCGAGATCGGCCGCTATCGAGACCAGGCGCGTTGGCTGGACGCCCTGGGCGCGATCGAGCGCGCCAGCCAGCAGCAACCCAACGACGACCTGCTGTTCAAGCTGCGCGTATTGACGCTGGGCGACATCGGCAACGCCTGGCGTGCGTGGGAGCTGTACCAGCAGCGCCCGCAACTGTTCGACGCTGCGCAGAAACAGCGCCTGGAGGGCGACTACCTGGCCAAGCTGGTGGTCTGGAGCCTGGCCTACAGCAGCAGCGAGGACAGCCGCCTGGAAGAAGCCGAATCGACCCTGGCCCGCATGCAGCGCTACCTCGGCGGCGAAGGCACCCCGCCCTCGCAGGCACCACTGCGGATCCGCATGGACCGTCTGATCCTGCTCAACCGGCTGGGCCGCCATGCACAGGTCCGCGAGGAAGCGCGGGCACTGCAGGCCGAAGGCCACACCCTGCCCGACTACGTGCTGCCCGCAGTGGGCGATTCGTTGATGGGCACCCTGCACCCTGAAGAAGCCATCCCGGTGCTGCAGGCGGCCGTCGCTGGCGACCCGACGCGCGACGCCTCGCATTCGGAACTGGCTTACGCCTACCTGGAAAGCGAGCAGCAGGAAAAAGCCATCGACCTGCTGCAGGCATGGCGCGACAAGGAGCCGGCGTGGCGCTGGAGCAACGGCAAGTCGCCGTACGCGAACTGGTCGCGCTACGAGGCCGATCTCAACCTGGCGATGGTGCGCGCCTACAGCGGCGACCTGCACACCGCGCAGCACGACCTGGAGTCGATGGTCGAGATCGCACCCGGCAACGGCGGGCTGCAGAGTGCGCTGGGCAGCGTCTACATGATGCGCGGCTGGCCACGCCGGGCGCTGCAGCGCCAGCAGATGGCACACGCGCTCGATCCGCGGGACATCGAACCGCGGCTGGGCATGGAAGAGGCCTATGTCGCCCTGCAGCGCGACGACCTGGCGCGGCCGCTGCACGATGACCTGGTCGCACGCTACCCCACCCAGCCGGCAGTCGAACGCATGGACCAGGCCTGGCGCGCGCATCGCGGCTGGCAGCTGAAGGCATGGACCGACATCGGCCGCAGCTCCGGGGGCGGTGGTACTTCGCCCCTGGGCAACAACGACCGCCACTACGGCGTGGACGTGGAGACGCCGGTCCTTGATGACCGCTGGCGGTTGTTCGCCCTCGCCGACCGTCGCGTGACCGACTTCCAGGACCAGCGCATCGATCCCCTGTGGCTGGGTGCGGGCGTGCGTTACCGCCTCGGGCAGCTGGATGCGGAAGCGGCGGTCCTGCGCGCCAACGATCACATCGGCGACACCGGCCTGCGCGTCGGCGTCGGCTGGCAGTTCAACGATTCCTGGCACGCCGGCGTGGTGGTCGCACGCAATGACCCGGAGGCCTCGATGCAGGCGCGCGCGGCCGGCATCACCGCCGACAGCGTGAGCGCACAGGTGGACTACCGGCGCAGCGAGCTCACCCACTGGACGTTCGGCGCGAGCCGCTTCCGCTATGACGACGGCAACCACCGCGAGCTGTTCGGCACCAGCGTCCAACAGCGCCTGCTGACCCGCCCACGCTGGCTGGTCGATGGCCTGGCCAGTGCCTACACCAGTCGCGGCAGCCGCGATGATGCGCCCTACTTCAACCCGAAGCGCGACCGCATGGTCGAGATCGGCCTGCGCATCGACCAGCAGCTGTGGCGGCACTACGAGCGCCACTTCCGGCACCGGCTGACCGTCTCGCTCGGCGACTACTGGCAGGACGGCTTCGGCAGCGCGTTGGTGCCGTCGGTGTCCTACATGCACGAGTGGCAGCTGGGCCCTGGCCGCGTGTTCGAGTATGGCGTGCGGTGGTCACGACCGGTCTACGACGGCCATCGCGAGCGCCATATCGGCTTCGAAGCCGCATTGCGCTGGGGAGACTGACATGGCCCGCTTCCTGCGACTGATCGTGCTCCTGCTGCTGGCCTGCGTGCCACCGGCGTTCGCGCAGCAGCCCCTGCATCTTGATGCGATCGACAACGGCCTGCTGATCCTCAGCTACCACGACATCCGCGACAAGGTGGCCGCCAAGGGTGATGCCGATTCCTATGCGGTGAGCACGCAGAACTTCGCCGCGCACCTGGACTGGCTGGGCGCGCACGGCTACCACCCGGTTTCGCTGTCGCAGCTGATCGAGGCCTCGCAGGGCCGCGCCACGCTGCCTCCCAAGCCGGTGCTGCTGACCTTCGACGATGGCCTGCGCAGCGTCTACGACAAGGCCTTCCCGCTGCTGCAGGCCTACCACTACCCGGCCCTGGTGGCGGTGATCACCGATTACGTGGACATGGCACCGGGCCGCACCATCGACTACGGCTACCGCCCGTTCGGCCACGATGACTTCGTGACCTGGGCGCAGCTGAAGCAGATGCACGACAGTGGCCTGATCGAAGTGGCCAGCCATACCGACGACCTGCACCACGGCGTGCTTGCCAATCCGCAGGGAAACTCCACGCCCGCCGTGGTCACCCGCATCTACACCCCGGCCACGCGCAGCTACGAGAGCGGGACACAGTATGAGCAGCGCCTGCGCACTGATCTTTCGCGCAGCGTGCAGCGCATCCAGCAGCACCTGGGCGTGCGCCCGCGCGCCATCGTCTGGCCATATGCCGCGTACAACCAGTTGAGCAACGACATCGCCGAGCAGCTGGGCATGCCGGTTTCGTTCGACCTGGAAGGCCGTAGCACGCCAGTGGCCCGCGACCTGCACGGGCTGGCACGATTGCTGGTGAGCAACAACCCGACCGTGGAAGGCCTGGCCTACGAACTGCGCCGAGACGTGGCGCTCGATGGCATCCGCGCCCTGCAGATCGATCTGGATGATATGTATGACCCGGATCCAGCCCAGCAGGCACGCAATCTCGATGCATTGATCGAGCGGGTCAAGCGCATCGCGCCGACCCATGTCTATCTGCAGGCCTTTGCCGACCCGGACGGCAACAACACCGCCGATGCGCTGTATTTCCCGAACCGGCACATGCCGATGCGGGCGGACCTGTTCAGCCGCGTCGCCTGGCAGCTGAAATCCCGCGCGGGCGTGAAGGTCTACGCGTGGTTGCCAGTGCTCGGCTTCGAACTGCCCGACCCGGAGCAGCGCAAGGTGCTGGCGATCCGCAATGGGGATGCCGACGGCATGTACCGGTTGGATTTCACCAACCCGAAGGCCAGGCAGATCATGCTCGACATCTACGAGGACCTGGCGGTCAATTCCTACTTCGAAGGCCTGCTGTTCCATGACGACGGCTACCTGCGCGACACCGAGCTGCCCGCCCTGGCGGCCGGCGAAGATGGCAGCGCACGTACCCAGGCACTGATCGACTTCACCCTGGCCCTGCGCAACAGCGCGCAGCGCTGGCGGCCGAAACTGGCAACGGTGCGCAACCTGTATGCCGAGCCGGTACTCCGCCCGCAGAGCGAAGCCTGGTTCGCGCAGCGCCTGGACCTGTTCAACAAGGCCTACGACCAGACGGCGCTGATGGCGATGCCGTGGATGGAAGGCAGCAGGCACCCCGAGCGCTGGCTCGACCAGTTGCTGGCCGCGGTACGCGCGCACGACCCGCAGCTTCAGCACACGCTGTTCGAGCTGCAGACCGTCGATTGGCGCAGCGGGCAGCCGATTCCCGCCGGGCGCCTGCGTGCGCAGATCCGCCAGTTGCAGGCGCAGGGCGTGCACCACTTCGCCTGGTACCCCGATGACTTCATCGCCGACCAGCCCTCCACCCGCGATGCCCGCGCGGCAATGTCCGCCGGCAACTTCCCGTACCCGGAGAAGTGACGTGGACATGCATCCGCTGCTGCAGGTCCTGTTCCAGTTCGCCTTCTACTACCCGATGGTGATGGCGTTCTTCTGGATGTCCGGTGGCCTGTACTACTACTTCCGGCGCGAGCGTCACTCACGTCCGCGCAACGATCCGCCCTTGATGATCGCCCCTCCCTTCGCGACCTTGCTGGTGCCCTGCCACAACGAAGCAGAAAACCTGGACGACACGCTCACTGCGGCGCTGGCCCAGCGCTACCCCGCCGATTACGAAGTGATCGCCATCGACGATGGCAGCAGCGATGACACCGGCGCACGGCTGGATGCGCTGGCGGCAAGGCATCCACGGCTTCGCGTGCTGCACCTGGACCGCAACCTGGGCAAGGCCAATGCGCTGCGCATGGGCGCACTGGCCGCACGCTCGGAGTACCTGGTGTGCATCGATGGCGATGCGATGCTGGAAGAGCATGCACTGCACTGGATGGTCTGGCACCTGGTCAGTGGCAACCGGGTCGGTGCGGTCACCGGCAACCCGCGCATCCGCAACCGCTCCACCCTGCTCGGACGCCTGCAGGTGGCGGAATTCTCCTCGATCATCGGCATGATCAAGCGGGCACAGCGCGTGTATGGCCGCATCTTCACCATCTCCGGCGTGATCGCCGGCTTCCGCCGCACTGCCCTGCACCAGGTCGGCTGGTGGTCGGATGACATGGTGACCGAGGACATCGACATCAGCTGGCGCCTGCAGCGCGCGCACTGGGACATCCGCTACGAACCCAATGCGCTGTGCTTCATCCTGATGCCGGAGACGCTCAAGGGCCTCTGGCGGCAGCGCCTGCGCTGGGCCCAGGGCGGCGTGGAAGTGATGCTGCGCCACGCGCGCTCGCTGCTGCACTGGAAAGAGCGGCGCATGTGGGGCGTGCTGCTGGAGTACGTGTTGAGCGTGGTCTGGGCCTACACGATGCTGTTCATCGTGCTGCTGTGGGCACTGGGCAAGTTCATCGAGCTGCCGCCGCAGCTGCATATCGCCAGCCTGCTGCCGGAGTGGCATGGCGTGATCCTGGCGCTGGTCTGCCTGCTGCAGTTCGCCAGCAGCCTGATCATCGACCGGCGTTACGAAACACAGATTGGACGCAATTACTTCTGGGTCATCTGGTACCCGATGGCGTACTGGCTGATCAGCCTTTCCACCACCCTGGTGGCGCTGCCCAAGACGCTGCTGCGCCGTGGCAGCAAGCGCGCCACCTGGACCAGCCCTGACCGGGGGATCCGATGAACGCGCAACGCCCGTCCAACCGCTTCGACTCGCGGATGATCCGCAAGCCGCATCGCCAGCCACACTTCCAGCGCACGGCCTGGGGCTTCGTCACCCTGGCGTTCTGGGGCTTCTACTTCTATCTGTGGGCCCCCCTGGTGACCCTGCTCTCGTGGTTGATCGGTGGCCAGCTGGCCTGGCGGCAGCTCTACGAACGGCAGAACCAGTTCGACCCGTACGTGCTGGTCGCGCTGCCATTGATGCTGCTGTGCGCCAGCGTGCTGCTGATCGCCTGGGCCGAGTACAACCGCGCCCGCTTCCGTGGCCGCGAACGCCGCCTGCCGCGGCCCCTGGCCAGCCTCAACGAAGTGGCCGCCGATCTGGGCGCCAGCACCGGGCTGGCCGAACGCCTGATGGGCTGCAAGGCCGCCACGCTGCACATGGATGATCACGCACGGCCGGTCGGCATCCGCCGCGAGGTGGTGTAGCTGCCGACCTGGGTCGGCGCTTGGGCCTGGTGGGTGCCGACCTTGGTCGGCACCGGGGTTTGCCGCGAAGAGCATCTACGCGCGGCGTGGATCCACTTATGTACGCGTCTGCCCTTCGCCGCGCACGACAAATCGTTCAACGGTGAGGGCTTCCAAGCCCATCGGGCCGTAGGCGTGCAGGCGCGTGGTGGAAATACCGATCTCACTGCCCAGGCCCAGCTGGCCACCATCGGAGAAGCGCGACGAAGCGTTGACCATCACCACCGCCGAGCGCAGCGCGTTGACGAAGCGCTCGGCGTGGCCGGTGTCCTCGGTGGCGATCACTTCGGTGTGGTCGGAGGTATAGGTGCGGATGTGCGCGATGGCTGCATCAAGATCATCGACCACGCGCACCGCCAGCACCAGATCGAGGAACTCGGCGGCGTAATCCTCCTCGGTCGCCGCCGTGCTGCCCGGCAGCAACGGCTGCGCCTGCGCATCGGCGCGCAGCTGCACCCCACGCTCACCCAGCGCCTGCGCCACGCGCGGCAGGAACGCGTCAGCCACGGCGCGGTGCACCAGCAGCGTCTCCAGCGAATTGCACGCCGCCGGCCGGCTGCACTTGCCGTCCACCAGCAGGTCGATGGCCTTGCCGAGGTCGGCGCTGGCGTCCACGAACAGGTGGCACACCCCCTTGTAATGCTTGATCACCGGCACGCGCGCGTGCTCGGCCACGAAACGGATCAGGCCTTCGCCGCCACGCGGAATGGCCAGGTCGATCAGCTCATGCAGCTGCAGCAGTTCCAGCATCGCCTCGCGGCGCAGGTCGGTGAGCACGGTCACCGCCGCCGGCGGTACGCCGTTGGCCTTCAATGCACCGGCCAGCGCCTGGGCGATGGCGGTATTGGAGTGGATCGCTTCGGAACCACCGCGCAGGATCACGCCATTGCCGGCCTTCAGGCACAGCGCGGCGGCTTCGGCCGTCACGTTCGGGCGCGCCTCGTAGATCATCGCGATCACGCCCAGCGGCACGCGCACCTTCTGCACGCGGATGCCGTTGGGACGTACGTCGTCGCGCGTCACCTGGCCGACCGGGTCAGGCAGCGCGGCCACCTCGCGTACCGCCTCGGCCATCGCGAACAGCCGCGGCGGGTCCAGTGCGAGGCGGTCGAGCATGGCACTGCCAACGCCCTTGTCGCGCGCGGCGGCGAGGTCGCGTGCGTTGCCGGCCAGGATCAGTCCGGCATTTACTTCCAGGGCCTGCGCCATCGCCAGCAGCAGCGTGCGTCGCGCCGCACTGTCCAGGCCGGCAACGATCTGCGCTGCATCACGGCAGGCGCGCGCCTGGGCTTCGATTTCGCTCATCGGGGTGTCCTTCAAACCGGTCATGGCAGCACCAGGTCGTCACGATGGACGACGCTGCCGCCGTAGTTGTAGCCCAGCACGGCCTGGATGTCGCGCGAATGATGGCCGGCGATCCGGCGCACGTCGTCGGCCGCGTACTGGCTGACGCCGCGGGCGACACAGACACGCCCCTGCGGTGCGATCCAGCACACCTGCACCATGTCGCCGCGGCGGAATGCCCCCTCGGCAGCGGTGATGCCGCCGGGCAGCAGCGAGGCGCCCTTCTCCCGCATCGCCTGTGCCGCACCGGCATCGACGACGATCGCGCCCTCGGCCAGCGGCGCGTGCCGCAGCCAGTGCTTGCGGGCAGCCTCGCGGCTGCGTGCGGCGTGGATGCGGGTGCCGAACAGGCGGTCCTGCGCCAGCGCGCGCACCACATCGCTGCTGCGGCCGTTGAACAGGTAGGTCTCGATGCCGAGGCGGCCCGCCTTGGCCGCCGCCTCCAGCTTGGTACGCATGCCGCCGGTGCCGGCGCGCGAGCCGGCGCCGCCGGCCATCGCCAGCACATCGTCACTCAGTTCCGGCACGTCGTGCAGTGGCCGCGCGTCGGCCACGGTGCGCGGATCTGCGCTGTACAGGCCGTCGATGTCGGTGGCGATGAACAGTGCATCGGCATCGACCAGCGCGGCCACGGTCGCGGCCAGGTTGTCGTTGTCACCGAGCTTGAGCTCGTCCACCGATACCGTGTCGTTCTCGTTGACCACCGGCAGCGCACCCAGCCGCAGCAGTTCGCTCAGCGTGGCGCGTGCATTGAGGTAGCGGCGGCGGTTGCGCAGGTCGTCGTGGGTCAGCAGCACCTGCGCCACCGGGCGCTCAAAGAAGCGCTGCCAGAGCCCGATCAGCTGCGCCTGGCCGAGCGCGGCCAGGGCCTGCCGCGCCGCCATCGCCGCACCGGGTTCATCGGCCCGCGGCAGGATCGCGCGCCCCGCCGCAACCGCGCCGGAGGAGACGATCACCACCTCGCGCCCAGCCAGTACGTTGGCGGATACAAACTGGGCCAGGCCCAGCGCGTGGCGTGGCGACAGGCCGCCACCATCGGCCGCCAGCAGGCTGCTGCCAACCTTCAGCACCGCACGCCGCCATGGCGGCAGCGCCTGTTGCGGGAACGGCGAAGCGACGGTGGCGGCGTGCAGGGTCATCGGTCAGGGCCTCAGCGGGTATTCCATTCGTGCACGGTCAGCTCGGAAGCGTGCATCGTCACCAGGGGATCGGTGGCGACGATGGCCCGCGCCTGTTCCAGGCTCTCGACATTGCACAGCACATAGGCGCCACCGCTGCCATCGGCGAAACCACCGGTCAGCTGCAGCTTTCCCTGTGCCTGCAACGCCTCGAGGAAATCGCGGTGCGGCTGCACCGCCGCATCGTTGAAGTCCGGCCGGCGCATCGCCATCACCAGATAGACAGTGCCCGCCATCAGGACAGCGCCTGCCAGCGTGCGCGCAGTTCGTCCAGGCGCAGATCGGCAGCCGAGCCCGGCGATACACGCGCAGCCAGGCTGCCTTCCGGGGTACGTCCCTGCCCTGCGCTGTCGGCACCGGCTGCAGCGGCCTTGTAGGCCTCGCGGAACGGCACACCGGCCACCGCCGCTTCCACGGCGACGTCGGTGGCATACATGCCCGAATCGATCGCTGCGCGCAGCCTGTCGTCACGCCACTCCAGATTGGCCAGCAGCGCCGGCAGCAGTTCCAGCGCGGCCAGGCCACGGCCGAAGCCGTGGAAGATGGCGCCCTTGGACGACTGCAGGTCACGGTGATAACCCGAAGGCAGCGACAGCAGCTGCTCGATCTCGGTGCGCGCGGCGGCGACGCTGGCGTGGGTCGCACGCATCAGCTCGATCACGTCCGGGTTGCGCTTGTTGGGCATGATCGAACTGCCGGTGGTGTACTGCGCCGGCAGCGCGACGAAGCCGAACTCGGCGCTGGTGAACAGCGACAGGTCCCAGGCGATGCGGCGCAGGTCCAGCGTAGCGCCACCGAGTGCTTCCAGCGCGGCCAGCTCGAACTTGCCGCGCGACAGCTGTGCGTAGATCGGCGAGATCTGCATGCGCGCGAAACCGAGCGCGGCCGTGGTGTGCTCGCGGTCCAGCGGCAGGTTCACCCCGTAGCCGGCGGCGGTGCCGAGCGGATTGGCGTCGACCAGCGCATGGGTGTCACGGGCTCGGATGGCGTTGTCGATGAAGGCCTCGGCCCATCCGGCCCACCACATGCCGGCCGAAGAGACCACGGCGCGCTGGATATGGGTATAGCCGGGAATCGGCAGGTCCTTCTCGGCCTGCGCACGGTCCAGCGCGATCTTGGCCACGTCGGTGCTGAGCCCGGCCACGCGCAGCAGCTTCTCCTTCAGCCACAGGCGGGTGGCGACCAGGATCTGGTCATTGCGGCTGCGGCCGGTGTGGATCTTGCGGCCAGCGTCGCCGAGGCGTTCGGTCAAACGCGCTTCGATTGCTGAGTGACCGTCTTCGTACTGCGCATCCAGCACGAAGCGGCCTTCACGGAAATCCTGCGCCAGCACGTCGAGCTCGCGCAGCAGGCCTGCCAGCTCGTCGGCGCTGAGGATGCCGATGTGCTGCAGGCCCTGCGCATGCGCGGCGCTGGCAGCGATGTCATGCAGGAAGAACTCGCGGTCGAGGATCACGTCGTCGCCGGCGAGGAAGGTCTGGATCTGGGCGTCGACAGCGACGCCGGGCTTCTGCCAAAGAAGGTCTGCCATGGGGGCTCCGGAAGGCGTGTTCAGTGCGGGATCGACGTCAGTTCGTCGATGCCCAGCGCAAGGTTGAGGTTCTGCATGGCCTGGGTGGCCGCGCCCTTGAGCAGGTTGTCCAGGGTCGCCACCACCACCACCCGCTTGCCGCCCGGGGCCAGGGTGAAGCCACCGACCTGGGCACCGTGGCGGCCGGCGATGCGGCTGACCCACGGCGCTTCATCCACCACTTCGATCAGGGGTTCGCCGGCATAGGCCTGCTGGAAGCGCTCGACGATCTGTTCGCGGGTCTGCACGCGGTTCAGCCACAGGTTGGCGGTCAGCGTGATGCCGCGGAAATGCGGCGCGACGTGCGGCATGAACTCGACGGCCACGCCCAGCTGCACCGACACCTCGCGCTCGTGCACGTGGTTGGTCAGCGCATACGGCATCAGGTTGTCGGCCAGCAGTTCGACGTTGTTCTTGTCCGACGGCGTGGTACCGGCACCGGAGTAGCCGGAGACACCGAAGCACTGCGGCGGGCCGGCCAGCAGGTCCAGCAGCGGATGCACCGCCAGCTGCATCGCCGTGGCATAGCAGCCCGGGTTGCTGATGTGCTTCTGGCCGTTGTAGCGGCCGCGGGTCAGCTCCGGCAGGCCGTAATACCAGCTGTTGTCGAAGCGGTAGTCGGCCGAGAGATCGACGATGACGGTGTCCGGCTTGGCGGCTTCAAGCGCGGCCACGAACGGTGCGGCCAGGCCGTTGGGCAGGGCCAGGATCACCGCGTCCACGCCTTTGGCGGCCACCGCGTCGGCATCCAGGTTCTCGTACTGCAGCTCGCCCTGGAACTCCGGGTGGTGGTCGGACAGGCGCTGCCCGGCGCGCTCGCGCGAGGAGACGAAGGCCAGTTCCAGGCGCGGATGGGCGGCCACCAGCTTGATCAGCTCGGCGCCGGTATGGCCGCGGGCCCCGACGATGCCCAGGGTGAAAGTCGAATCGTTCATGCGTGGCTGTCCAGGCGGTACTGCAGGTGGCGCTTCACGCCCTGCCATTCCGCATCGATGATGGAGAAGATGACGGTGTCGCGCGGCGTGCCGTCGGCGTGCCGCTTGTGGTTGCGCAGCACGCCATCCTGCTTGGCGCCGAGGCGTGCGATGGCGGTGCGCGAAGTGAAGTTGAACCAGCTGGTCTCGAACACGACGCTCAGGCACTGCAACCGCTCGAACGCGTGGCTGAGCAGCATCAGCTTGGTCTCGGTGTTGACCCCGGTGCGTTGCGCAGACTCGCCATACCAGGTGTAACCGATACTCAGGCGCGGCACGTCCGCTTGCAGATCGTAGTAGCGGGTGGTGCCGACAATCTGGTCGTTGGCATCGAACACCACGAACGGCAGCACCCTGCCTTCGGCCTGCGCCTGCAGCGCTGCCTGCACGTAGCCGGCCATGGTCTTCGCATCGGGCACCTGGGTGTACCAGAGCCTGGACAACGCGCCATCGCCAAGCGCGCCGCGCAGGCCATCGATATGCCCCATCTGCAGCGGCTCCAGCCGCGCATGGGTGCCCGCCAGCGTAGGGACCTTGGTCCAGTCGGCATGGTTCATGTGTTCAGCCCTGCAGGCTCGGCGCGCGCCGGGCGCAATGGTCGACATAGGTCTTGATCCGGTCGATGCCGTCGGCGCCGAACCAGAACACCTTCCAGTGGTCCTGCTTGTAGCAGCCGTCGGATTCAGCGTAATAGAAGTGGTTGATCGGATTGCCATGGCGCGAACGCCAGAACAGCTGCGGGGTTTCCTCCAGCATCACGTTCCAGACCGCACGGCCCAGGCCCTCGCCCTGCGCATCGTCGAGCACGGCGAACTTGTCCAGGTACACGCCCTCGGCCTCGTCGGTGAGGATCACCGCGGTGCGGTAGTTCTCGCTGACGTAGGCGCGCAGCAGCTTCGTCTTTTCGAAGTACTCCGGCACCAGGGTGCGGCCGAAGCTGGATTCGATCAGGCCCTTCAGGCGCGGCAGGTCCAGCTCGTTCCAGGCGGTGGCGCGCAGCACCTTCTCGCCCTTGCGCACCAGCGTGCCCGACCCCTTGTGGGTGAACAGTTCCTTGGCCAGATCGGCCGGGCGCGTGATCGACACCGACGATTCCAGCGGCAGGCGATCGAGCAGATCCTTGATCTGTTCGATCTTCACCTTCATGCCGCCGTGGATCCACGGCTGCGCGATCAGGTGGTCGTACTCGGTGGACAGGTTGATCGAATCGATCACGTTGCCCTGCTCGTCCAGCAGGCCGCCAGTGCCGGTCAGGAAGATGATCTTGTATGGCTGCAGTTCCTGCACCAGCTCGTTGGCGGCGAAGTCGGCGTTGACGTTGAGGATCTGGCCGCCAGCGGTCTCGCCCAGGCTGGTGATGACCGGGATCGACCCGGCACGCAGGCTGGCCTCGATCGGTGCCAGGTTGACCTTCTTCACCTCGCCGACCAGGCCGTAGGTGTCCACGTCCAGGTACTCGGCCTCGAACACGCCGCCGGTGATCGAGGTGGCGCGCGCTCCGTTCTGCTGCAGCGCCTCGACCAGGCGCAGGTTGGACTGCTGGAACACCCGGCGCACGATCGCCAGCGCTTCCGGCGACGTCACGCGCAGGCCGTTGACGGTCTGCTTCTCGATGCCGGCGGCCGACAGTTCGGCATCCAGCTGCGGGCCGGCACCGTGCAGCACGATCGGGGTCAGCCCGACTTCCTGCAGGAACGACAGCGAAGAGGTCAGCGCGTCGAGGTCGTCGCGCAGCACCGCGCCGCCGACCTTGACCACGGCGAAGCGCTTGGCGTCCAGCTGCGAGAAGCGCTTGAGGTACTGGCTGATCTCCTTCGCGCTGGCCATGCTGGAAAGCAGGCGCACGATGGTCTGGCGGGTCTGGCGGTGGGGCTGGAGGGCAGGAGACATTTCGGTTTCGTCACAGGCGGCGGTCGCCGCGTTGCAGTTCCACCCGGCCAGGGCCGGGCGGCGTTGTAGGGTCGATCAGGCGCCGGCGGCGATGATGCGATGCACGGCGTCGGTGTAGCGCTGCAGCTGCTCCAGCGTCACGAACTCATCAGCGGTGTGGGCCTGGGCGATGTCGCCCGGGCCGAACACCAGCGTGGTGTAGCCACCGGCGGAGAACAGCGAGGCCTCGGTCCAGAAGTCCACCGCGTTGCCGATCGGCAGCTCCAGCGCATCGGCCACATCGCGCGCCAGCAGGCGGCGGTTCTCGGCCTCGGCGATGTCACCGGCCGGCAGGCTGGGGCCACGGAACGTTTCGGTGAAAACGGCGGCTTCCGGTTCGGCGAAACCGGCG
Source organism: Stenotrophomonas sp. YJH_SMC_69 (assembly GCF_059370495.1). NCBI lineage: Bacteria > Pseudomonadati > Pseudomonadota > Gammaproteobacteria > Lysobacterales > Lysobacteraceae > Stenotrophomonas > Stenotrophomonas sp. YJH_SMC_69. The sequence continues at coordinate 295,170 of NZ_JCAFTS010000003.1, read as the reverse complement.
AAGGTCGCCAGCAGGCCATCGATGTCCATCGACGGCAGCGGGCGGAACCCGAAGCGCACCTCAGCAGCCGGTGCGATCATGTTGGCCTTGATCCCGCCTTCGACGCGACCGATGTTGAAGCGCAGCCCGGTCAGCCCGCCGAAGCGGGCCGAGGCCAGCGATTCCACATGGTCCAGTGCACGGTTGCCCCAGCGCATGGCCTGGTGCAGCGCGCTGGCGGCCGCGTCCTGCTTGCCGGACGCATGGCCGGCGCGGCCGGCGAACTGCATCAGCACCGAGCTGATGCCACGATGCGCCAGCACCGCTTCACTCATGGTCGGCTCGGCCACCAGCACCGCTTCATACGGCAGGCCACGGGCCAGGAACGCGGCGATACAGCGCGGATCGTTGGCTTCCTCGTCGCTGGAGAACAGGAAGGCGGCATCGCCATCGCTGGCATTGGCCGCCGCCACCAGCGCAGCGGCGGCGCCCTTGATGTCACACACGCCCAGGCCGACCACGCGGTCGTCCAGGCGGCGCATCACATGCGGGTCGGCACTCCAGTGCGGCGAGTCCGGCACGGTGTCCAGGTGCACGTTGAACAGATACTTCGGCGTGCCTCGCACGGCGTACAGGCTGACTGCGCCCGCGCCATGGTCGATCACCTCGACGTTGAAGCCGGGCAGGTTGTCGCGCAGGTAATCGAAGATGCCACCGGTGGTGATCGCACGCGGCGGGTTGCGGGTGTCGAAGGACACCAGGGCCTGCAGGTGATCGAGCGTCTGTTCAAGCATGTGTCTGAATATCCGTAGGGTTCGAAATCGGTAGTGCCGGCCGCTGGCCGGCTCCGCAATGATCCAGCCGTGCCACGAGCCGGCCAGCGGCCGGCACTACCCTCCATCGACGTTGCGAGGCGCCGGCCAGCGGCCGGCACCCCGTCACAGGTCAACCGCGATTGACCTGCGCATAGACAGTGGAGCTCATCCCGAACAGCTTGATGAAGCCTTCAGCCTCCTCCACGCCCCAGTCGGCCGACTGCGCGTAGGTGGCGCCCTTGGTGTTGAGCAGGTGCGGCGACTTCACGGCCACCGCATCGACGCGGCCACCACGGGTTTCCAGCACCACTTCGCCGTTGACCTTGGCCTGCGAGGACTTCAGGAAGGCTTCGATGTCGGTCTTCAGCGGGTCGTGGTAGAAGCCTTCGTACACCAGCTCCACCCACTTGCGCGCCACGTCCGGCTTGAAGCGGTTCTGCTGCTTGGTCAGCACCGCATCTTCCAGCGCACGGTGTGCGGCCAGCAGCGAAACCAGGCCCGGGGCCTCGAACACGATGCGGCCCTTCAGGCCGATCACGGTGTCGCCGGTGTAGACGCCGCGGCCCACGCCGTACGGGGCGAACAGCTTGTTGAGCTGGGCCAGGATCTGGTCGCCCGGCAGCGCCTTGCCGTCCAGTTCGACGGCTTCGCCTTCAACGAACTTCAGGGTCACGGTCAGGGCCTGCTCCGGCCACTCGCTGCGCGGTGCGCACCAGCCACGCGCGCCCTCGCCCGGAGCTTCCCACCGGTCGATCTCGCCGCCGGACATGGTCAGGCCCAGCAGGTTCTCGTTGATGGTGTAGGCCTGCTGCTTGGCGCGCACGCCGAAGCCACGCTCTTCCAGGTACTTCTGCTCGTAGGCGCGGGTCTGGGTGTGTTCCTTCTGGATCTCGCGGATCGGCGCGATGATCTGGTAGTCGCCCAGCGCCTTCACGGCCAGGTCGAAGCGGACCTGGTCGTTGCCCATGCCGGTGCAACCGTGGGCGATGATGTTGGTGCCCAGCTCGGCAGCACGCTTCAGCGCGGCATCGACGATCAGGTAGCGGTCCGAGACCAGCAGCGGGTACTGGCCCTGGTAGCCTTCGCCGGCCCACACGAACGGCTTGACGAAGCCTTCCCAGATGGCCGGGCCACCGTTGACGGTGAGGTGGCTCGCCACGCCCAGTTCGGCGGCGCGCTTCTCGATGAAGTCACGCTCTTCATCATCGACGCCGCCGGTGTCGGCGAACACGGTGTGCACGTTGTAGCCGCGCTCCTGCAGGTACGGCACGCAGAAGCTGGTATCCAGGCCGCCGGAGAAGGCGAGAACGACGTCTTTGTTGCTCATGGGGGTCAGGTCCACTTGGGGGATGGGAATTCGGTAGAGCCGACCGTTGGTCGGCTGGAATATTGGATGCGCCGCTGCGGGAGCAGCCGACCAACGGTCGGCTCTACCCCTTGTTCGATCTAGCGCCCGGCAACCGCCGCCATGATCGCCTTCTGCACGTGCAGGCGGTTCTCGGCTTCGTTGATGGCGATACACTGCGGCGAATCCATCACCGCGTCGGTGGCCTTCACGTTGCGGCGCAGCGGCAGGCAGTGGCTGAACACACCATTGTTGGTCAGCGCCATCTTCCGCTCGTCCACGATGAAGTGCTTGAACTGGTCGCGGATCGGCTTCTCCGGTTCCCAGTTGCCGAAGAACGGCAGCGCGCCCCAGCTCTTGGCGTAGACCACGTCGGCGCCGGCGTAGGCGCTGTCGATGTCATGGCTGATCTTCAGCGAGCCGCCGCTCTCGGCCACGTTCTGCTCGGCCCAGCCCATGTAACGCTCGTCGAGGATGTAGTCGGCGGTCGGGCACAGCAGGGTCACGTCCATGCCCATGCGGGTGGCGATGGTCAGCGCCGAATTGGCAACGGCGGTGTTCAGCGGCTTGGGGTGGTAGGTCCAGGTCAGCACGTACTTCTTGCCACGCAGGTCCTGGGTGCCGAAGTGCTCCTGCAGGGCCATGATGTGGGCCAGCTCCTGGCACGGGTGGGTGATGGTCTCCATGTTGATGACCGGCACCGGCGAGTACCTGGCGAAGCTGTTGAGGACGATGTCCTGGCGGTCGTAGGCCCAGTCGATGAACTTGGGGAACGCACGCACGGCGATGATGTCGCAGTAACGACCCAGCACCTTGGCCACTTCAGCGATGTGCTCTTCGGTATCGCCGTCCATCACCGTGCCGAGGTTGAACTCGATCGGCCACGCATCCTTGCCCGGCTGCAGCACCACCGCGTGGGCACCGAGCTGGAACGCGCCCAGTTCGAAGCTGGTGCGGGTGCGCATGGACGGGTTGAAGAACACCAGCGCGATCGACTTGCCCTTGAGCTGGTCGCCGAGCTTGTTGCGCTTGAACAGCGCCGCCTGGGTCAACAGCGCGTCGAGATCGCTGCGGCTCCAGTCCTGGGTGTTCAGGAAGTGCTTGGGGGACATCATCTTTCCTTGCGTGGCGGCGCCGGTTTCGACGCGGTGGAAGGGAAAACAGGAATCAAAGGTGGAGCGGGAAGATTGCAGTTGCAGCTTTCAGAAGATGCACTTTTGAAGCGCGGAAACGAAAAAACCCAGCCGGCGGGCTGGGTTTTTTCGGACGAACAGCAAAAAGCTCCGGTTACCCAGCGAGGATGTGGGGTTCCGGTCGACGCGCACGCGAGGTCATGCCCGACGCCTGTCGGGCTGCGCTGCTGTCGTGCTGGAAGTCGGTGAGCTTCATGGTCAACCATCTTTGCATGCGGCCGAGGCCGGCGCAAGGGCCGGGGTCCCAGAATCAGGGATTGCTGGCCGTGCCCTGCTCCGGGCCGACCCAGGGCGTGATCGACACCCGGATCTTGAGCCGGTTGCCGGGGTCTTCCGGCAGCCGCGAACGGTACTTGGTGCCCTTGTAGACGTAATCCACGTCGTAGGCGATGGGCCGGCGGAATTCACGCCCCACCGGCACGATGCGGCAGTCGCGGGTCAGCATCGGGCCAGTGTTGGCCGGTGCCGGGGCCGGCGTCTCGGCTCCGGGCTCCTCAACGGCCTCTTCGTCGCTGCGCTTGAACATCGAGCGCACCGAGTCCCAGAAGCGGCTGATCCGGCCCTTGTCCTCGACCGGCTCCTCGCCGGTCACGTTCACCGGGGCCAGGGTCCGGGTCGACACCGGCTCGCAGTGCTCCTCGGTGCGGGTCGCGCGCAGGGTCTGGAACACCGGCTCCACGTTCAGCACCTGGGCGTAGTCGAACTTCACGTTCTCAACGATCACCACCCGGTTGCGGGGCTCGGCCTCCTGCGCCAGCACCACGGCGGGCAGCGCCGACAGGCAGGCCAGGGTCAGCAACGCGGTGGATTTCATTGGCGACGGGAGCAAGGACACGGCAATAGTGTAGGCAGTGGCGAGCGCAAGGGGCTGAACATTACCCGTCCACGCCGCTCCTGCCCACCCCACCCCGGGCGGCCCCGGCGTCCACCGGTGGCAACGGGTGCCCCCAAAGGGGGCCGACACGTTCTAAAATCACAGGCTTGTCCCCCAGCCACAGCCCCATGACCCTGCGCCTGCACAACAACCTGACTCGCCAGCTCGAACCGTTCACCCCGCTCGATCCGGCCTGTCCGACCCTGTATGTGTGCGGCCCGACGGTCTACAACTACGTGCACATCGGCAACGCCCGTGGCCCGGTGGTGTTCGGGGTGCTGGCCGACCTGCTGCGGCGCCGTTTCGGTGGCCTGCGCTACGCGCGCAACATCACCGACGTGGACGACAAGATCAACACCGCCGCGCGCGAGCAGGGCGTACCGATCAGCACCATCACCGACAGGTTCGCCGCCGCCTACCGTGAGGACATGGCCGCGCTGGGCGTGGTGCCGCCGGACATCGAGCCGGAGGTGACCGCGCACATTCCGCAGATCATCACCATGATCGAGCAGCTGATCGCCAACGGGCATGCCTACGCTGCCGAAGGCCACGTGCTGTTCGCGGTGGCCAGCTTCGATGGCTACGGCAAGCTCTCGCGCCGCGATCCGGACGAAATGCTGGCCGGCGCCCGTGTCGACGTGGCCCCGTACAAGCGTGATCCGGGTGATTTCGTGCTGTGGAAGCCGTCCAGCGACGACCTGCCCGGCTGGGCGTCGCCCTGGGGCCGTGGCCGCCCGGGCTGGCACATCGAGTGCTCGGCAATGGCCGCCGCCCACCTGGGCGAGACCATCGACATCCATGCCGGCGGCGTCGACCTGCAGTTCCCGCACCACGAGAACGAGCTTGCGCAGAGCGAGTGCGCCCACGGCGGCAAGATCTTCGCCCGCTTCTGGCTGCACAACGGCATGCTCAACTTCGGCGGCGCCAAGATGAGCAAGTCGCTGGGCAACATCGAGCGCGTGCACGACCTGGTGCGCCAGCACCCGCCGGAAGCACTGCGCCTGGCCCTGCTGTCGGCCCACTACCGGCAACCGCTGGACTGGTCCGATGGCCTGATCGAACAGTCGGTGCGCACCCTGGACCGCCTGTACGGCACCTTGCGCGAACTGGCTTCAGTCGAGGCGGTCGTTGCGATCCCGGCCACGGTCGAAGCGACTCTGGATGACGATCTGAACACCCCGCAGGCACTGGCCGAAGTGGCCCGCATCGCCGCCGATGCGCGTCGTGCCACCGATCCGGCCGAGCAGGCGCGCCTGAAGGGTGAACTGCTCGGCGCCGGACTGGCACTGGGCCTGCTGCAGGCCGATCCAGCGCAGTGGTTCGGCACTGCGGCCAGCGACGGCGGCGACGATGCCCGCATCCAGGGCCTGATCGACGAGCGCGCTGCGGCCAAGAAGGCGCGCGACTTCGCCCGTTCCGATGCCATCCGCGACCAGCTGGCCGCCGAAGGCATCGTGCTGGAAGACACCCCGCAGGGCGTGCGCTGGTCGCGCAAGCGCGGCTGACCCGCCCTGCCCCGTGGCCGGTACGCCGGCCACGCCCCCACCGTAGAGACTGTTGTGACCGACTCCCCGTTCCCGCTTGAACCCACCGCCGCCGAGGCACAGGCCGCCATCGCCGAGGAATTCGGCTTCTTCGGCGACTGGTCCGAGCGCTACCAGTACCTGATCGACCTCGGCCGCAAGCTGCCGGCCTTCCCGGAAGAATGGAAGACCGAAGAGCATCGCCTGCTCGGCTGCCAGTCGATGGTCTGGATCGTGCCCGAAGGCAACGCGCAGTCGCTGCGCTTCCATGCCATCAGTGATTCGGCGATTGTCTCCGGCCTGATCTTCCTGGCCCTGCGTGTGTACTCCGGGCGCTCGGCGCAGGAGATCCTGGCCACCGAGCCGAGCTACATCCAGGACATCGGCCTGGCCCGCCACCTCTCGCCGACCCGCAGCAACGGCGTGGCGGCGATGCTGGCCTTCATCCGCGAGACCGCGCAGGCCCAGCTGCAGCGCGACCCATCGTGAGCGAGCCTGCCACAGCCGAAGACAGCGCGCTGGGCCTGCTGTCCCGGCCCGGTTTCGCCAGGCTGCTGGCGTACCGCATCTTCGCGATGCTGTCCTACCAGGTGGTCGCGGTCACCGTCGGCTGGCACATCTACGAAGTCACCCGCAATCCGTTCTCGCTGGGCCTGATCGGCTTGGCCGAGGTGCTGCCGTTCTTCTGCGTGGCGCCGTTCGCCGGTTACCTGGTGGATCACCTGCCGCGCCGCCGCCTGGGCATGGTCGCCTGTTGCGGACTGATCGCCACCGCACTGGTATTGACCAGCGTGTCCATGGGCTGGCTGCCGATCGACGGCGTGTGGCCGATCTACGCAGCCATTGCGCTGACCGGCATGGTCCGCGCCTTCCTGTCGCCGATCTACAACGCCCTGTTCGCCCGCGTACTGGCCCGTGACCAGTTCGCGCGTGGCGCCGGCCTGGGCGCGGTGGTATTCCAGGCCGGCATGATCGCCGGCCCGGCACTGGGCGGCGTGCTGGTCGGCTTCGGTGGCAAGGGCCTGTCCTACGCGGTGGCCACCGCCTTCGCGCTGGTGGCGATGGCCTGTCTGGCCACGCTGAAAGTGGAGGAGCCGGTGCACACCGGCCCTGCCGCGCCGATCTTCAAGAGCATCGCCGAAGGCGCGCGCTTCGTGGTCGACAACCGGATCATGGTCGGCGCGATGGCGCTGGACATGTTCTCGGTGCTGCTGGGCGGCGTGGTGGCGATGCTGCCGGCGTTCCTGCACGAAATCCTGCACCACGGCCCGGAAGGCCTGGGCATCCTGCGCGCGATGCCGGCGCTGGGCTCGGTGTGCGTGGGCCTGTGGCTGGCCCGCCACCCGCTGCACCGCAATGCCGGCCGCGTGCTGCTGTTCGCGGTGGCCGGCTTCGGCCTGTGCGTGATCAGCTTCGGGCTGTCGCAGCACTTCTGGCTGTCGGCGCTGATCCTGCTGTTCTACGGCGCCTTCGATGGCGTCTCGGTGGTGATCCGCTCGACCATCCTGCAGCTGGCCACGCCGGAAGAAATGCGCGGTCGCGTATCGTCGATCAACGGCATCTTCATCAGTTCGTCCAACGAGCTGGGCGCGTTCTATGCCGGCACGATGGCGAAGCTGCTCGGCCTGGTACCGGCCGTGGTGCTGGGCGGGTTCGCGGTGCTGAGCGTGGCCGGGATCACCGCGTGGAAGAACCCGACGCTGCGGAAGTTGAATCTTCGCGACCTGCAGTGAGCCTGTAGAGCCGAGCCCATGCTCGGCTGCGTATTTCCGTGCGCCCACGCGCCGGGCCATGCCCGGCGGGCTCTTTCCGCGACCGCGGTGGGGTGTCACGTTTCTTTTCGCGCGAAAAGAAAAGTAACCAAAGAAACACGCCGCCATCCGCGAGCCGGCGCTGCGCGCCGGTGCCCTGTGCTCCTCGGTGAATCAGGGGACGGCGCGGAGAGCCAGCCGACCAGCAGTCGGCTCTACAGGATAGAGCCGCCTCTTCGCCCCTGATTCCCCTGCGGTGCTCGGCTCGCTACAAGGCGGACCCAACAGCCGCGAGCGCACGCATGACCGCTCCTGATAGAGCCAAGCCATGCTTGGCTGCCTTTGCTTTTGCTTTTGCTTTTGCTCCTCCTTGCCCTCCGGCTTCGGCCTGAGCCGAGCGTGGGCTCGGCTCTACATCGGACCCACCCGCAGGCTCCACCCGATACCCGGAAGGCGCTCTACACAGCCAACTCGAACCCAACAAAAAACCCGGCCGAAGCCGGGTTTTCTGCATGACCAGACAACGATCAGGAATCAGTCGCCCTGCTGCTTCTGCAGATGCTCCCAACGCTCCTGGGCATCGATGGTGCGCTCGGCGGTCAGGCGCGCCTCCAGGCGCTCCAGGCCGATTTCTTCGCCGGTGTCGACGCAGTAACCGTAGTCGCCCGCTTCCAGGCGCTTCAGGGTGCTGTCGATCTTGCCGATCAGCTTGCGGTAGCGGTCGCGGGTACGCAGTTCCAGCGAGTTCTCGGTTTCGCGGGTCGCGCGCTCGGCTTCGTCGCCGATGTCACGCACTTCCTCGCGCAGGTTCTCGATGGTCTGCTTGGACTCTTCCACCAGGTCCGCGCGCCAGTTCTGCAGGCGCTGGCGGAAATACTCCTGCTGCAGCGGGCTCATGTATTCCTCTTCCGAGGACGGCTTGTAGCCAGCCGGCAGGATCGGGCGGCCGGTGGCCTCGTCGGTCTTGTATTCGACCACCTTGTACTTGCTGCGCGGGGCCGGTGCTGCCGAGCGGGCGGCGACGGCCACGGCAACCTTGCCGACAGGGCGCGACACGGTCTTCGGGACGGAATCGGATTTCACGGCGGTTTTGGCAGGCGATTTCGAAACGGGCACGGGATTCTTGGATTGCGGGGCCTTCGAAGCGGCAGGAGCGGCGGCCGGGGCCGGCTTGGAGGCCGGTTGGGCTGCTGCCACTGCCACGGTCTTGGCCGGGACAGGCTTGGCCGGAGCCGGCTTGGCAGCAGGCTTCGGTGCGGACTTCACTACTGGGGCCGGGGCCGGCTTTACGGCCGGTGCGGCAACATTCTTGGCAACCTTCTTTGCAGCGGCAGGCGTGGCGACCGGCTTGGCCGCAGCGACCTTCTTTGCCGCCGGCTTGGCGACCGGCTTGGCTGCAGCCTTCTTCACCACCGCCTTCGGCGCCGGCTTGGCTGCTGCCTTCTTGACCACCGGCTTGGCGACGGTCTTCTTCACCGGCGCAGCCTTGCTGACGGCCTTTTTCACCGGCGCCTTCTTGCTGGCAGCGGCTGGCTTGGCCTTGGCGGGCGCAGCGGCTTTCTTCGCCACCGGCTTGGTTGCCTTGACCGGCGTTTTCTTTGCGGTGGCCTTCCTGGCCGCCGGTTGCGAGGACGCTGCCTTGGTCGCCGGCTTGCTCGCCGGCTTCTTGGCAACGGGCTTTGCCGCCAACTTCTTCACAACAGGCTTGGCGGTTTTCTTGGCGGCCGTTGCGGCCTTCTTTGCAGTTTTTTTAGCAGCCACGAAACGCTCTTCCTTGGATTCCCCGGGGCCCGGGAAAGCGGGCCTTTATAGCCTACCCGACCCGCAGCAGCAACCTCGGCACCCTGCTCCATTCAGTCCTGGAGCCAAGGCGCCCAATGGGCAGTCCGACGAACACGGACCGCCTTGCGCGGTACGGAACCTGGCCAGCACCCGACGGTGCTGGTACCGGTCGCAGGCCATCGGCGACATGCGACCAACGGCCCATCCTGCACAAATGCGGCCTTCATGCCAACTGGCATAAGATGACTGGGTGATCTCGCGCCTGCTCATCGCCCTGCTGCGCTTCTACAAGCGCTTCATCAGCCCCTTGCTGGGGCCCCGCTGCCGTTTCGTGCCGAGCTGTTCTGAATACGCGATGGACGCGATCTCGCGGCACGGCCCGCTGCGCGGCAGCTGGCTGGCTGCGCGCAGGCTGGGCCGCTGCCACCCGTTCCATCCCGGCGGCTTCGACCCCGTGCCCGAGTCCCCCAACGCCCCCTCTTGCCGTTGCACAGGAAAACATTGACATGTCCTCCACCCTCATCACCAATGCCCGCATGGTCAACGAAGGCCGCACCTTCGACGGCGACCTGCGCATCGAGAACGGCCGCATCGCGCAGATCGGCAACGGGCTGGCGCCGCGCGACGGCGAGCAGGTGGTGGACGCGGCCGGGCGCTGGCTGCTCCCGGGCATGATCGATGACCAGGTGCACTTCCGCGAACCGGGCCTGACCCACAAGGGCGACATCGCCAGCGAATCGGCGGCGGCCGTGGCCGGTGGCCTGACCAGCTTCATGGACATGCCCAACACCAACCCGCCGACGCTGGATTCGACCATCCTGGAAGCCAAGTACGAGCTCGCGCGCGGCCGCGCCTGGGCCAACTACGGCTTCTACCACGGCGCCAGCAATGACAACCTGGACGCCATCCGTGCGCTGGACCCGAAGAAGGCGCCAGGCGTGAAGGTGTTCATGGGTGCTTCGACCGGCAACATGCTGGTCGACAACCCCGAAACGCTGGACGCGATCTTCCGCGAATGCCCGACCCCGATCATCACGCACTGCGAAGACACGCCGATGATCGATGCCAACCTGAAGGCCTTCCAGGAAAAGTACGGCGATGCGCTGACCCCGGACATGCACCCGGACATCCGCTCGCGCGAAGCCTGCATCAAGTCGACCCGCCTGGCGATGTCGCTGGCGCGCAAACACGGCACCCGCCTGCACGTGCTGCACATCTCCACCGCCGATGAACTGGCGCTGTTCGAGAAGGGCCCGCTGATCCGCGCCGATGGCAGCCGCAAGCAGATCACCGCTGAAACCTGCGTGCACTTCCTGCACTTCGCGCGCCCGGACTATGCGACCAAGGGCAACCTGATCAAGTGCAACCCGGCCATCAAGGAAGTGTCCGACCGCGAGGCGATCACCGCTGCGCTGGCCGACGACGTGCTGGACGTGCTGGCTACCGACCACGCGCCGCACACCTGGGAAGAGAAGCAGAAGCCCTACGCGCAGGCCCCCTCCGGCCTGCCACTGGTGCAGTACGCGCTGGTGGCCGCGCTGGAGCGCGTGCACGAAGGCAAGCTGACCCGCGAGCAGGTGGTGCAGAAGTTCGCCCACGCCCCGGCGCAGCTGTTCGACGTGGAAGAACGTGGTTTCCTGCGCGAAGGCTACTTCGCCGATCTGGTCCTGGTCGAAGACGTGCCGTTCACGGTCAAGCGCGAGGACGTGCTGTCCAAGTGCGGCTGGTCGCCGTTTGAGGGCACCACCTTCCGTTCGCGCGTCGCCTCCACCTGGGTCAACGGCCAGCTGGTGTGGGACGGCAGCAACCTGGTGGGCGAACCCGCCGGCCAGCGCATGACCTACGACCGCTGATGCGCTCGGCACTTCTGATCGGGTCGCTGCTGGCCGCGCCCCTGTTTTCCGTACCCGCGGCGCAGGCGCAGGATGGCATTGGCAGCCTGATCGACAGCCGCGTGGTGTTCCCGACCAGTGCATCGCAGGGCGCACTGGTGATCGGCAAGGTTCCCGCCGGCAGCCGCGTGCAGTACGCCGGTCGCCAGCTGCGGGTGAGCGGCTACGGCAGCGTGGTGTTCGGCATCGGCCGTGACGAGAAGGGCCCGCTGCGCGTGCAGGTGCAGCGCCCCGATGGTGGCAACGAGACCGCGACCATTGCGGTGACGCCGCGCGACTGGCCCACAGAGCGGGTCAATGGCGTGCCGCCGAAGACGGTCAACCCGCCGCCGGCGATTGCCGAGCGGATCAAGCGCGAACAGGCGCAGGTGACCGCCGCACGCGCCCGCGATGACGACCGCACCGACTTCACCCAGACCTTCATCTGGCCGGTGCAGGGCCGCATCAGCGGCCGCTTCGGCAATGCCCGCGTGTACAACGGCCAGCCCGGTGCCGGTCATTCCGGCATGGACATCGCGGTGCCGACCGGCACGCCGGTGAAAGCACCGGCCGCCGGCATCGTCACCTTCGCCGGCCCGGACCTGTACCTGACCGGCGGCACGTTGCTGCTCGACCACGGCTTCGGGGTCAGCTCCAACTTCCTGCACCTCTCGCGCATCGACGTAAAGGTCGGCGACCGGGTTGAACAGGGCCAGGTGATCGCTGCGGTCGGCGCCACCGGCCGTGCCACCGGCCCGCACCTGCACTGGGGCATGAACTGGTTCGAGACCCGTATCGACCCGCTGCTGGTGCTGGAGCGCAAGTAACGGTAGTGCCGGCCGCTGGCCGGCAACCTCATCCTCTTCCGCGCCCTGCTGGATGCCGGCCAGCGGCCGGCACTACCAGGTACGTTGGATCAACCGCGCGCGGCCCACCACACGCGCAGCAGGGTGCGCACCGGGGTGGCCTCGATCGGCTTGCCTGCGGCCTGTGCCGCCACCCGCGCACGCGCCAGGCTGGACCACACACGGCGCGGGCGCGGGCCGGGCACGCGGGTGCCCCACCCCTTCAACAGATGCTGCGCCCAACGCTGTGCGGCATTGCTGGCGTCCTCGTCCAGCAGGCTGCGCGGCACACCCGCCACGCCAGCGTCCTGCAGGCGCTGCGCCAAGGTCTGCAGCTGCACCGCACGACCGGCGCCGGTGCGCGGCTTGTCAGCGAACAAGGCCGCCTCCACCGCGGCTACGGCCTCGGCGTAGTTCGCCAGCGCGCGCCCGGCGCCGGCCGCATCCAGCGCGACCGTGCGCGCTTCAACCAGATCCGGAAGTGCTTCGGCCAACTGGGCCCATGGCGCACGCACCGGCTCCAGCAGCCTGCCCAGCGGATGGCGCGAGCGATGTCCCGCCCAGCTGCGCAGCTCCTCGCCCCACCACGCCAGCTTGGCGTCGGCCGGCAGCGGATCGCCGCTGGTGTTGAGCATGTCGTCGAACTCCTGCAGCAGCGCGAACCACGCCACTGCAAGCTCGCGTTGCGATTCGGCCACGAACGGGGCGGCCACCGACCATTCCGGCCAACGGCTGCGCCACTTGTCGAGGAAACTGTCCAGCGCGGTACTGCTCACTACACCATTCCTTACGGCTGGGCCGGGGCTGCCGGCCGGGTCGGCCAGAGACTGGCCAGTTGCAGAAGTTCAGCGTTCTCGACCAGCACGTCGGCCTGCCAGGCCAGCGGATCGTCGCTGTGCAGGCGGTAGCCCCACAGGGCTGCCACCGACGGCATGGCCGCGGCTCGCGCGGCGATGATGTCGCGCTCGTCGTCACCCACGTACACGCAGTCTTCGGCAGCAACGCCAATGGCCTGCGCAGCGTGCAGCAGCGGCAGCGGGTGAGGTTTGCGCTCGGCCAGGCTGTCACCGCCGACCAGCACTGCACAGCGCTGCTGCCAGCCGTGCTGCGGCAGGATCAGCCGCGCCAGGTACTCGGGCTTGTTGGTGACGATGCCCCACACGGTGCCGGCGTCATCCAGCGCGGCAAGCATGCCGGCCACGCCATCGAACAGCACCGCGTGCTGGCCGATCAGCGCTTCGTAGCGCTGCAGGAATTCCGGAATCAGTGCATCTCGCGCAGCGGCATCCAGGTCCGGGAAAGCGGCCCCGACCATCGCGCGCGAGCCCTTGGAGACCACCGGGCGCAGCACCGCCGGATCGATGGGCGCACGACCACGCTCGGCCAGCATCGCGTTGCAGGTGGCGACGAAGTCCGGCGCGCTGTCCAGCAGGGTGCCGTCCAGGTCGAACAGCACCGCACGCGGGAAGCGGGCGGCGGTCATGCCGGCTTGACCGCGTAGGCCAGGTAGTTGATGTCGGTGCGGCTGCTCAGGCGGGCATGGTTGCGCCACGGCTCGTAGGCCATGCCGCTGACATCCACCAGCTGCAGGTCGGCCTCGCGCAGCCAGCGCGCCAGCTCGGCCGGCTTGATGAATTCCTGGTAGTGGTGCGTGCCCTTGGGCAGCAGGCGCGCCACGTACTCGGCGCCGACGATCGCCACCGCGAACGCGGCGGCGGTGCGGTTGATGGTCGACAGGAACAGGTGGCCGCCCGGCTTCAGCAGGCGCTTGCAGGCCTCGATGATCGCGCCCGGGTCCGGCACGTGCTCCAGCATTTCCATGCAGGTGACCACGTCGAAGCTGCCCGGCTGCTCGGCGGCCAGATCCTCGGCCGCCTGCACCCGGTAATCGACCTGGGCGCCGCTTTCCAGCGCATGCAGGCGCGCGACCTTGACCAGCTCCGGGGCCAGGTCGATGGCGGTGACGTCAGCACCGGCCTGGGCCAGCGCTTCGCTCAACAGGCCGCCACCGCAGCCGATGTCGAGCACGCGGGCGCCGCGCAGCGGCACGCGGTCAGCCACGTACTGCAGGCGCACCGGATTCAGCGCATGCAGCGGCTTCTGCGGGCCGTCAGCGTCCCACCAGCGGTTGGCCAGCGCAGCGAACTTGTCCAGCTCGGCCTGATCGAAATTTGAGGAAGCGTGGGGGGCAGTCATGGGGGATGTCCTTGCGGCGCCAGGGTTCAGGCGCGGATATGGCGGATGCGCTCGCGCCACTGGCGCGCGTTGGCGATGATGCCCGGCAGGTCCATGCCGACCAGCTCGCGCTGCACCAGCTTCGGCTTGCCGGCGATCCAGACATCGCTGACCTGCTGGCGGCCGGTGGCGTACACCAGCTGCGACAGCACGTTGTGCAGCGGCTGTGTTTCCAGCGCGGACAGATCAACGCAGACCAGGTCGGCCTGCTTGCCGACTTCGATCGAGCCGATGCGGTCGCCGAAGCCCAGCGCGCGTGCGCCACCCAGCGTGGACGCGCGCAGCGTGGTTGCCGCGTCCAGTGCAGTGGCGTCGTCGGCCACGGCCTTGGCCAGGATCGCCGCGGTGCGGTTCTCGCTGAACATGTCCAGGTCGTTGTTGCTGGCGCAGCCATCGGTACCGATCGCCAGGTTCACGCCTGCGCGCTGCAGGGCGCAGGCCGGGCAGAAACCGGAGGCCAGCTTCAGGTTGGATTCCGGGCAATGCACCACGCTGACGCCACGTTCGGCGCACAGGTGGATTTCCGCATCGGTCAGCTGGGTCATGTGCACCGCGATCAGGCGGTCGTTGACCAGGCCGAGCCGATCCAGCCGCGCCAGCGGGCGCTGGCCGTGCAGCCTGATCGAATCGTTGATTTCCTGCGCGGTCTCGTGGGTGTGCAGGTGCACCTGCATGTCGAGCTGGTCGGACAGCATCCGTACCCGCTCGAAGTTGGCATCATTGACCGTGTAAGGCGCATGCGGCGCGAACGCGGTGCCGATCAGCGGATCGGTGCGCCACTGGTCGTGCAGTTCGCCGGCCTTGGCGAAGTACTCGTCGTCGGTCTTGGCCCAGGCGGTGGGGAAATCGATGATGACCGCGCCCACCAGCGCGCGGAAACCGTGTTTCTTGTAGACCGCGGCCTGCACGTCGCCGAAGAAGTAGTTCTCGTTGGCGCAGGTGGTGCCGCCGCGCAGCATCTCGGCGATGGCCAGGGTGGTACCGTCGGCAACGAATTCGGGGCCGATCACCGCCGCTTCCACCGGCCAGATGTGCTGCTGCAGCCAGGTCATCAGCGGCAGGTCGTCGGCAACGCCGCGCAGCAGGGTCATCGGGTTGTGCGTGTGCGCGTTGACCAGGCCCGGCATCAGCGCAGCCTCGGGTCGGCTCACCACCTGGGTGGCGCGGAAGCGTGCGCGCGCCTCGGCACGCGGCAGGATGGCCACGATCTCGCTGCCACGCACGGCAACGGCATGGTCTTCCAGCACCACCGCATGCGGCTCGATCGGAACGACGTAACCGGCTTCGATGAGCAGGTCGCAGGCTTCGGGGAGGTGCGGGCTATCGCTCATGCGGGCTCACTGGCTGTGGGGGCGGCGAGATACTTCTGGGGACACGCCCCTGAGTCAGGGGCTGCCGCGAAGCGGCGGGGTCTGGAGACCCGTGAAGCGGGGCCCATGATCTGCCGAAGCAGATCATGGGAGCGCCAGCGCGAATGTGCTGGCGCGTACCCGGCCAGCGGCCGGCACTACCGCAAGGTCGGCCTATGGCCGGAACCTTACTTGACGCGTGCGGAGTATTCGCCCGAACGGGTGTCGACGCGGATCACTTCGTCCTGGTTGACGAACAGCGGCACGCGGACCACGGCGCCGGTTTCCAGGGTGGCCGGCTTGCCGCCGCCGCCCGAGGTGTCGCCACGGACGCCCGGATCGGTTTCGGTGATCTTCAGTTCGACGAAGTTCGGCGGCTGCACGAAGATCGGCTCACCGTTCCACAGGGTGACCACGCAGGACTCTTCGCCCTTCAGCCACTTTTCGGCGCCGCCCATGCCGGCCTTGGTGGCCTGGACCTGCTCGAAGGATTCCGGGTCCATGAAGTGCCAGTACTCACCGTCGCTGTACATGAAGTTCATGTCGGTATCGACGACGTCGGCTGCATCCAGCGAGTCGGTCGACTTCATGGTCACTTCCTGGGTACGGCCGTCCTTGATCAGGCGGTACTTCACGCGGGTGAAGGCCTGGCCCTTGCCCGGCTTGACGTATTCGGTGTCGATGATGACGGCCGGTTGGTTGTTGACCAGGATCTTCATCCCGTTCTTGACGTCGTTCATGCCGTAGCTGGCCATGCGTAAACTCCTGAGTGGCAAAAACGCCGCGGGTGCGGCGAGCCGTTAGAATGGAAAGCCCACCGGGTGCCGGTGGGCGACTGTTTTTCTGCCCCCATGATAACCGCAGGCCCCCTCTCCATGCAGCTTTCCGCCTTCCCCCGGCCCCAGTCGCCAGGCGCGCCCGCGCGCTGGCAGCAGCTCTGGCGCCAGGCGCTGCGCGACCCGCACGCCCTGCTGGCCCGGCTGCAGCTGGACCCGGCCGCGCTGGGTGTCTCGGAGGCGGCCATTGCCCAGTTCGCGCTGCGCGTGCCGGAGGGCTTCGTGGCGCGCATGCGCGTGGGCGACGCGGCCGACCCGCTGCTGCGCCAGGTGCTGCCCGTCGACGAGGAAATGCGCCCGGCACCCGGGTTCAGTTTCGATGCGGTGGGTGATGGTGCCGCCAGGAAGGCCACCGGCGTCATCCAGAAGTACCGTGGACGCGCCCTGCTGGTCGCCACCGGCAGTTGCGCGATCAACTGCCGCTACTGCTTCCGCCGCCACTTCGACTATGCCGCGGAAAACGCCGCCAAGGGCGGCTGGCAGGAGGCCGTAGCGGCCATCGCGGCCGACCCGGACATCGACGAGGTCATCCTGTCCGGCGGCGACCCGCTGTCACTGGCCACGCACAAGCTGGCCGAGCTGACCGATGCGCTGCGCGCGATCCCGCACATCCGCCGCCTGCGCATCCACACCCGGCTGCCGATCGTGCTGCCGGAGCGCGTGGACGAGGAGCTGCTGGCCTGGCTGGGCAGCCTGCCGTGGCCGCTGGCGATCGTGGTCCACGCCAACCATGCCAATGAGTTCGACGCCAGCGTGGACGCTGCGATGAGCCGCCTGCGCGGCGTCGGCGCCCAGCTGCTGAACCAGGCCGTCCTGCTGCGCGGGGTCAACGACAGCGTGCGGGCCCTGCAGGACCTGAGCGAGCGCAGCTTCGCCGCCGGCGTGCTGCCCTATTACCTGCACCAGCTGGACCGGGTCGAGGGCGTGGCCCACTTCGAAGTGGACGACAGCCAGGCCAAGGCGCTGATTGCCGGCCTGACCGCGCGCCTGTCCGGCTACCTGATCCCCAAGCTGGTGCGCGAACTGCCCGGCGACCCGAGCAAGCGCCCGCTGTAATTCCGCAGGGGGTCAGATCCCTTTTTCCTGCGGAAAAGGGATCTGACCCCGACACAACAACCGTCGGTCAGAGACCCGATTCGATCATCCGCACCACTTCGGTGGCGGTCACCGGGTGGCTCAGCCAGTAGCCCTGGCCAAGATCGCAGCCGCGCTGCACCAGCAGTTCGAACTGCGCCTGCTGCTCGATGCCTTCGGCCACCACCGTGATGCCCAGCGCGTGGGCCATGGCGATGATGGCCGTGGTCAGTGCCAGATCGTCGGGATCGCGCTGCATGTCGGCCACGAAACTCTTGTCGATCTTCACGCCGTCCACCGGCACCTGGCGCAGGTGACTGAGACCGGAGAAGCCCGTTCCGAAATCATCCAGCCAGACCTTCACGCCGGTGCGGTGCAGCTTGTCCAGCAGCTGCGCGGCAACCATCTCGTCGCCGATCACTGCGGTTTCGGTCAGCTCCAGGTGCAGGCGCGAGGCCGGTAGCCCGGACTCATGCAGGCACTGTGCAACCAGCGCCGGCAGCTCGCCGCCGCGCAGCTGCCGCGGTGATACGTTCACCGACACGAACAGATCGTCGCCGCCCGCACCCCGTGGCCACTGCGAGGCTTCCATGCAGGCCGCACGCAGCACCTTCGGGCCGATGATCTCGATCAGTCCACTCTGCTCGGCCACTTCGATGAACACCGACGGCGGAATCGTGCCCAGGGTCGGATGCTGCCAGCGCAGCAGCACTTCGACGCCCACCATGCGCCGGTCGCGCATGCGGAAGATCGGCTGGTAGGCCAGGCGCAGCTCGCCGCGCTCCCAGGCCCCGCGCAGCTCCTGCTCCATGTGCACGCGGCGCTCGACCGCATGGTCCATCGCCCGGCTGTAATGGCGGTAGCAGTTCTTGCCGGCCATCTTCGCCTGGTACATGGCGATGTCGCCGTTCTTCAGCAGCGTCGTCGCATCGGCGGCATCGTCCGGGAACAGGGTCACGCCGATCGAGGTCCCCAGGAACAGCTCCCTGCCCTGTACCACCAGCGGCTTGCCCAGTTCGCGCACCAGCACCTCGGCCAGCAGCCGGGCGTTCGCGGCCACGTCGCCATCGCCGACCAGGATCACGAACTCGTCGCCGCCGAAGCGGGCCAGCAGCGCCTCATCGCCTCCCGCTTCGGCGACCGCGCGCCCGATGCGCTGTGCGAACTGCAACAGCGCTTCGTCACCGGCCTCGTGGCCGAGGGTATCGTTGACGCGCTTGAAGTCGTCGATATCGGCGAACAGCAGGCCCAGCCGATGATTGGATGCGCGCGCCGCCATCAGGCGATGGTCCAGTGCTTCCCGGAACGCCAGCCGGTTGGTCAACCCGGTCAGCGCATCGGTATAGGCCATGCGCCGCACCTCGCGGTCATGGCGGGCGATGGAATCGCGCATCCGGGCAAAGCCGCGCACCAGCTCGCCGACCTCGTCATTGCGGGTGTTCTCGGCCAGCGGCGCCTGGTAGTCGCCAGCCTCGATGCGGCGTGCCGCAGCGGCCAGGTCCCGGATCGGCGCCACCAGGGTGCGCTGCACGTACAGGATCACCGCCACGCCGATCACCACCAGCAGGCCCAGCATCAGCAGCAGCCAGCCCAGGTGGCGGCTGCCGACCTGCTGCAGGCGCTCGCCGAGCGTGGCATTGGCTGCCTGTTCGCGCTGCTGCACCTCGTCCAGCGCCATGCCGACGCGGACGCCGCCGATGCGCTGGTTGCCGACCATGATCGGCATGGTGTTGTCGAGCACCTTGGGCGATTCCTGCACCACCAGCGCCTGCGCCACCGCGGCCTTGGGAGCGAGCGGGTCGGCCATCGGCTGGCCGAAGCCGGACACCTCGATCGAGCCGTCATGCACCAGCCGGCCACGGTCGTCGAACACCAGCACATAGCGCACGACCGGCTGCCGTGCGGTGCTGCGCACCAGCGCACCGACCTGGTCCAGGTCGCGGTAGTACAACGGGTTGGCCAGCGCGTCGGACAGCTCGCGCGCCATCGCTTCGCCGCGGCTGCGCACGCTGCGGTCGAACAGTTCATGGATGACGCCACCACTGAGGTTGCGCACCTCGCCCTGCATCGCCGCCTGCCGCCCCAGCAACACTGCCAGGATCGCCACCACCACGACCATCGCCCCGCCCATCGCGAGCAGGAACCGGGCCTGCATTCCCGAGCCGAGCCACTTCATTCCACTTCCATCCGCACGCGCGTCAATCCTTGTTTCAATTCAACCAGCCGCTGCTGCGCATGCGCATCGACGCGGTGGAAACCGGAAGTACCGAAAAACCGATGCAACGCCCCCTGCGCCTGCGGGTCACTGGCCGCCTGCAGCAGGACGTCCTGCAGCCGGTCACGCACCCGCGGGTCGAGGTCGGCGCGCACCATCTCCACCGCCCGCGGGTAGGGCCTGGTGCGCAGCAGCTCGCGGAAGTCGCGCCGGAATGCCGCCGGCATCCTTCGCTCGTCGTTCCAGTCCACGCTGCTCACCGCCCCCACGTCAACCACGCCCTTGTGCACGAACGTAGCGATGTTCAACTCGCTGCGCGCGAACACATACCCCACACTGTCCCGGCCCGGCATGTCCCATACGCCGGCCAGGATCTGCGGCGCCAGCCCCTCCTGCAGCAGCGTCATCACCGGCACCAGGTAGGCACTGGTGGACGCCGTGTTCTGCAACGCCAGGCGATGCCCACGCATATCCTGGATGCGCTGGACCGGACTGTCGCGGCGCACGAAGAACACGGTCTGGTACTCACGCACACCATTGCGCTCGGTCAGCAACAACGGCCGCGCGCCACTGCGCTGGCCGAGTGCCACTGCCGTACCCGACGTTTCCGTGACCCAGTCGACCCGCCCCCGCCGCAGATAGCTGGCCATCTGCTGCGGGTCGCGCGCCATCAGGATCCGCCCCTCCTTGATGCCGACGTCATGCATGCGTGCCACCACATAGTCCAGCAACGGCTGCAGCTGCTCGTAATGGGCCTTGGGATCATCGCTGATCCGGCCCAGCACCAGCACCGGGTCCGGTGCTGCATGCACCGTCCCGGCCAGCAGGATCATGACCAGGCTCAGCAGTCCCCTCTGCACTGCCCTTCGCAGACCCGACACAGGCTTCATCCCCCCTGGGTATCCGGACAGACTACCCGAAAAAATGAGAACGTCGTCAGCTGTCCTTGTTGCCCGCTTGTGCCAGTCGCGCCATGCGCTGGGTGTCGGCCAGGATGCCGCGCAACAGGCGCACTTCCTGCTCGCTCGGCTCGCTGCGCAGGAACAGGCGGCGCAGCTTGCGCATCGCTGATTCCGGTGCGCGGCCCTTGTGGAAATCGATCTCGTCCAAGGTGTCGCCGAGCTGGGCGAAGAAGCTCTCCATCTGCTCATGGCTGGCGGCCTGTTCGCGGAAACCCGGCTCGGCGTCGGCGGCCGGCTGCGCGCCCAGCAGCTGCATGCGCGTTTCATAGGCCAGCACCTGCACCGCAGCTGCCAGGTTGAGCGAGCTGAACGCCGGGTCGGATGGAATATGCACCGCCGCATGGCAGAGCTGCAGTTCCTCGTTGGTCAGCCCGGTGCGCTCGCGACCGAACACCAGCGCCACCTCGGCGCCCTCGCCCGCCTTGGCCACCGCACGGGCGGCGGCATCGGCCGGCAGGTACTCCTCCAGCTGGACGCGGCGGGCACGGGCGGTGCAGCCCAGCACCAGTCGGCAATCGGCCACGGCCTCGGCCAGGGTGGCCACCACCGGGGCGTCCCCCAGCACGTCTTCGGCACCGGCCGAGCGGCGGAAAGCCTCCTCGTCCAGCGGTTTTTCGGGGGCGACCAGCACCAGGCGGGCCAGGCCCATGGTCTTCAGGGCACGGGCGGCAGCGCCCATGTTGCCGGGGTGCTGGGTACCGACCAGGACGAATCGGAGGCGGGTGGCGGCGGGAAACTGGGACATGAACAGGGAAAAGGTCGAGCTGGACGATGACCAATGGTAAACTGTGCGGCCGGCCACTGCGCCGGACCCGCTCTTTTCCCCCGCCAGTCCATCTCTTCTGCCTTTCCGGGAGCCCACGCCATGCAGAAACCCGCCGTCACCGTCATGGTCAAGGCCGCCCGCCTCGCCGGCAACGTCCTGTTGCGCAACATCAACAAGCTCGAGGCACTGAACGTGGTGCAGAAGGGCCGGATGGACTACGCCAGCGAAGTGGATGCGGACGCGGAAAAGGTCATCGTCAAGGAACTCAAGCGCGCTTACCCGGACTACGGCATCTTCGGCGAAGAAGGTGGCGTGCAGGGCGAGCGCCGCCAGATGTGGGTCATCGACCCGCTGGACGGCACCAGCAATTACCTGCGCGGCGTGCCGCACTACTGCGTGTCGATCGCCCTGGTCGAGAATGGCGAACCGACCGATGCGGTCATCTTCGACCCGCTGCGCAATGAACTGTTCACCGCAAGCCGTGGCGCTGGCGCCGTGCTGAACGACCGCCGCATCCGCGTGGCCGATCGCAAGGACCTGGAAGGCACGATGATCCACACCGGCTTCGCACCGCGCGAGCGCAGCCGTGCCAGCGCCCAGCTGAAGGCGGTTGACGCCCTGCTGGTGCACGGCGAGGACATCCGCCGCACCGGTTCGGCCGCACTGGACCTGGCCTACGTGGCCTGCGGCCGCGCCGACGCCTACTTCGAAGCCGGCGTGAAGGCGTGGGACATCGCCGCCGGCCTGCTGCTGGTCCGCGAGGCGGGTGGCAAGGTCTGCGACTTCAAGGGCGCGACCCTGGGCCGCATGGACAACCGTGGCCCGGAGACCCACCAGATCGTGGCCGGCAACCTGAAGGTGGCCGAGTCGCTGCAGAAGGTGCTGGTCAACACCGGTTATGCGGCGGAGTTCGACGCGAAGTTCTGAGGTTTCGCGTAAAGCGCTTCATGGAGACGGCACCTGCGAGGGTGCCGTTTTCGTTTGTGCGCACGGAGAGTCGTTTCCGCGACCGCGGAGGGGTGTCACTTTCTTTGCTCGTGCAAAGAAAGTAACCAAAGAAACACGCCGCCAGGGCGCGAGCCGATGCTACGCATCGGTACCCTGCGCTCCTCGGCCCGTCGAGGGACGGTGCGGGAACTCGCTGCGCTCAGACACCCGCACCTCTTCGCCCTCGCCGGACCTGCGGTGCTCGGCTCGCTCAAGGCGGACCCAAGGTCAAATGCCACAGCTGCACCCAGTAAATCCACGCCACGTGTGGATGCTGTTGTTCTTGATCTTGATCTTGATCTTCCAGTCCGCCTTGAGCGAGCCGAGCATCGCAGGGGAATCAGGGGCGAAGAGGCGCCGGTGTCTGAGCGCAGCGAGTTCGGCGCCGTCCCCTGATTCGCCGAGAAGCACAGGGAACCGTCGCGCAGCGACGGCTCGCGCCCCGGCGGCGTGTTTCTTTGGTTACTTTCTTTGCACGAGCAAAGAAAGTGACACCTCCCCGCAGGCGCGGAAACGATCCGCCGGGCACGATCCGGCATCAGCAATGCATCGCGCAAACAAAAACGCCCGGCGCGGGGCCAGGCGTTCCTGCACTACCGTGGAGCGGTGGCTTACGCCGCCGTCGACGCCCGCAGCGCGGCGATGCGCTCTTCCAGCGGCGGGTGGCTCATGAACAGCTTCTTGGCCGTCGAACCGGAAATGCCGAAGGCGGCAATCTGGGTCGGCAGCGTGCTCTGGCCGTGGTTGAGCTGCAGGCGCTCCAGCGCGGCGATCATCTTCTGGCGGCCCGCCAGCGAGGCACCACCCGCATCGGCACGGAACTCGCGATGGCGCGAGAACCACATCGAGATCATCGTGGCGAACAGGCCGAACACCATCTCCAGCACGAACACGATGATGTAGTAGGCGAAGCCGCGGCCGCCGCCTTCGCGGTTGCCCGACAGTGCGCTGTCGATGATGCCGCCGACCACGCGGGCCAGCACGATCACGAAGGTGTTCAACACGCCCTGCAGCAGTGCCATGGTGATCATGTCACCGTTGGCGACATGGGCGATCTCGTGGCCCAGCACCGCTTCGGCCTCGTCTTCACTCATGTTGTGCAGCAGGCCGGTGGACACCGCCACCAGCGCATTGTTGCGGTTGGCACCGGTGGCGAAGGCATTGATCTCCGGGCCGTCATAGACCGCCACTTCGGGCATGCCGATGCCGGCCGCCTTGGCCTGCCGCTCGACGGTGGCCAGCAGCCAGCGCTCGGTCTGGTTGCGCGGCTCGGTGATCACCACCGCACCGGTGGAGCGCTTGGCCATCCACTTGGACAGCAGCAGCGAGATGAAGGAGCCACCGAAGCCGAAGATCGCGGCCATGACCAGCAGGCCACTCATCTGGCTCGGATTGACCCCCAGCAACGACATCACGATGCTGGCGAGGATCAGGACCGCGAAGTTGGTCGCCAGGAACAGGGCAATGCGGGTAAACATGGGAAAATCCGGCTCGGAAGGGGTCGATAACAGTCAATTTGCGGTGTGGTCAGCTTGAATTCAAGCGCCAACCTGACCGACGATTCAGCCAGCATGACCTCCCCCATTTCCTGCGGCCGCTTCGCGCCCTCGCCGACCGGCCTGCTCCACCCCGGATCCCTGCTTGCCGCCTTCGGCAGCTGGCTGCTCGCCCGCCATCACGGCGGCCTGTGGCGGCTGCGCATTGAAGACGTCGATCCGCCGCGCACGGTGCCTGGCGCCGCGGAGGCACAACTGCAGGCGCTGGCCGCCTTCGGCCTCACCCATGACGGCCCGGTCCTGTGGCAGAGCGCGCGCGGGGAGGCCTACCAGGCCGCGCTCGACGTGCTGCTGGCCAGCGATCTGGCCTTTGTCTGCCACTGCAGCCGCAGCGAACTGGCCGCCAGCGGCGGCATCCACCACCGCTGCGTTGCGCGACAGCCACGACCGGACCCTGCCGTCCGCTTCCGCGTGCCACGCGGCAGCATCGTGCACTTCAATGATGGCCTGCGCGGGCCGCAGCACCAGGACGTGCATGCCGAGGTTGGCGACTTCGTGCTGCGCCGTGCAGATGGCTGCTGGGCCTACCAGTTGGCCGTGGTGGTCGATGACGCCGAACAGGGCGTGACCGAAGTGGTGCGCGGCGCCGACCTGCTCGATTCCACCGCGCGGCAGATCCTGCTGCAGCAGGCGCTGGGCCTGGCCGTGCCACGCTACTGGCACCTGCCGCTGCTGCTCGATGCACCGGGGCACAAACTGTCCAAGTCGCTGGCGTCGCTGCCGGTGGACAGCACGCGGCCGGTGCCGGTATTGCGCGCGCTCTGGCAGCTGCTGGGCCAGGCGCCTGCCGCACTGGACGGCGCCGATGACCGGGATGCGCTGCTGGAGGCTGCGCAACGGGCGTTCGACCCGGCGCGGCTGCCGCGGACCGACATCCTGTTGCCGGCCGGCGCACTTTCCGCGCCGATGTTGCAGAATCCCCCTTCCCCCACCTGATACCCGGACAGCACTCCATGACATCTCGCGTCGCACTGGTCACCGGCGGAACCGGCGGCATCGGTACCGCCATCTGCCAACGCCTGGCCGACCAGGGCCACCGGGTCGCCACCAACTACCGCGACGAGGCCAAGGCCCGCGCCTGGCAGCAGGCGATGACCGAGCGCGGCTACCACGTGGCGATCTTCCCGGGCGATGTCTCCGATCCGGACAGCGCCGAAGCACTCGTGCGCGCCGTCGAGGCCGAGCTGGGCCCGGTCGAGATCCTGGTCAACAACGCCGGCATCACCCGTGATACCACCTTCCACCGCATGCGCGCGGACCAGTGGCACGATGTGATCAACACCAATCTCAACTCGGTGTTCAACGTCACCCGGCCGGTCATCGAGGGCATGCGCCGCCGCGGCTGGGGCCGGGTCATCCAGATCAGCTCGATCAACGGCCTGAAGGGCCAGTACGGCCAGGCCAACTACGCTGCGGCCAAGGCCGGCATGCACGGCTTCACCATCTCGCTGGCCCGCGAGAACGCCGGCTTCGGCATCACTGTCAACACCATTTCGCCCGGCTACGTCGCCACCGACATGGTGATGGCGGTTCCGGAGGACGTGCGCGCCAAGATCATCGCCGACATCCCGACCGGACGCCTCGGCAAGCCGGAAGAAATCGCCTATGGCGTGTCCTTCCTGGTGGCCGAGGAAGCCTCGTGGATCACCGGCAGCAACCTGGACATCAACGGCGGCCACCACATGGGCTGGTGAGCCGCGCAGGGGGGCGCCGCGGCATGCACCGGCGGCCCCTGCCGATGGTCATGCTGCGCAGCACGCAAACCCTTGTTGCGCAACATGATCGCCCCTGAAAGCCAAGCCTGGCGGGGGCTGGAGCGGTTGCAACCGCTGCTGCACTGCGCCATGCTGCGCGTCTACTGTGACGAGTACCGCTTCATGGCTGCGACCCGCATCATCAAGAAGTATCCGAACCGCCGTCTCTACGACACCGAGATCTCCAGCTACATCACCATCGAGGACGTGCGCCAGCTGATCCTGGACGGTGAAGACTTCGAAGTCCGCGACGCCAAGAGCGGCGACGACCTCACTCGATCGGTCCTGCTGCAGATCATCGCCGACCAGGAACAGGACGGCGAACCGATGCTGTCCACCCAGCTGCTGAGCCAGCTGATCCGCTTCTACGGCGATTCCCTGCAGGGCTTCATGGGCAACTATCTGGAGCGCAGCATGCAGGTCTTCCTCGACCAGCAGCAACAGTTCCGCCAGCAGATGGGCAACCTGCTGGGCCAGACCCCGTGGGCGATGATGAACCAGCTGACCGAGCGCAACCTGGAGTTGTGGCAGGAATTCCAGCGCAGCATGGGCAGCGGTTTCGGTGGCCCGCGCCCCGGCGGTACCGGAACGGGAACCGGCACCGGCAACAAGCCCGGCGAACCGGGCACCGGCACCGGCGGCAAGACCCGCCGCTGAACGGCAGCTACGGCTGATACGAAAACGGCGCGCCCCTGGCGCGCCGTTCTGTTTGGCATCGCGCCAACGATGCGTCAGCGTTTCGCCTTGCACCCCGTGCACACGCGCTCGACCTTGTAGCCCTTGGCCTTCAGCTTCTCGACCACGCCATCACTGCCCAGCAGGTGCAGCGTGCCGACCACCACCAGCGTACCGCCCTGCCCGGCCTGCAGGTACGGCTGCAGCTTCGGCACCCAGGCATCGTTGCGCCCGGTGTTGATGCGCTGGTACAGCTGCGGATACTGCTGGCGCATCTCCGCCGCCATCTTGGTCCACAGCAGGCGCTCGTCGCCGCGACGCCATGCATCATGCAGCAGCCGCGCCTGCTCATCGGCCTTGCCGGCCTGGTCCAGCGCTTCGGCCAGCATCTGCCGCTGCTCCTGCACCGTCATCCCGTCAAGCATGCCGATCTGGGTATCGATGTCCTCCAGGCCCGCCGTCTTGCGGCCGGTCTTCTGCGCACGCTCCATGAAGTGGCGGTCCAGGCCCAGCGCCGGGTCCAGGCCCAGTTTCTGCATCTGCCCGACCGAAATGCTCAGGCCGACAAACCAGGCCTTCATGCCCTGCATCTGCGCCAGCGGCAGCTGGTTCTGGGCAGCAAAGGCCTGCAGCTTCTGCCAGGTCGGCGCATCCAGATCACGCTTCAGCTCGCTGCCATCGGTGCGGGTCGCGGCCTGCACCATGCGGCTGGCCAGCTGCGGCGACTGCATGTCTTCCGGCGACAGCTCGAACACCACCCGCTGCGAGGCCTCGAACGCCTGCTCGACATCGGGCGACAGCGGGTAGTCCTGCGGCTTCAGCAGGTGGAACGACCCCAGCAGGTAGACGCGTGCATCGCCCGGGCCGGTGACTTTCCACAACAGCGGTACGGGCGGCTTGGCCGCCGCGGCGGTCGCGGCCGCAGCCGTGGTGCCCGGCGCATCGCGGGCAGTGGCCAGGGGTGCCATCGCGCACGCCGCCATCAGCAGCGCGGCACGGAACAGGTGTTTGATCGGCATGGTCAGCCTTCTCCTTCAGGCAGGTGGTACGCCTTCTCGCCCGCTTCCACGCGCAGATCCAGCCGGTTTTCCGGTGGCGCCAGCGGACAGGTGGCGTAGGCGGTGAACGCGCACGGCGGGTTGTAGGCATGGTTGAAATCGATGCGCACGGTGCCGTCTGCGGCGGGCGCATCGGTATCCAGGTAGCGCCCGGCCGGATAGCTGCCGCGGCCGCTGGTGCGGTCGGCGAAGATCAGGAACAGCGGCTGCCCGGGCGCACCGATCGCTTCCAGCCGCCAGCTGCGACCATCGCGTTCGAACTCGACCGCGCCGGCATTGGGCATCTCGGTGGTCAGGCCGGTGATGTCGACGATCGGCAGGGTCTTGCCCGGCGGGTGCGCGATGAAGCGCGCCTGCACCTGCCAGTCCACGCCGCCCGGCCAGTACTGCAGGCCGGCAAAGTCACGCCGCGCAGGCGCATCGGCATGCTTGACCCGCAGCGCGTCCCGCGGCCCCCGGCGGATGATGCTGAGCTGGCCCTTGCCGCCATCGAAGGCCAGCAGCGTCGGTTGCGCGTCCTTGTCGGTGTCAACGCGGATGCGGCCGCGCACCGGCAGGCCATCATGACTGACATCGACACCGGCTTCAGGCGTGAACCACCACTGCGTCCCTTCGCGACGCAGCAGGCCCAGCTTGTCCGGGCCAACCGTCAGGCGGATGCCGTTGGTAGCGCCGCTGCCAACGAAATGCGATTTGTTCTGCAGCCAGTGCAGGCCCACCAGCGCCGTCCAGCCATCGGGCCGGGTCAGGTCCTGGTAGCGCGCTACACGCCATTGTTGCTGCGCGGCCGCGTAGGCCGGATCTTCAGCGGCCGTCGGCACCGGCGGTGTTGCCGGGCTGCAGGCGGCCAACACCACGGCGGCCAGCAGGCCCGCCATTCCCCGATAACGCATCGATGCTCCCCTCAACGTCCGCGCAGGAACCAGCGGTCGATCTCCGCCAGCGAAAAACGGGCCCAGGTCGGTCGGCCGTGGTTGCACTGGCCGGACCGTTCGGTGATTTCCATGTCGCGCAGCAGCGTGTTCATTTCCGGCAGGGTCAAGCGCCGGTTGGCACGCACCGCGCCGTGGCAGGCCATGGTCGACAGCAGTTCGTCGCGTGCACTGGCCACGCGGCGGCTCTGGCCATGCTCGCGCAGGTCGGTCAGCACGTCGCGCAGCAGCCCTTCCGGTTCGGCATGCGCCAACAATGCCGGAATACTGCGCACGTGCAGCGAACCGGGGCCGGCACGGGTCACCTCGAAGCCGAGCGCCGCCAGGGTTTCAGCTTCGCTCTCGGCGGTGTCGGCCTCGCGCTCGCCCACTGCCAGCGTGATCGGCACCAGCAACGGCTGCGACTGCAGGCCGATGCCATCGTGCGCGTTCTTCAGGCGCTCGTAGCCGATGCGTTCGTGGGCCGCATGCATGTCGACCACGATCAGGCCTTCGGCGTTCTCGGCCAGGATGTAGATGCCATGCAGCTGCGCGATCGCATAGCCCAGCGGCGGCACGCCTGCGTCGGCACTGGTGACCGGCAGTCCGTTCTCGGTCGGCATCGGCGGCAGCGCAGCACCGCGCTCGGCGCCGGCCGGTGCGGCATACAGCGCGGCATAGGCAGCCGGTGCATCGGCCACCTGCAGGCCCAGCGGCTGCTGCGGGCGCCATCCGGAGAATCCGCCACCACCACCTCCCGAGCCGGCACCCGGCGCGGGCCCACGCACCAGCCCGAATCCCGACGCGCCTGCGCTCGATGCCATCGGCATGGCCGTGGCATCCACCGGCTGCGCAGCACCGGCACCGATCTCCTGCGCCGACATGCCGGCGCGGGTATCGGCCAGCGCATCCTTCAGCGTGCGGTAGACGAAATCATGGACCAGCCGCGAATCACGGAAGCGCACTTCGTGCTTGGCAGGGTGCACGTTGACGTCGACGCGGGTCGGATCCAGTTCCAGGAACAGCACATAGGCCGGCTGGCGGCCGTGGTACAGCACATCGCCGTAGGCCATCTTCACTGCGTGGGCGACGCTGCGGTCACGCACCGAGCGACCGTTGACGTACAGGTACTGCTGGTCGGCGCTCGCGCGCGAATAATGCGGCTGCGCGATCCAGCCATGCAGGCGCAGTCCGGCACCGCTGTGGTCCACGCGCACGGCCTGGTTGGCGAAATCCTCGCCCAGCGTTTCGGCAAGGCGTGTATCGGAATACAGATCGCCCGGCTTGTAACGACGCGAGGCCTTGCCGTTGTGCGACACGCGCAGCTCGACATCCGGCCGTGCCAGCGCCAGCGAACGCAGCCACTCTTCGATATGGCCCAGTTCGGTGCGCTCGGCGCGCAGGAACTTGCGCCGCGCCGGCACGTTGTAGAACAGCTCGCGCACTTCCACCGTGGTGCCCGGCGCGTGCGCGCGCGGGGTCACCTCGCCGATCTTGCCGCCTTCGATCTGCAACGCCGAACCGTGCTCGTCATGCGCGCGGCGCGAGGCCAGGGTGAAGCGGCTGACCGAGGCGATCGAAGGCAGCGCTTCACCGCGGAACCCCAGCGTTGCCACCGATTCCAGATCGTCCAGGTCGGCGATCTTGCTGGTGGCGTGGCGCGATACCGCCAGCGGCAGCTGCTCCGGTGCGATGCCGCTGCCATTGTCACGGATGCGGATCAGGCGCACACCGCCCTCTTCCAGATCGATGTCGACGCGGCTGGCGCCGGCATCGATCGCGTTCTCGACCAGTTCCTTGACCACCGACGCGGGCCGTTCGACCACTTCGCCAGCGGCGATCTGGTTGATGAGGATCTCCGGCAACGGCCGGATCGGGCGCGGACCGGGCGCGCTCATGGGAGGTGATGGGCAGCAGACTTCATGGGTCGATGATAGCGGAGCTGCCGAGGATAGAGTCGAGCCATGCTCGACTGCGGGCTACCGACAAGGCCCAGTCGAGCGCGGCTCGACTCTACGGAAAGCAGCAACCCGCCTTCGGCGGCTTACTTGCTGCCGCCGGCCATGGTGCCGGCCGCGTCGATCTCGGCCTGGGCGCGGGCCGCATACAACGTCCCCGGCGGCGGCTGGCGGCTGAAGAAGGTGTGCACGCCGTCCAGCACGGCGCCAGCGATCTTGCGCTGGTACGCCGGGTCCATCAGGCGGCGTTCTTCATCCGGATTGGAGATGAACGCGGTTTCCACCAGCATCGCCGGCATGTCCGAGGTGCGCAGCACCGCGAAGTTGGCGCGCTCGATGTTCGGCTTGTGGTTGTTGCCGATCCGCTTCAGGCCGCCCAGCACGTGGCCGGCCGCGTCTTCGGACGCCTTCATGTAGCCGCTCTGCGCCAGGTCCAGCAGCACGTTGGCCAGGGTGCCTTCGGTCTGCTGCAGGCGCACGCCACCGACCAGGTCGGCCGCGTTTTCCTTGTCCGCCAGCCAGCGGGCGCGCTGCGAAGAGGCGCCCTTGGTCGACAGCACGTAGACCGATGAGCCCGTGGCCGAGCGGTTTTCGGCCGCGTCGGCATGGATCGAGATGAAGATGTCCGCCTTGTTCGCACGCGCCTTCTGCGCACGCATAGGCAGCGGAATGAACACGTCGCTGTCGCGCGTCAGGTAGGCCTTCAGGCCTGGCGTGGCGTTGACCTGGCGGGCCAGCTCGCGCGCCACTGCCAGAGTGACATCCTTCTCGCGCTTGCCGGTCGGGCCGATCGCACCCGGGTCCTGGCCGCCGTGTCCGGGATCGATCGCCACCACCAGGTGGCGCATGCCGGCCTGCATGCGGATACGCGACGCATCGCTGGGCATGACAGGACGCGGCGGTTCCACCGGCGTCGGTGCCGGTGTAGGCACGGTGGCCGGCGGCGTGGTCACCACCGCTGCGGTGCGCTGGCCGGCGAGGATCGCGGCCGGCGAGGACGACGGCGTGCTGCTGGCGGTGACACCGGCCGCAGCAACCTGGGCCGGCGCGGTGGTCGGTGCCGGGGTCGGCGTGGCTGGTGCGGCGGCAGTGGCGCTGGCCTGCTGCTGTACCTGTGCGGTCAGCAGGGCCGTGGCACGCGCGGCATCGGTGCGCGACTGCGCGCTCTCGGCCGGAGTCGGTACAGGTGCAGCTCCCGCCGCGGGCGCCTGCGGCTGGACGGCTGGCGTCGCCGCCGGGCGGCTGCTGGCCACGGCCGGGCCATCGCCCGGCCATTCGATCACCAGCTTGGATTCATTGCCCTCGCGCTGCATCTGCGGGCGGAACGGCGCCACCGATTCGGCGAGGTCGAAAACGACGCGGAACGTGCCTGGGACCGGCTGTCCGGTACGCACCGCCGTGACCACGCCCTGCGCGGCCGGCATCTTCAGGTTGCGTATGGCGCTGGAGTCGGGGAAATCGACCACCAGGCGGTTCGGGCCGGCCAGCGACAGGGTCTTGTAGCCGCCACTGCCGACCAGCGAGATCTCGGCACGGGTGCCGGTAGCGCCGGTGTTCAGCAGGACCTGTCGGACTTCACCCGCCCACGTACTGACGCTCGCCAGACCCAGTCCGACGGCGGCACAGATGGCGATGAGACGGTTCCCCGGGCGCATGGCTCAGGATTCAATCACCGCGCTGAACGGAATGCAACACCTTTTTCCTTAATAATCCGTAACCTGCCGGTCTTTGTTCTCGTCAGCCGACAGAAATGGCCTGCAAGTCGCCCCCTTGCGGCAACCGTTCCAGCCATTCATGTCCTACGTCGCTGGCCCCAGTGAGACGGACGCGTCGTCCCTGCCCGTCGATCTCCAGCGCCACCACCAGGTCGGTCGGCGGCAGCGCGCCGGCGCCCCGTTCCGGCCATTCGACCAGCCACAGCACCGCGCTGCCCTCGTCCAGGCCGAGGAAATCCAGCTCACCGGCCTGGCCGATGCGATACAGGTCCAGGTGCCACGCCTCGCCGCCACTGGCCAGCGGATAGCGCTCGACCAGGGTGTAGGTGGGGCTGCGGATCGCGCCCTGCACGCCCAGCGCGCGCAGCAGCGCGCGGGCCGTGGTGGACTTGCCGGCACCCAGGTCGCCGCGCAGTTCGATCAGCGCCTGCGGCGGCCGGGTGGCCGCCAGCCACTGCCCGAGCAGTTCGGTGGCGTCGCTGTCGGCAAGGAAGAATTCGGTCATGGGGAGAGGTCCGGGTTGGCCAGTCGCCGCAGCGGCGCCAGCAGATCAGTAGGAAGCAGGCCGCGCGCGCCATCGGCGGCAGCTGCATCGCCCGCCAGCGCATGCAGCAGCGCGCCCGCGGCCGCGGCATCGAAGGCCGCAAGGCCCTGCGCGCGCAGGCTGGCGATGATGCCGGTGAGCAGGTCGCCCATGCCTCCCACGGCCATCCCTGGGTTACCGGCAGCGATCAACCGGGGCGTTTGCCCAGGCGCTGCCACGATGCTGCCAGCGCCCTTCAGCACCACCACGGCATGGAAGCGCTCGGCCAGCATGTGCGCACAGGTGTAGCGGTCGGCCTGGATTTCAGCCGTGCTGCAGCCGAGCAGGCGCGCGGCCTCGCCCGGGTGCGGTGTGAGAATGGCATCGGGCAACGCGCGGGGATCCTGCGCCAGCAGGTTCAGGGCATCGGCATCGACCACTAATGGCTTGTTGCTGGCCAGCACCCGCGCAAACAAGGCGCGTGCCCATTCGTCCTGGCCCAGACCGGGCCCGATCGCCACCACCTTCGCCTTGTCCAGCAGCGCCGGCAGCACATCGCCATCTTCCAGTGCATGGGTCATGGCCTCGGGCAACCGGGCCAGCAGTGGACCGACGTGGTCGCGGCGGGTGCCCAGGCTCAACAGCCCCGCACCCGCGCGCAAGGCGGCTTCGGCCGCCATCGCGATGGCACCGCCGCTGCCATGGTTGCCGCCGACGCACAGCACGTGCCCGGATTCGCCCTTGTGGGTATTGGCGCGGCGCGGTGGCAACAGGGCCCGCAACCTCACCTGCGTCCAGTGCTCCGCAGCGGGTACCACGCCTTGCCAGGCCGCCGCGGGCAACAGCAGGGGCGCCAGGACCTTGTGCCCGCAATGATCCAGCGCATCGCCGGAATACAGCCCGCGATGCGCCACGATGAACTGCAGGGTCAGTGCAGCGCGCACTGCTACGCCCGGCACCGCCCCACGGTCGGCATCGACGCCACTGGGAACATCCAGCGCCAGCACCGGCGCAGTCTGCGCGTTGAGCGCGGTAATCAACGCCTGCGCCGTACCCTCCGGCGCGCGATCAAAGCCCAGCCCGAACAGGGCATCGACCCAGACGTCGGCCTCGGGCAGCATGCCGTCGAAATCGGTGATGGTGCCGCCGCCGGACCTGAATTCAGATGCTGCACGCTGTGCCAGCGCGGTCGAGGGCGGCCTGCCCGGCAGGGCGATCACTGTCACCTCGCGCCCGGCCTGCAGCGCGTGACGGGCCAACACATGGCCATCGCCCCCATTGTTGCCAGCGCCGACCACCACGCCGATCCGCCGCGCCTGCGGCCAATGCTGCAGCAGGCACTGCCAGGCGGCCTGGCCGGCCTGCGCCATCAGGCCCCAGCCGCCGTCGGCGGCCAACGCCGAGGCCTGCGCATCAAGCGCACGCGCGGCAGCGGAATCGAACAGATCGGCAAGGTTGGCCATGCAGGGATTTTATACTGGTGCACATGTCCCCCGCCCCCACCCCTGTCGATCCGGTCCAGGCCGTGCAGCGCATCCGCGACCTAGCGCGTGCGCATGGCTTCCAGCGCTGCGGCATCGCTGGTATCGAACTGGGCGAGGATGAAGCGCACCTGGCCGACTGGCTGGGCCAGGGCCTGTACGGCACGATGGACTGGATGGCGCGCCACGGCACCTTGCGCGCGCGACCGGCCGAGCTGCTGCCCGGCACCGTGCGCGTGATTTCAGTGGGCATGGACTACAGCCACAAGGACGACACCGAAGCCTGGGCGACCCTGGCCGACCCGGGCCGCGCCTACGTGGCGCGCTACGCGCTGGGCCGCGACTATCACAAGCTGATGCGCAACCGCCTGCAGAAGCTGGCGACGCAGATCAATGATGAAGTAGCGCCACTGGGCTACCGCGTGTTCGTCGATTCCGCCCCCGTGCTGGAACGCGCACTGGCGCGCAACGCCGGCCTCGGCTGGATCGGCAAGCACACCTGCCTGATCGACCGCCATGGCGGTTCATGGTTCTTCATCGGCGAGATCTACATCGACATCCCGTTGCCGATCGACACGCCGGCCACGGCGCACTGCGGCACCTGCACGCGTTGCATCGATGTCTGCCCGACCCAGGCCATCACCGGCCCGCAGCGGCTGGACGCGCGGCGCTGCATTTCCTACCTGACCATCGAGCACGACGGCGCCATTCCCGAAGACATGCGTCCGTTGATCGGCAACCGCATCTACGGCTGCGACGACTGCCAGCTGGTCTGCCCCTGGAACAAGTTCGCCAAGCGCACCGACGAAGCCGATTTCCGCGCGCGCAACAACCTCGATACCGCGCGCCTGGACCAGCTGTTCGCCTGGGACGAGGCCGAGTTCCTGCGCCGCACCGAGGGCAGCCCGATCCGCCGCAGCGGGCACGAGCGCTGGCTGCGCAACATCGCCGTGGCACTGGGCAACGCACCGTCCTCGGCCGAAGCATTGGCCGCATTGCAGACCCGCGTCGATGATCCCTCGCCGCTGGTGCGTGAACACGTGCAGTGGGCGCTGGGCCAGCACACGGCGCGCTGACGTGCGATCCTGAGCCCCCGCTCCACCCGCAGCACGCCGTTCCCATGCAGCCACGCAACAACGACATTTTCACCCCCAGCCAGCTCAACACCCTGGCCCGCGACCTGCTGGAAGGCAGTTTCCCGGCGATCTGGGTCGAGGCCGAACTGGGCAGCGTGGCGCGTCCTGCCTCCGGTCACCTGTATTTCACCCTGAAGGACGCGCGTGCGCAGCTGCGTGCCGCAATGTTCCGGATGAAGGCGCAGTACCTGAAGTTCGTGCCGCGCGAAGGCATGCGCGTGCTGGTGCGCGGCAAGGTGACCCTGTACGACGCCCGTGGCGAGTACCAGATGGTGCTGGACCACATGGAGGAGGCGGGCGAAGGCGCACTGCGCCGCGCCTTCGAGGAACTGAAGGCACGGCTGGAGGCCGAGGGCCTGTTCGACCCGGCGCGCAAACGGCCACTGCCGGCGCATGTACAACGTCTGGCAGTGATCACCTCGCCGACCGGCGCCGCCGTGCGCGATGTGCTGAGCGTGCTCGGCCGCCGTTTCCCGCTGCTGGAAGTCGACCTGCTGCCGACCCTGGTGCAGGGCAGCAGCGCCGCCGCGCAGATCACCCGCCTGCTGCAGGCGGCCGATGCCAGTGGTCGCTACGACGTGATCCTGCTGACCCGCGGCGGCGGTTCGCTGGAAGACCTGTGGGCCTTCAATGACGAAGCCCTGGCCCGTGCGATCGCCGCCAGCCACACCCCAGTGGTTTCGGCGGTCGGCCACGAAACCGACTTCAGCCTCAGCGACTTCGCCGCCGACCTGCGTGCACCGACGCCTTCGGTGGCAGCTGAACTGCTGGTACCCGACCAGCGCGAACTGGCACTGCGCCTGCGCCGCACGGCCGCGCGCATGGTGCAGCTGCAACGGCATGCGATGCAGCAGGCGATGCAGCGCGCCGACCGCGCCCTGCTGCGCCTGAACGCCCAGAGCCCGCAGGCGCGGCTGGACTTGTTGCGCCGACGCCAGCTGGATCTGGGCCGGCGCCTGCATGCTGCGTTCAACCAGCAGCAGGAGCGTCGCGCCGCGCGCCTGCGTCATGCGGCGGCAGTGCTGCGCGGGCACCATCCGCAGCGCCAGCTCGATGCGATGCAGCGCCGTCTGGCTGCCCTGCGCGGGCGGCCGCAGGCCGCGATGCAGCGCCTGCTGGAGCGCGATGCACTGCGACTGCGCGGACTGGCGCGTTCACTTGAAGCAGTCAGCCCGCTGGCGACCGTGGCGCGTGGCTACAGCATCCTGACCCGCAGCGATGACGGTACGCTGGTGCGAAAGCTTGATCAGGTACAGTCCGGTGACGCCCTGCAGGCCCGCGTCGGCGACGGCGTGATCGACGTACAGGTCAAGTAAGGGGCGTTCGGCAGGGCTGCGCCCTGCACCTGCGGTAGTGCCGGCCGCTGGCCGGCAACCTCAACAGCAACAGCAACAGCAAAAGCGGCTCTGGATTGCTGATGGTTTGGGGGGCGGTGTGGCTGTGCAGGACACGCCGTAAACCCCGCTGCGCGGTCCGGCCCAGCCGCCGGCGGCTGTGCGTTCGGGCGCTTGCGAAGCAGTGCTTCGCAAGCAAAGCGCCCTCACCCTTGGGGGCTCGACGGCGCCAACGGTCCTGCACAGCCACACCGCCCCACCTCTGACAGATTCCGATGACTGTTGGTAGGTGTCGAGCTTGGTCGACACGGTAGATCCTGTCAGATATCGAATCAATTCGGGGTCAGATCCGTTTTCCTACGGAAAACGGATCTGACCCCAAGAGCATTTCCGACAGACCGCAGCAAACTGTCGAAGGCGGGGTGGGTCCGGTTGCGGGAGTGTCCGCGGCATGGATGCCGCGGCCAAGCCCCCATGGAAGGGTTTACGGCGTCTCCCGCAACCGGACCCACCCCGCCATCCCTCAGGAAACCCGCTTCCGCTGTTGCTGCTGCCGGCCAGCGGCCGGCACTACCTACCGCGGGTGCAGGGCTGCAAGCCCTGCCGCCCCTCCCCTACTTTGCCTGCTCGCAGAACTTCTGCCGGTACTCGAGCGCCTTCGGCATCAGCGCCTGCAGGTTCTGGATGCGGGTACCCGGGTTCGGGTGGGTGGAGGCGAACTCCGGCGGCGCCTGGCCGCCACTGGCCTGGCCCATGCGCTGCCACAGCGGCACCGCCTCGCGGGGATCGAAGCAGGCCGCTGCGGCCAGCATCAGCCCCACTTCATCGGCCTGCGTCTCGTGGCTGCGCGCATAGGGCAGCAGGTAGCCGTAGCCCATCGCCGACATCATCATCTGTTGCTGCTGCGCATCCATGCCGCTGGCGGCACCAGCCATCTGCCCGATCTGGGTCAGCTTCTGCTGCGCCATCCGCTGTGCACCATGGCGTAGAAGCGCATGGGCGATCTCATGGCCCATCACCACCGCCATCGCGTCACGCGTACGCGCCACCGGCACCAGGCCGGTGTAGACCGCCATCTTGCCACCCGGCAGGCAGAACGCATTGGCCTGCTCGGACGGGATCACATTCACTTCCCACTGGAAATCCCGCGCGAAATGCGCCGGCTGCACGCCGTGCTCCTGTGCCAGCGCGGTCTCCACCACGTCCACCTTGGCGATCAGGCGCTGGGCGATGTCGCGCACATCACGCGCGATCGGCGCATTCGGATCCATCGGCCGTTCCTGCGACAGGATCTGCTGGTAGGCCTGCAGCCCGAGCGCGGTCTCCTGGCGCGCATCCAGGCTGCTGTCGATCATCACCTTCTCGCCGGTGTAGGGATCGACCGTGCGATTGGAGAACCAGTAGAACACCGCATAGCCCGCCGCCAGCAGCAGCACCCACCAGCGGATGTTGCCGAACAGGCCGCGCCGCTGCGGGCCTTGCGGCGAACGGGAAAAGGGATCGTTGCGCATCGGTGTCTTCCAGCAGGCCCCGCCGGCCGGCGGGCACGGCGCAATCTTAGTGCGCGGACGCCAGCAGCGGGTGAAGCCCGATGCTCAGATGCCCCGCACCAGACGGAAGCCGATGCGCGCGTTGGTGGTGTCCGAGTCCTGCGATTGCCGCCAGGCCGCACGGGTCTGCTCGGGCGCATTGGCCCAGTTGCCGCCCCGGATCACCCGCGACCGGCAGCCCGGGTTGAACCAGGCGACACCATCGGACGGCGCACGCCGGTAGCTGGCATGCCAGCAGTCGGCCACCCACTCGCTGAGATTGCCGGCCATGTCGTGCAGGCCGAAGGCATTGGCTTGGAAACTGGCCACCGGCGCGGGCCCCCACCAGCCATCGCCATAGCCGACGAAGGCGTTGTGCCAGTGCCGCCCCGAGGGCGAGACATCCTTGCTGCCGGTGAAGTTGCCAGCGCCGGGCGGCGGCGTGCCGGCGTCGCCCCACGGATAACGG
The DNA here is from genome assembly GCF_059370495.1 of Stenotrophomonas sp. YJH_SMC_69. Classification (NCBI taxonomy): domain Bacteria; kingdom Pseudomonadati; phylum Pseudomonadota; class Gammaproteobacteria; order Lysobacterales; family Lysobacteraceae; genus Stenotrophomonas; species Stenotrophomonas sp. YJH_SMC_69. The sequence continues at coordinate 256,669 of NZ_JCAFTS010000003.1, read as the reverse complement.
CCACTGCTGCCGGCACGCAGCGCGTACTCGAATTCGGCCTCGCTGGGCAGCCGGTAGCTGCGTCCTGTCTGCTCGGACAGCCACGCCGCGTAGTTTTCGGCATCACGCACGCTCACATGCATCACCGGCGAATTGCCCAGTGCGCGCGCGCCATCGTAATCGGAACGCCAGTCCACACCGCTGCGGCGGATGAAATTGCCGCTGCGCTCGTCATAGACCACCGAGTGGCCGCGCCGGGTCGCACGCGGCCGCGCATTGGTCGACTTCACATAGCGCTCGAAATCACTGACCGTGATCTCGGTGATCGCCATCGCAAACCCGCGGTCGAAGCGCACATAATGCGAGGGCCGCTCGGCATCACTGGCACCGGGCTCGGCATCACCCGCGCCCATCTGGAAGCCACCATGCGGCACCACGATCATCTGCGGGCCGCGCCCGCCATCGCGCATGGCGTCGCTGAACACCTGCCCGGGACGGAAGCTGCCGTAATGGGTGGCCAGGTCGATGCGTTCGCGCAACTGGGCCACCACCGCATCCCCTGGCAAGGCGATGCGCAGGGCCTCGGCCAGCTTCTCGCGCGCCGGCTTCAGGCCCTGTGGCGTCGCCAGTTCGCGAAGGCCATCATCGCGCAGCTGCAGCAGTGCCGCCGCGCGGATCTGTTCGATACGTTCGAAGGCATCGGCAATGGCCGGTGATGAGTCACGGACCTTGCTGGCTTCGGCCAGCCAGGTGCCGGCGCTGGCAAAGTCACGCACCCGCGCCGCGTCCTCGGCACGGCGGATCAGGCCACTCTCGGCCGCCGCCAGGCCCTGCCGTGCCCGGCTGTTGTGTTCATCCAGGGCCAGCGCTTCACGGAAGTTGCCGATCGCTCCGTCACCGTCCTCACCGATCCGCCCCGAACGCAGGTCTTCCTCGCCGGCACGGTTGTAGGCCACCACGCGCTGGGCGAGCTCCACCCGTCCCTGCAGCGCGCGAACCTTCTCATCCTTCGGCGCCAGGGTCAGCAGCACCAGTGCCTGGCGGCTGGCCTCGGCCAGCGCCTCGCGCTGCTGCAGCGGCCGGACCAGCAGGGCATCGGCCTGCTGCTGAAGGCGCTGGCGGGCGCGCTGCAGGCCGTTGCGGGCCTGGCGGTCATCCGGGTCTTCTTCCTGCACCGCCAGCCACAGCGGAACCGCCGCGTCGGCGTCCTCGTACAGGCGCCCTTCGGCGAACGCCTTCTCGGCCGCGCGACGCAGCTGGGCCAGGCTGCGCCCCTGCCGATCGACCCGCGGTGGCGTCCACCGCTGCACATCCTCGGCGGCATCCTCACCGGCGATGGTGACGCTGCCCTGCGCCGCCTCCGGCGTCGCGTCCGCCTGCATGCCTTGCTGCGGCCGTGCGTCTTCGCCAGCAGCCGGTCCCGGCTCCGGTGTCGCCGAGGGCGACGGCGTGCAGCCGGCCAGGGCCAGGGCGGTGCACAGCACGGACGACAGCGGAAAACGCAAGCAGGATCTCCTTCGGCACGGATGCGGACCGACGTTAGGCTATTCTCCCCTGCCTGAGCAAACCCGAGTAGTAGGCCCTGACCCGTGGCAATCTGGATCACCACCCCCGCCGAGCTGGATCCGTACTTCCAGCAGCGTCCGGCCCGCATCGGCCTGGACACCGAATTCATCCGTGAACGCACCTTCTGGCCGCAGTTGGCCCTGGTGCAGATGGCGGTCGGGCAGGACATCCTGCTGATCGACCCCCTGATTCCCGGCATGACCGAAGCGCTGGCGCCGTGGCTGGCCGATGAATCGATCGTCAAGGTGATGCACAGCGCCAGCGAAGACCTGGTCGCCTTCAAGTGGGCCTGCGGCGTGTTGCCACGTCCGCTGTTCGACACCCAGATCGGCGCCTCGCTGGCCGGCATCGGTGGCGGTATGGGCTACCAGAAGCTGGTCGCGGAAATCACCGGCGTGGCGCTGGCCAAGGGCGAGACCCGTTCGGACTGGATGCGCCGCCCGTTGTCCGACTCGCAGCTGCAGTACGCCGCCGACGATGTCGAGCACCTGTTCGCGCTGCATGACGCCATCGATGCCAGGTTGCAGGCGCTGGGCCGCCAGCAGTGGCTGCACGACGACGGCGAGCGCCTGCTGGCCAGCGTCGCCAATGACGAAGACCGTTGGCCGCACCTGGCGATGCGCTCGGCGCAGTTCCTCGACACGGCCGCACAGCATCGGCTGCTGCGTCTGCTGCGCTGGCGCGATGTGCAGGCACGCAGCAGCGACCGCCCGCGCAGCTGGATCCTGGACAACGAACTGGCCGCCACGCTGGCACGCACGCCACCGGCCGATGCCGCCGCACTGGGCAAGCTGTTCGAACAGTTCCCGAAGGCACCGCGCAAGCTCGCGGGCGCTGTGTGGCAGGCGCTGGATACGCCGCTGGCCGATGAGGCCGAAGCACCGCTGGCGCTGCCGGCCAACGACAGCAACAAGCAGGCACTGAAGAAGCTGCAGGACGCGGTTGCCGAGCGCAGCCGCGAACTGGGCCTGCCGGATGGCGTATTGGCCTCACGCAAGCACCTGGAAAGCTATCTGGAACGCCGCCAGTGGCCGGCCGCACTGGCCGGCTGGCGCCAGCAAGAGCTGGAAGCGCGGCTGCAGGCGCTGCTGCCGGCACGCTGAAGCACCGGGCGCCGGACCACGCCGGCGCCATGCACCTTGAGCCTGCAGGGGCCGTGCTAGGGTTTACCGGTACTGACAAGGAGACGTCGATGCAGACCCTCAAGATCGCGACCGCCTGCGCACTGCTGCTAACCACGTTGGGCCTGGCATGCTCTGGGCAGGCCGCACCGCTTTCCTATGCACAGGAAAAGGAGAACACAGCCAAGCTGGTGGACATCATTGACGGCGCCACCCGCGACGGTCTGGTTGCCGTGCTGGTGCCGGCCCCGTATGTCGTGCACAACGGCGGGCCAGGCATCGGCTCTCCGGTCCCCGGCTTTCATCTGGGCAAGCGCTCGACCGACCTGCCCGGGTTCTCGACGCGGGTGTCCTTCCAGCACAAGGACATTCCCTCCCAGGGCTATGTGCAGCTGTTCAACACCAACGAACTGGAAACCGGCCCGCAGCGGACGGTGTTGATGGACGTGTTCGAGGTGCATCTGATTCCGCCGGGCACCTATCTGCTGAACGGTGCGGAGAACTACCGCCTGAACACCCGCGTGGCCAAGCTGAAGCCGCTGGGGACTACGGACGAAGTATCGAAGGACATCGGCGCCACCCGCCTGGCCGACGTCGATTACCGTTTCTATTCCTGGAAGAAGGTCTGGGTACCACCCGGCGTCCTGACCGATCAGCACTCCCAGCAGGTCTGCATCTCGGTGCATGTGGCCTCCGGCAACTGCGTGGCATGGGGCACCCAGAACTACGAAACCTCGCGCCCGACCGAAGGCTACTGGGATGACAGGATCGTCCCTGAAGACATCCCTGCCGTACGCATCCAGGCGGTCATTGCCAAGGCCCACGCGCCACTGGCCTTCACTGCCCGCGAAGGGCAGATCCTGCTCAGCCCCTTCATTGTTGCCGCCGACGGCGATATCGATTTCAACGCGAACGACTGCGCACCGGTCGACAAGCTGACGGGATGCGCCCTGCGCCGCTTCACGGTGCACTACCAACCCGCGCCGCTGGACGCTGCACGCAAGCACATCGCAATCACCTCGCGCGGCCTCAACGGCAAGCAGCGCAAGGTACTGGAGCGGATGGAGGCGATGCAGCTGCAGGTGCTGGGCCCCAGTGCGCCGTCCGATGCAGCGCTGGGCAAGGGCGTCAGCGCCACGCCGTGAGCACGGATGATGCCGAGCAACGAAAAACGGCGCTCGATGAGCGCCGTTTCCGTTACACGACGGGGTAAGCCTTACCAGTTCATGTTCAACGAGACACCGACGGTGCGCGGTTCGTTGTAGACCGCGGCCATGTAGTTCTCGATCACACCCTTGAGGTTCTTCTCGTTGGTGATGTTGCGCGCGAACAGCGCCACTTCATAGGCACCGTAGTTGCCCGAGTAGCCGATCTTCAGGCCGCCCTCGAAATCACCCTTGGAGTTGAACTCCTTGCTGTCGTACAGCACGAAGCTGGTGTAGCCCTGCTTGTTCCAGTCGGTGGACACGAACATGGTGCCCGCGTCGCTGACCGGGAAGTCGTAGCGGGCGGCCAGGTTGACGTTGTACCTCGGCGCGTTCGGCAGCGGGTTGCCGTCGATCTGCGCGAAGGTGTTGGCACCGACCTTGATGGTCGGGTCATTCACCGTGCACACCACCTTGCCGTTGAGGCCGCAGACCTGCGCGTAGACGCGCTTGTCCTTGATCTCGCTGTGCAGCAGGCTGACGCCGGCGCTCAGGGTCAGGTTCGGGATCGGGCGCAGCTCCATGTCCGCTTCGAAACCGTAGGCCTTGGCCTTGTCGGCATTGAACAGCACGCCGTTGCCGTCCGAATCGTTGCCGTTGAGCTGGATGTCATTGACGGTGTAGGTGAACGCAGTGGCGTTCAGGCGCAGGCGATTGTCCCACAGGCTGCTCTTCACGCCGGCTTCCCAGGACAGGATGGTCTCGGAATCGGCGGTGGTGAAGTCGGCATTGAACACCGCCGAACGGCCCTGGATGGTCGGGCCGCGGAAGCCGCGTGCGACCTTCGCATAGACGCTCACGTCCGGCGTGATCTGGTACATCGCGCTCAGATCCCAGCTCGGGGTGGTGTCGGACATCTTGACGTCGGTGCGGCCCTTGTAGGTCACCAAGCCGGCGGCGGTGTCAGCGGTCTTCAGCAGGCGGGTGTGCTTCTCGTCCTTGGTCTGGCGCAGGCCGGCCGTGACGGTGAACTTGTCGGTGAAGGCGTAGCTCAGCTGGCCGAAACCGGCCCACGAGGTGTTCTTGTTGCGCAGGCGCACCCAGTTGTTCGGGTTGCGGGCCGCACCCTGCAGGAACCACGCACGCTGGTAGAAGTCGGTGGTGTCGCTGCCGTTGAAGTAGAACGCACCGGCCTGCCACTGCAGGGCGCTGTCGTCATGGCTGGCCAGGCGGAATTCCTGGGTCCACTGGTCCAGGTCGCGGATGCGGCCCATCGACTGGCCGTAGCCGTTCGGCACGCCGTTGACCGGGAAGTTCACCGCAGCGCCGCCGTCGGTATCACCACGGCTGTAGCCGGAGGTGGTCTCATAGGCGGTGATCGAGGTGAAGTCGATCGCGCCGAAGTCGTAGCGTGCCTTCACCGAGCCGCCGTAGGTCTTGTAGGCCTGCGGGTTGTTGCCGGCTTCGTCGTAGGCGACCTGGTCGCGCGGCACGTCGGTCTTGTTCGAGCCCTTGGTCAGCGCACCACGCAGGAACAGGGTCGAGGTGCCTTCGTAATCACGGGCGTGGGCCGAGGCCAGGATCGAGAACTGGTCGCTCGGGGTCAGCAGCAGCTGCGCGCGCACGTTGCGGTCATCGAAGCCGCCCATGGCGTTCTTCTTCGGGCTGACCGTGCCGTCAGCGCTCGGGCCCTTGTAGGTGTTGTCGACGTAGTCGTCGCGGTGCTGGTACAGCGCCGACACGCGGAACGAGGCGATGTCGTTGATCGGGCCGCCAAAGCCGCCGTCGATCGACACGCTGTTGTAGGTCGCATAGCTGGCGCTGACGCGGCCGGTGTAGTCCTGGGTCGGCTTCAGCGTGTCGAACTTGATGATGCCGGCGGTGGTGTTGCGGCCGAACAGCGAGCCCTGCGGGCCGCGCAGCACTTCCACCTGGTCCACGTCATAGACCGGGTTGGACTTCAGCACCACGTGCTCCAGCACCACATCGTCCTGGATGATCGACACCGGCTGCGAGGCACCCAGGTAGAAGTCGATGTTGCCCAGGCCGCGGATATAGAAGCGCGGGAAGATGCGGCCGGTGGTGGTTTCCGCATACAGGCTCGGCACGCGGCCGGACAGCGCCAGCAGGGTGTCGTCGCCGCCGGCGGTGAAGTCGCGCATGCGCTCGCCCTGCACCACGCCCACCGAGACCGGCACTTCCTGCAGGTTCTGCTCGCGGTGCTCGGCGGTCACGGTGATCGTGTCCAGGCCCGTCGGGGTCGGCGCGCTGTCCTGCGCGGCGGCACCAAAGCTGCCGACCAGGGCCAGGCCGGCACAGGCCAGGGCCAGCGGATGGCGGCGGAAGGAAACGAAGGAAGACGACATACCCGACAGGCGGCGGGAATCGGAATGGGAGGGCATGGAATGCTCTGAGGAGGCGTCCGTGCGGCCTGCGCGAGCCGGGCGGCAAAAAGGAGGAGAACTGCGCAAGCCGCCATTATCCCCCAAATTGTTACGATTTCGTTGCGCGGCATCCGGCCCCGACAAACCGGACGGTTTCGGCACAGTGCACGCCTTCATGCCACGCCGTCCGGCACATCCCGGGTCGGCTTGGCAAGGCGCAGCCAGTTGGCTACACTGAAGCCCTGCCGTGGGGCCATAGCTCAGCTGGGAGAGCGCGTCGTTCGCAATGACGAGGTCAGGAGTTCGATCCTCCTTGGCTCCACCACTCATTAAGAAGACCCGCCGATCGTCGCGATCTGCGGGTTTTTTCTTGCATCGATCACGAGTCAGGCAGGTTCCTGATCCCCGTCCTTGCGGCGTGGACCACGCGAATGCGTATCACGCACCTGCTGATCGCGCTGCCCCGGCCGCTGCTTTGCCACGTCCTCCTGCGCCCTGTCCTGACGGCTTTCCTGTACGCCCTGTTTCGGATCGCCAGGGTCTTTGTCGCGCTCGCTCATCGAAGTCTCCTGTGCCGGCGAAGGCCGATCAGGACTTCACGCTAGAGGCTGCGCAGTGATCCGCAGGTCAGGCCCGCGCGAACAGCGTGTGCAGTTCCGCTTGCCGCCGCAGCTCACGGCTCTGCAGAATCCGGACCAACATGCCCAGCCAGTCCGCGATGTCACCTCCTGCCCAGCACGCCGCGCGTACGCTGCCAATGCGCCTCGATCCAGCGGACGGCAGCATCCAGCTCGGCCACCTGACGACGTTGATCTGCCCCACCCTGTCACTGGAGGAGGCGCGCATCGCCTTCGCCATGCTGATGCATGGCGAGCGCGATGCCGGCACCGGCTATCACTGGCTCAGCCTGCACCGGCTCAGTCTGGGCGGTGCGCCCGCCGGCATCAGCCTGTGCTTCCACGGGCAACAGCTGGACATGGTGAAGATCAGCGTCGACCTGCCGGGTGCGACACTGGAAGACGGCTGGCCGACCCAGGTCGCGATCGATGCCGAAGTCGCTTTCATGCGTCGCACCTTGGCCACGGCTCTGGGGCGCAAACTGGCAGGTGGCCGCGCCCGGTTCGAGTGGGGCGAGGCATGGGCCCGGTTCGACCCGAAAGGCTTCATGGCCAGCAGCGGTATCCGCTACACGCCGCGCTCATGACGCCGCTCAGGTACGGGTGATCGACACTCCACCTTCAACACGCATCGCGGTACCGGTAACGAAACTGCTTTCATCGCTGGCCAGGAACAGCGCCGCGTTGGCGATCTCCTCCGGCTCGGCCATGCGCTTGAGTGCGTGCAGCGAGCGCACGAAGTCGCGGGCATCGCCGGTGGGTGCGGCCTGCCGGCCCATCTCGGTATCGGTACCGCCAGGCAGCAGCACGTTGCTGCGTACGCCACGCGCGCCGTACTCGGCGGCGATCACCTGGCTCAGGCCGATCAGTCCGGCCTTGCTCGACGCGTAGGCGGCCATACCCGGGAAGCCCACGGTATGGCCGACAAAGGTACCGACAAACACCAGCGAGCCACCCCCGCGTGCCAGCAATGCCGGCAACTGCGCGCGTGCGGCATGGAAGGCGGCGTCGAGATTGGTGGCCATCACCTCGCGCCACGCATCCGCCGGGAACTCTGCTGCCGGCACGCCGGGGCCGAGCATGCCGGCATTGTTGAGCGCGATGTCCAGGCCTCCGAATGACTGTTGGGCCAGATCCACCAGCGCCTGCGCCGTGCCCGGATCAGCCACATCGGCGGCATGCATCACCACCTCGCCGCCGGCGCCACGGATCTGCTCGGCCAGTGCGTGCAGCGGTTGCGGCCGCCGCGCATTGAGCACCAGTTTTGCCCCTTCGGCAGCAAAGCGCAGGGCGCTGGCACGACCAATGCCAGCGCTGGCACCGGTGATGAGGGCGATCTTGTTGTTCAGGCGCATGAGGGTGGTACCGGTTGTGGAGTGGCCGCCACGATGCCGCGCCTCCGGCCCACCAACACTCCGTTTCCGGGCCTCGCGGCCAGGTGCAGGAAACGGAGTTTCCGCAGAACCGGCACGTGCCAGAATCCGCCCATGGACAGCACCGCCACCACCGCCCTCGACGCCCGCGTCGAACGGGTCTGCCGCCATCTGCAGGCCAGCCTCGACGAGCCCTCGCTGCAGGAGCTGGCCGACATCGCCGGCTGCAGCCCGACGCGCCTGCATCGCCTGTTCAAGCAGGCCACCGGGCTGACCCCCAAGCAGTACGCTGCCGCGCTGCGCGCCGACCGCCTGCGCACCGGGCTCGAACAGCAGGAGCGCATCACCGATGCCTTCCACGATGCCGGCTTCGGCTCCAGCGGGCGCTTCTACGAGAACGCACCGAAGTTGCTGGGCATGACTCCCAAGCAATGGCGCGCAGGTGGTCGCGGCGAAGTCATCCACTTCGCGCTGGCCGAAAGCTCACTGGGCAGCGTGCTGGTGGCCAGCAGCGGGACCGGCGTGGTCGCGATCCTGCTCGGCGACGATCCGGAGGCGCTGCTGCAGTCACTGCAGCAACGCTTCCGCCAGGCCGAACTGGTCGGTGCCGACCACGGCTATGAGCAACTGGTGGCACAGGTGGTGGGCCTGGTCGAGGATCCCTCGCGAGGCGCCACACTGCCGCTGGATATCCGCGGCACCGCCTTCCAGCAGCGGGTATGGCAGGCACTGCAGCAGATTCCGCGCGGCCAGACCGCGTCGTATGCGGATATTGCCGCGCATATCGGTGCACCACGCTCGAGTCGTGCGGTGGCACGTGCCTGCGCGAGCAATCCATTGGCGGTAGCCGTGCCCTGCCACCGCGTGGTGCGCCGCGACGGTGACCTGTCCGGCTATGCCTGGGGCGTTGCGCGCAAGCGCGAACTGCTGCGCCGGGAAAAGGTCGCCAACGGCTGACGCCACCCGATAGCCGCCGACCTTGGTCGGCACACCCAGCTTCCGGTAGTGGCCGACCTTGGTCGGCACACCCACCAAGCACTCAATCCAGCTTCACCACCAGCTTGCCGAAGTTGCGCCCCTGCAACAGCCCGAAGAACGCCTCCGGCGCCTTCTCCAGACCTTCCACCACATCCTCGCGGTACTGGATGCGGCCCTCGCGCAGCCACTGCGGCATCTCGCGTTCGAAGTCCGGCCACAGGTGGTTGAAGTCGTGCACGATGAAACCACGCACGGTCAGGCGCTGGCGCAGGATCTGGCTGAACAGTGACGGCAGCCGATCCGGGCCAAGCTGCTCGACGCCCCGCTCGTTGTAGGTAGCGATGGTGCCGCAGACCGGAATGCGGGCGAAGTCGTTGAGCAGCGGCAGCACCGCATCCAGCACATGGCCGCCGACATTCTCGAAGTACACGTCGATGCCCGCAGGCACTGCCGCGCGCAGCTGGTCCGCAAAATCAGCCACGCGATGATCCAGCGCCACGTCCACGCCCAACGTCTGCAGATAGGCACGCTTGGCCTCGCCACCGGCGATGGCGACCACGCGCGCGCCCTGCAGCTTGGCCAGCTGCGCCACGGTCGCGCCCACCGGCCCGGTCGCGGCGGCTACCACCAACGTCTCGCCCGGCTTCAGACGGGCGATTTCATGCAGGCTGGAATAGGCGGTGAAACCGGGCATGCCATATACCCCCAGCGCCGTACTGAGCGGCAGCCCGGCCGGATCCAGACGACGCCCCAGCGCCTTGGCCGGCAGCACCGCGTGGGTCTGCCAGCCACCCGGCGCCAGCACCAGCTCGCCTGCGGTTACGCCCTCGGCCTTGGATTGCAGCACCTCGGCCACGGTCTGGCCTTCCATCACCGCCCCTACCGCCACCGGCGCGGCATACGACGGGCCCTCGTCCATGCGTCCTCGCATGTACGGGTCCAACGAAAGGTAGCGGTTGCGCAGCAGCACTTCGCCATCGGCCAGTGCCGGCAGCGCAACCTGTTCCAGGCGGAAATTGGCTGCACTTGGCGCCCCCTGCGGACGCGAGGCAAGCACGATGCGGGACGCGGTGGAGGAATCGGACATGGCCAGGTCTCTGCTGTTGCCAGCATCGGGAAAGGACTGCCGACACTACGCTGCGGCGATCCCCGATGGCGGCCACGAAAACAGCGTTCCATTGCCCGGACCCGCGCGGGTCCGGCGCACCCCTTGCCCTTGCAGCTTTGGCGAACGCGGCGACCTGCTGATTTCCACCGCAGACGACAATCGATGGGGCACGCCCCGCCCCACAACGGAGGATCAAGCACTTGCGAGCGCGCAGAGGGCAATGTGAAGAAATCTTGGCAAAACGCTTGCCGAAGGCAGCCGACCTCCGTAATATACGCGTCCTTGGCAGCGACCTCGCTGCAACGAAACATGTGGCCGAGTAGCTCAGTTGGTAGAGCAGGGGATTGAAAATCCCCGTGTCGGCGGTTCGATTCCGTCTTCGGCCACCACTTTCGAAGGCCTGCAGAAATGCGGGTCTTTTTTTTCCGGAAACCGCACTCACCGCGGTAGCCACACAATTTGGCCGAGTAGCTCAGTTGGTAGAGCAGGGGATTGAAAATCCCCGTGTCGGCGGTTCGATTCCGTCTTCGGCCACCATCTTCAGAGACCTGCAGAAATGCAGGTCTTTTTTTATTCGCGCTTCGCGCAAGCGGCGACCACCGTGGCCCGGTTGACGAAACATTTACACCGGCACGGGCCGCGGCACCTACGCTCCAGACTCCCGCCTGGAGCCTGCCGATGCATCTGCGCCCCGCCCTGCTCGCCTGCCTGCTGCTGGCCGCCTCCCCGGTGATCGCCACTGAACCGGTGCGCGCGGTCGAGCACCTGGACATTGATCGCTACGCGGGCCAATGGCACGAGATCGCGCATCTTCCAGTCTCGTTCCAGAAGCAGTGCGTGGGCGACATCACCGCCAACTATGGCCTGCGCCGCGACGGCCGCATCAGCGTCACCAATGCCTGCCGCAAGGGTGACGGCGAGCGCGTGGTCGCCGAAGGCGTGGCACGCCCGGTGGCCGGCCATCCCGGGCAACTGCAGGTGCGCTTCGTCCCCGACTGGCTGAGCTGGGCGCCCCTGGTCTGGGCCGACTACTGGGTGCTGGCGCTGGACCCGGACTATCAATGGGCCCTGGTCGGCGAACCCGGCCGCAAGTATCTGTGGATCCTCTCGCGCCTGCCGGAGATGGAGCGCGACCGGTTCGAACAGTTGAAAGCCAAGGCCGAGTCGATGGGGTACGACCTCGGGCCACTGCGCCTGATGGCCCCGCTGCGCGATCCCGCGGCCGACTGAACCGCTTCGCATCAGGCGCATCGTGCGCGCGCCATCCGGCGTTGTGCATGCCCGACCGCCATCTTCACGCGCTACCCTCTGCGGACGGGTCGCTCCGGGCGATCCATAAAACCATACGCCGTAGTATGCTTACCCCAACGCACCCCCTCCAGAGGACTTGCGCCCATGCTCCACCGCTTCCGTACCGCCTTGATCGTCCTGTGCACCCTCGCCCTTGTTGCCTGCAGCAACGGCATCGTCAAGCGTGTTTCGGAACCGGCGGCCAGCCTGCAGCAGCTGACCGTGCGTGCCGACGGCAACTGGACCGTGGCCCTGCGCCTGCAGAACTTCAGCTCGATGCCGATGACCTTCGATGATGTCTCACTGGCGCTGACCGTCGGCGACAGCGATGCCGGCACCCTGCAGGTCAAGCCCGGCATCTCCATCGGCGGCACCTCCGCCGACGTCATCAATGTCGACCTCGTGCCCAGCTCGACCGCGCGCCTGGTGGTGGCCGACGCGCTGGCCAGCAACCGCACCCTGGCCTACGCCCTGAAGGGAACGGTGGCGGCCACGCCGCAGGAAAAGAAGCAGCGCAGCTTCGACATCAGCAGCCGCAGCACCCTCAACCAAGCCCCCGGCCTGCCCGGCGTGCTGCGCTGAACCCGCCTTTCGTCGCGGCGCCCGGCGCCGCTCCCCTCTGCCCTGATCAAATCGAGACGTACCGATGAGCAGCTACACCGCCCCGCTTTCCGACCTCCGTTTCGCCCTGCACGACGTGCTCAAGGTCGAACCCCTGTTCGCCCGCCTGGGCTTCACCGACGCCACCGCCGACGTGGTCGATGCCGTGCTGGAGGAAGCCGGCCGCTTCAGCGCCACCGTGCTGGCCCCGCTCAACAGCGTCGGCGACGAGATCGGCTGCGTACTCGACCAGGCCACCGGTGAAGTGACCACCCCGCCCGGCTTCAAGCAGGCCTACGACCAGTTCGTCGATGGCGGCTGGACCGGCCTGACCGCCTCGCCGGAGCTGGGCGGCCAGGGCCTGCCGCACACCCTGGGGGTGCCGCTCAACGAAATGATCAACGCCGCCAACCTGGCGTGGGGCAACTTCCCGCTGCTCTCGCACGGCGCCATTGAAGCGCTGAAGCAGCACGGCGAGGCGTGGCAGCACGACGCCTTCCTCAAGCCGCTGATCGAAGGCCGCTGGACCGGCACGATGTGCCTGACCGAGCCGCACTGCGGCACCGACCTGGGCCTGCTCAAGACCAAGGCCGAGCCGAACGCCGACGGCAGCTACTCGATCACCGGCACCAAGATCTTCATCACCGCCGGGGAGCACGACCTGACCGGGAACATCGTGCACCTGGTGCTGGCCAAGCTGCCCGACGCCCCTCCGGGCGCCAAGGGCATCTCGCTGTTCGTCACCCCGAAGTTCAAGGTCGACCGCGATGGCAACGTCGGCGAGCGCAATGCACTGCGCTGTGGCTCGATCGAACACAAGATGGGCATCAAGGGGTCGGTCACCTGCGTGATGAACTTCGATGGTGCGCAGGGTTACCTGGTCGGCCAGCCGCACAAGGGCCTGCAGGCCATGTTCACCATGATGAACACCGCGCGCCTGGGCGTCGGCCTGCAGGGCATCGGCCTGTCCGAGCGCGCCTACCAGAACGCACTGAAGTACAGCCGTGAGCGCCTGCAGTCGCGCGCCCTGAGCGGCGCCAGGTTCCCGGACAAGCCGGCCGACCCGATCCTGGTCCACCCGGACGTGCGTCGCATGCTGCTGACCGTGAAGTCGCTGGTCGAAGGCAGCCGCCTGCTGGCGCTGCATGCCGCCACCCTGATCGACATCGCCCACCACGCCCAGGATGCCGCCGAGCGCGAGCGCGCCGACACCCTGGTGAGCTTCCTGACCCCGATCTCCAAGGCCTGCCAGACCGAATGGGGCATCGAGAACACCTACAACGCCCTGCAGTGCTTCGGTGGCCACGGCTACATCCGCGAGCACGGCATGGAGCAGCTGGCCCGCGATGCACGCATCACCACGCTGTATGAAGGCACCACCGGCATCCAGGCGCTGGACCTGATCGGCCGCAAGACCGCATCCAGCCAGGGCGCCGGCCTGAAGCTGATGCTGGCCGAGATCGAAGCCTTCGCCAAGGAACACGAGGGCAACGAAGCGCTGGCCGAGTTCATCGGCCCGCTGCGCGCCAAGGCCGCCGAATGGGGCAAGCTGACGATGGACGTGCTGCAGCGCGCGGCCGCCAATCCCGACGAACTGGGCGCGGCCAGCTACGACTACCTGTTCTATTCGGGTTACGTGGTGCTGGCCTACTGGTGGGCCCGCAGCGTCGCCGCCGCCGATGCCAGCGCGCACGGCGCCGCCTTCGCCCAGGGCAAGCGCGAGACCGCACGGTTCTACTTCGCCCGCGTGCTGCCGCGCACCCTCAGCCACGCCGCCGCGATCCAGGCCGGCGCCGCGCCGCTGATGGCCATGGACGACGAGCGCTTCGGCGCCTGAGCCGGGCTTCGCCCGGCACCCGCGGTAGTGCCGGCCGCTGGCCGGCAACCGCAATAGCAACAGCTGGATCCAGGTGGATGGCGGGGCGGTGTGGGCTGGCAGGACACGCCGTAAACCCCGCTCCGCGGTCCGGCCCAGCCGCTGGCGGCTGTGCGTTCGGGCGCTTGCGAAGCAGTGCTTCGCAAGCAAAGCGCCCTCACCCTTGGGGGCTCGATGGCGCCCTCCATGGCGCCAACGGTCCTGCCAACCCACACCGCCCCGCCTCTGACAGTTCCCCGCGATCTGCGTAGATCCACGCCACGCGTGGATGGAAACCACTGAAATCCATCTGGGGAAAAGCCCCCCTTTGTTAAGGGGGGCGCACCGACAGGTGCGGGGGATAGGAGGAATGCGCGGACCTGAATCATTGCGATTTGGGTTTCGCCCTCCGGGCGATACCCAAATCGCAATGATTCAGGTATAAGCTGTTCTCCCGATGGAGACAGACACTACACGCTTGGGTCTGATCGAAGCCGGAGCTCCGTTTTCTGCTCCGGGCGCCGAAGCATCGCCCAATGCCACGACGCTGCATCGCCCCGGTTCGGTCCGGCTGCTCTCGCTTGATGCCCACGGACGCGTACTGGACTGGATCACCTGGCAGGATGCGGCCTGCCTCTACGCCCGCGAGGCGGTGGCCTGGACGCTCGGCGACCCCTGCCTGCACATCCACGGTGGCACCAACCGTTTCAGCGGCCTGCAGAGCGGCATGGACCTGCACCCGATCATCGCCGCCCGCGGCCACGCCCGCTCCCGTGCGATCGACCCGACGCCGAACCTGACCAACCAGGCCCTTTTCGCCCGCGACGCCCATCTGTGCATGTACTGCGGCCAGCAGTTCAGCCGCCCCACGCTCACCCGCGATCACGTCATGCCGCTGTCCAAGGGCGGCCTGGACTGCTGGGAAAACGTGGTCACCGCCTGCTTCCACTGCAATTCGCGCAAGAGCGACCGCACCCCGCAGCAGGCCGGCATGCCCCTGCTGGCAGTGCCCTACCGGCCCAGCTGGATCGAGCACCTGATCCTGTCCAACCGCAACATCCTGGCCGACCAGATGGCCTTCCTGAAGGCGCAATTGCCCAAGCGCTCGAAACTGAGCACCTGAACGCCTGAAAATGCAACCCTCACCGTCCTGTCACGGACGGCGGCGTTTGCTTGCCCCACCCCCGTTTGAGGGCGAAAATGGGCGTTCAGAAAAAGTGCGAACATGATGATCGACTCTGCCCGCTATCCCCGCCTCGCGCGCATCCAGACGCCGGATGACCTGCGCACGTTCGACGAATCCGAATTGAGGGCGGTTGCCGACGAACTGCGCGCCTACCTCATTGAATCGGTGGGCAAGAGTGGCGGCCACTTCGCCGCCGGCCTGGGCGTGATCGAGCTCACCGTGGCCCTGCACTACCTGTACCAGACACCGCACGACCAGCTGGTCTGGGACGTCGGCCATCAGACTTACCCGCACAAGATCCTGACCGGCCGCCGCGACGAGATCCACACCGTCAAGCAGAAGGACGGCATCGCGCCGTTCCCGAAGCGCGAGGAAAGCGAGTACGACACTTTTGGTGTCGGCCACTCCTCGACCTCGATCTCGGCCGCACTGGGCATGGCCATCGCCCGCCAGTCCGAAGGCGACGACCGCAAGATCGTGGCGGTGATCGGTGACGGCGCGATGACCGCCGGCATGGCGTTCGAAGCGCTGATGCACGCTGGCGGCATGGAGCCGGAGCCGAACCTGCTGGTGATCCTCAACGACAACAACATGTCGATCTCCGAGGCCGTGGGCGGCCTGACCAAGATGCTGGGCCGCGCCACCGGCAGCCGCACGCTCAACGCGCTGCGCGAAGGCGGCAAGAAGATTCTCGGTGACAAGAAGAACAATCCGGCACGCTTCGTGAAACGCTGGGAAGAGCACTGGAAGGGCATGTTCGTGCCTTCCACGATGTTTGAGGAAATGGGCTTCCACTACACCGGCCCGATCGACGGCCACGACATGCCCGCCCTGCTGTCCACGCTGAAGACGCTGCGCGCCTCCAAGGGCCCGAAGCTGCTGCATGTGATGACCACCAAGGGCAAGGGTTACGAGCCGGCCGAGGGCGACCAGATCGGTTACCACGCCGTGGGCCCGTTCGATCCGGACAAGGGCCTGGTGGCCAAGGCCGGTGCCAAGAAGCCGACCTACACCGATGTATTCAGCGACTGGCTGTGCGATGCCGCCGCCGCCGAGCCGCGCCTGTACGGCATCACCCCGGCGATGCGCGAAGGCTCCGGCCTGGTGCGTTTCAGCAAGGAATACCCGCAGCGCTATTTCGACGTGGCGATTGCCGAACAGCATGCGGTCACCCTCGCCGCCGGCATGGCCACACAGGGTGGCAAGCCGGTGGTGGCGATCTACTCGACCTTCCTGCAGCGCGCGTACGACCAGTTGGTACATGACGTGGCCATCCAGGACCTGGACGTGCTGTTCGCGATCGACCGCGCCGGCGTGGTCGGCCCGGACGGTGCGACCCACGCCGGCAACCTCGACCTGAGCTTCCTGCGCTGCGTGCCGAACCTGGTGGTGATGGCACCGTCCAACGAAGCCGAGTGCCGGCAGATGCTAAGCACCGGCCTGCAGCACCCGGGCCCGGCCGCCGTGCGCTACCCGCGCGGCACCGGCACCGGCGTTGCAGCCGGCACCGACCTGTCGACCCTGCCGATCGGCAAGGGCGAACTGCGCCTGCAGGGCAGCCGCATTGCCCTGCTCGCCTTCGGCAGCACCGTGGCCGCCGCCGAGCAGGTCGGCCGCGAACTGGGCCTGAGCGTGGTCAACATGCGTTTCATCAAGCCGCTGGACCGCGAGCTGGTGCTGGCTGTCGCCGCCCAGCACGAGGGCCTGGTGACGATCGAAGACAACGTGGTGGCCGGTGGCGCCGGCTCCGGTGTTGGTGAACTGCTCAATGCCGAAGGCGTGCTGCGGCCGATCCTGCACCTGGGCCTGCCCGACAGCTACCAGCACCATGCCAGCCGCGAAGACCTGCTGGCCGACGCCGGCATCGACGCGGCCGGCATCCGCGCCGCTGTGCTCAAGCGCTGGCCGCAGCTCGCCGCAGGTACCCCGCCGCTCAGCGCGGCAGGCTGAGGCCGATCACCACCCGGTAGATCCACACAGGGCGCAATGGGTGCGGACAGCGTCCGCACCCTCCAGGCTCGAAACGCGTAGATCCACGCCATGCGTGGATGATGGAATTCCGGGTGCCTGCCTTGGCAGGCACCCGCGCTCAGCCGTAACTGACCGCTTCGACGAATGCGCCGCTGGCTTCCACGCGCACGGCCGCACGCTGACC
This sequence comes from Stenotrophomonas sp. YJH_SMC_69, assembly GCF_059370495.1. NCBI lineage: Bacteria > Pseudomonadati > Pseudomonadota > Gammaproteobacteria > Lysobacterales > Lysobacteraceae > Stenotrophomonas > Stenotrophomonas sp. YJH_SMC_69. The sequence continues at coordinate 239,312 of NZ_JCAFTS010000003.1, read as the reverse complement.
GGTGTCGACAAAGTGCAGGCGGGCCAGGGTCTCGGCGAAGTCGTAGGCGCGGGCGCCATCGCGGAACTCGATCGGCTCCGGCCGGTCCGGATGCAGCACGCGCCACTGGCGCTGTTCGCATTGCAGGCGGATCAACATGCAGCTCACTCCTTGAGGCAGCGTATCGATGGCGGCGGGATGCCCATGCCGGTTATGGCACACGGCACCGCTGGAATTCAGGGCACGCAACGTGCCCTGATCGCAGACAATACGGCGTTCAAAATGTGAGCTGTATCAGATTATTCTGATTTTCATGGGCTGAACCCGTAAAGCTCAGTTCACCTGGAACTGCGCCCGGCAGCCATCACTCACCCAGATGCCGCGGCGATCCCAGCCCCAGCTCTGGCCTTCGATGCAGGCGCTGCGTGAGTCCTGGCGGATCAGGCGCACACCCCGGCGGATGCGCGCATCGCAGTACTCCTGCCGATGTCCATTGGAATGGCAGGTGACCACATCGCCGCCGCCCCATCCGTTGCCATTGCCATTGCCCCAGCCGCCACCATTGCCACCCCAGCCGCCACCGCGGCGGTATTCACCGACGAATTCGGCACGGCACCCCTGTGTGACCCAGACGCCGTTGCGCGACTGGCCCCAGGTCTCACCTTCCACACAGGGCGAACCGGACAACTGGCGGATCAACCGCGCGCGGCCGTCCAGGCGGCACTCATTGCTGCGATTCTTGACCGACTCGCAGCGCACGATGCCACTGCCATCGCGGCCACCATAGCGGTCGTCGTCATAGCCGTAGCCATAGCTCTGCGCCTGGGCGCCGCCGGCCGCCGCCAGCATCGGCAACAGGGTGCAGGCCAGGGTGCGCCAAGTGAGTGCCTTGCCCATCGAGATCTCCAGATGAATACGATGGCGCAAGCATCCGGGATTCACGGCCCGGCGCACAGAGGGGAGCGCAACGGCAGTTTTTCCCCATTCAAACAACGCAACCGGACCTGACTGCGTCACAGTTGCTGGCGTCACTCTCCGACGTGAAGCGCGTCTACCGTATTGCCAAGCGCCGCGACCCGCACCGTGCTGCGCTGGCCGGTGCGGCGGTGATGCTCCAGGGCCAGCGCGGCGGCGGCGTCAAAGGCGTCGGCGCCACGTGCGTAGCGGGTGGCCTCGCGTGCCTGCGGGTGCAGTACGGACCAGCGCTGGGCAGTGCATTGGACGGTGATGACCATGGGGAGGCTCCTGCGGATAGAGGGTGCGGTGGCAGGCAGACGTGCCGCTCGCCGTTACACCATCAGGCTAGCGACCGCCTCCGGGATGGCCTATCAGATTTGTACGAAAAGTCCGCGCCAGTGCGTCAGAGCCCCACCCTCATCACATCCCTGAGTCCGTTTAGCTCGTTCATTCCGTGATCCTTGTCACGGAGTCAGCTGGGCTTCACACTACCATCATCAACAGGGGCCCCTTCCACATGCGCACCTTCTTCTCGCACCAGCGTTCGACGTTGCTGAAGTTCTATTTCGTGGCCAGCTATCTGATTCTGATCGAAGAGTTGGTCCGCGCCGCCGTGCATTGAGCGCTTGCTGACGGGCTATTTGCGACAGAAAATGTTGCTTTACGCACGGAGCTCGCGCATGAAGGTGCTTCTTCTGATTCCAGCGCTGCTGGTTCTGGCCGCATGCGCGAGCCCGGACAATGCAGCCCCGCGTGCCGACGGCAAGCCTTCGACCACCATGCCCAAGGTAGGCGGCGATCGCGACGCGCACGGCTGCATCGGCTCGGCCGGCTACCAGTGGTGCGAACACAGCCAGCGCTGCGAGCGGCCCTGGGAGCTGGCACAGGCACACGGCCTGGCCAACAGCGCCGAGGCCATCGACGCGTACTGCGCCACGCCCGCCAGCCCGGCGCGCAAGTGAGCACGACCCGTCATGGCTGAGCTGAGTCCCCTGCCCGACCTCGCCCGTGGCCGGTATCGCCACTTCAAGGGCGGCGAATACGAAGTGATCGACATCGTCCGCAGCAGCGAGACGCTGGAACCATTGGTGCTGTACCGCGCACTCTACGGCGAAGGTGGCCTGTGGGTACGCCCCTACCCGATGTTCGTCGAGCAGGTCCCAGGCAAACACGGCCCGCAGGCGCGTTTCGCACGCATCGACGATTGATCCGGCTCCCACCGGGCGGTGGCCGATGGTCGCGCCGGTGACGCGATCCGGCTGCGCTACAATCATACCGTCCAGTCGGTTTCTTCCCATCATGTCCCCGCCCCCTCCCCGCTCGCGGCGCAAAGCGCCCGACAGCGTGCGCCAGTCATTGCTGCACGCCACCATCGCCGTGATTGGCCAGAACGGGCTGGCGGCACTGACCGTGCAGGATGTCGCGCGCGTGGCCGGGGTCAGCAAGGGCGCGTTGTTCCACCATTTCAGCAGCAAGCAGGCGCTGGTCGATGAAGCCATCGGCGCACTCATCGGCGAATTCGAGGCGCGTGTGCGCACGCTCCTGCAGGACGGCACGCCCGGCCACGGCTGCTTCAGCCGCGCCTATGTGCGGGCCAACTTCGAGCACCTGCTGCAGCAGGAACAGGACAACGACGTCGGCCTGACCCTGGGCAACCTGATGGAGCCGGCCCTGCTGGCGCACTGGCGCGACTGGAAGCGCGCGATGCTGGCCGAGTTCCCCGGCGAGGCGGGCGATCCGCGCCTGTACGCGGCACGCTGCGCGGCCGATGGCTATTGGGCCACCGCCTATGGTCGGCCGCTGGACGAAGCAGAGCGCCTCAATGCGCTGGCGATGGCCGAGCAGGCCCTCAAGCTGTGCGACCCGCAGTGACCCGGAGCCCGCGATGAACCCCTATATCTACCTGGCCGCCGCCATCGTGCTGGAAGTGATTGCCACGTCGCTGCTGAAGGCCTCGGACGGCATGAGCCGGCTGTGGCCGACACTGGGCGCGCTGGTCGGCTACGGGCTGTGCTTCTACCTGCTGTCGGTCACCATGAAGTCGGTGCCGACCGGCATCGCCTATGCGATCTGGTCCGGCGTCGGCATCGTGCTGATCTCGCTGATCGGCCTGGTGGTGTTCAAGCAGCGGCTGGATGCAGCTGCGCTGGCCGGCATCGCGCTGATCTGCGCCGGCGTGCTGGTGATCAACCTGTTCTCGCGCAGCAGCGCGCACTGAACACGCTGCTGCGCGACAGGTGCTAGCTGACCTTCTTCGCCACGCTCATGCCGATCAGGAACAGCACCACGGCAATGATGATGCCGGCCCAGAACAGGAACTTGGCGATGCCCACAGCGGCACCGGCGATGCCGCCGAAGCCCAGCACGCCGGCGATGATGCCGATGATGGCGAAAATGATGGCCCACTTGATCATGTCAGTCCTTACCCCGCGGGGAACGCAAACGGTGTGATCAGGCTAGGCCGCAGCCGATGCGGCAGTCGTGAAAAGGCCGCGTGTGCGGCGTGAATCAGCGCGGCCGGAAGCGCAGCAGCGCCACCGCGAAGGCCAGGAACACGCTTCCCACCAGCCGGTCGAACCAGCGCCGTGCGAATGGCTTTGCAAGCCAACGACGCAGGCCGTGGCCACCGGCGGCGTACATCACGTACCAGAACAGTTCGCAGGCCGCGAAGGTCGCCACCAGCACGCTGTACTGCACGGCCTGGCTACGCGACGGATCAACGAACTGCGGCAGGAACGCCGCGGCGAACAACAACAGCTTGGGGTTGCTCAGGCCAACCCACAGGCCGCCACGGAATACCGTCGCTGCGCCATGTACCGGCGCCAGTGTGACCTCTGCAGCATCGGCCACCGCGGGTGCCGGGCGGCAGCTGTCACGCCACGCCTTGATGCCAAGCCAGGCCAGGTAGGCCACACCGAGATAGCGCAGCACTTCGAACAGCATCGGCGAGGAGTGCAGCAACGCGCTCAGGCCCGCAGCGGATGCGGCCAGCACCAGCAGCATCGCCAGCAGGCAGCCGGCCATGGCCGGCACGCTGCCACGGAACCCCAGCCCGACGCTGCGCCCGAGGATGTGCAGCATGTTCGGCCCGGGCGTCCCGCACAGCACGAAGACCGTGGCCAGGAACCACCACCAGGTATGCAGGGCCATTGCCGGTTTCCACTTCAGAAGACGGCACCAGCATAGGGCACCCATGCAGGACGCGGCACATACAGCGGGCGGTGGATGCGACGGTTACAGATGCCGCCGCCCGTGCACGGCAGCGCCACTGCCATCTGTGCTGCAATGGCCGTCTCTGGCTTGGAGCAGTGCATGAAGACCCTTGGCCTGATCGGCGGCATGAGCTGGGAAAGCTCGGCGCAGTACTACCGGCTCATCAACGAGGCGGTGCGGCATCGCCTCGGTGGCGCGCATTCGGCGCAACTGCTGCTGTGGTCGGTGGATTTCGCCGGCATCAAGCAGCTGCAGCACGACGGCCAATGGGATCTGCTGGGCAACCACATGCTCGATGCTGCACGGCGGCTGCAGGCCGGTGGCGCCGAGCTGCTGGTGATCTGCACCAACACCATGCACACGCTGGCCGGCCGGATCGAAGCCGGATGCCCGCTGCCCCTGCTGCATATCGCGGACCCGACCGCCGCGGCGATCCTGCAGGCCGGCATCCGCAAGGTGGGACTGCTCGGCACCGCCTTCACCATGGAGCAGGCGTTCTACCGCGACCGGCTGCAGGACCGCTTCGGGCTGGAGGTACTGGTTCCGGAGGCCGATGATCGCCGCAGCGTGCACGACATCATCTACCAGGAGCTGATCTGCGGCGTGGTCAGCGAGCATTCGCGGCAGGCATACGCCGGCGTGATCGCGCGCCTGGTTGCACGCGGCGCCGAAGCGATCATCCTCGGCTGTACCGAAATCATGTTGCTGGTCCGCGCCGAGGACAGCCCGGTGCCGCTGTTCGACACCACCACCCTGCACGCCCTGGCGGCGGTGGATGCGGCACTGGCCTGACCCTGCGCGCTGTCAGTCTTCGCCCTGCACTTCCAGTGCGGTGATCAACCAGTCGACCACGGCCTGCGAATCACACAGGAAGAAGATGGCATCGCCCGAACGCGCCTCAGTCAGCAGCCGATAGACGGTAATCGCCACTGCCGACTGGTTGGCGATGAACACCTCCGGGCTGCGCGGTCCCTCGCTGTGGCCGGCCACGGCATGCAGCGCCTTGCGCGCAGCCACGGTGGCGGGCGGGTCCGCGCTGCGGGCCAGTTCCGGCCCGCGCAGGCCCCACGCAATGAACACATGCTTGCCCTTGAACGTGGTGTCCAGGACACGCACCTGCCCGGCCTCTGCGCCAGCCGAGCGATGAATGACGGTACTGCTGATCAACGCAACCCCCTGTGGTCGTCGTGGTCCGCGCATCCTCCTCCACACGCCGGCTGCACGCCAGTGACGGCAGCCACAGGCTGGGCCGGCAAGCGTGGGAGAGATGTAAGAAGGTGTAAGCCGATGCGATCGGATGTGCCGCGATGATAAGGGATGTAAGGCTCTGCATGGGCCGGTGCACACTACTAAATCCCCACTGAGCCAACGCCGGAACGATCCGTTCCGAGGGCCCCGGGCTGGTCCATTCTTGCGGCCCGTTCCCCTGCCGAGGCCCCCCATGACCCATCGCCTGCTGCTGCCGATTGCCCTCCCCACCCTGGCCCTGCTGCTGGCCGCCACCACGGTGGCCGCCCAGGATTACGACAGCGATCCCATTGCGCCGCTGCGCTGCGAATCGCAGTTCAACAAGACCCAGCAGTGCCCGATCGAAGGCCGCATGCGCCTGGCCAGGCAGCTGTCGGTCACCCGCTGCGTAGAGGACCAGAACTGGGGCCAGAGCCGCCGCATGCTCTGGGTCACCGACGGCTGTCGCGCCGAGTTCGTGGCCGACGGACAGGGACGCGGCCGCTGGCCGGGGCGCGGCCGTGACCGTGACCCCGATGACGATGGCGAGCGCCTGGTCTGCGAGTCCTACGAGCAGAAGGACAAGGAATGCCGCATCCGTGTGCGCCACGAGGTACGCCTGGTCAAGCAGAAGTCGGTGACACCGTGCGTCGAGGATCGCAACTGGGGCTGGGACCGCCGCGGCGTGTGGGTCAGCGACGGCTGCCGTGCCGAGTTCCGTGTGTATTGACTGCCGACCACACGCTGGCTGTGGCGGATGCGCAGACACGGCCGACGCGATCGATAGACTGGGCGCACCCAGCCCAGGAGCCTTCGATGGTGCCGCCCGATCCCTCCTCGACGATGTTGCACATCCGCGAGGCAATGCCCGCCGACGTTTCCGCGTTGATCGCGCTCGACAGCGTTGCGGTCCACGATCCGCAACGCGCACGGCAGATCAGCGACTGGCAGGCCAATGGTGGCATGCACGTGGCCGAATGGGCCGGCCAGCTGGCCGGTTACCTGGCCATCCACCATCACTTCTTCGGCGAAGCCTTCGTCGAGATGCTGATGGTGGCGCGCGAACAACGCAGCCAGGGCGTCGGCGCCGCCCTGCTGCGCCATGCCATCGCGCTGCACGGCCACGGCAGGCTGTTCACTTCGACCAATGCTTCCAATACCGGCATGCAACGCCTGCTCGCCGCTTCGGGTTTCATCGACAGCGGCATCGTGCACGGATTGGACGAAGGCGATCCGGAACTGATCTACCGCTTTGCCGGCAGCTGATCGAGATACGTGGTCACCTTTGCATCCAGCAGGTCCATCAACAGCGGATCCATGCAGCGATAGTCGTCGGGGATATCCAGGCAATGCAGGCGCTTGTGTTCCAGCAGGCGCGCATAGGCGGCCTGCAGGCGATGCTGGTGCTTGGCCTCCATCACGAAGATGACATCGGCCCAGCGGATATCCGCCGGGCCGATGGGGCGTCGTGCATGCGGGCTGGTGCCGGCCGACAGCGCAGCGAAGCCGGGTCGCCGTCGCCACATGGCTTCGGCGGTCGGGCTGCGCAGCTGGTTGCGGCTGCAGACGAACAGCAGGTTGATCATTCCTGTTCCTGCAGTTGGCGGGCGCTGAGGACCGGATAGGTGAAGCCCAGCTGGCGTGCGCGCGCGAGCTTGGCATCGCGCGTATACAGCAGCTTCCAGTTCTTCTCGGGCTTGTAGCTGTAGGCGGTCGTGGCGCGGTCGCCACCACGGTTGCGAGCCTGGCTGCGACGCCAGGCACGGCTTCTTGCAGAATCCATGATGTGTTCTCGTGAGTACCGGGTTCAGCAGCCGCGGTAGTACGAGTGGCGCGCAGCATACACCGCACGCACAAAAAAGCCCACGCATCGCTGCGCGGGCTTCTTGATTCATCACAGTGGTCGGGACGGCCGGATTCGAACCGACGACCCTCTGCCCCCCAGGCAGATGCGCTACCAGGCTGCGCTACGCCCCGACTGATGCTGCGATGTGCCCGCCACTGCGGCGGGCCGTGAAGTATAGCGGATTACGATGGAAATGGGATCAGCGGCGCAGCAACTGCAGCACTTCTTCCAGCTCCATGCGCACCTGCTTGATGATCTGGTTGCTCAGCGCCGATTCCTCGCGGGCATCGGGGCCGTCCAGACGCAGGCGTGCACCACCGATCGTGTAGCCCTGTTCGTACAGCAGGCTGCGGATCTGCCGCACCATCAGCACGTCGTGGCGCTGGTAGTAGCGGCGGTTGCCTCGGCGCTTGGCCGGCTCAAGGCTGGGAAACTCGGTTTCCCAGTAGCGCAGGACATGCGGCTTGACGTCGCACAGCTCGCTGACTTCACCGATGGTGAAGTAGCGCTTGGCCGGGATCGGCGGTAGTTCGCGGTTACTGCCCGGATCCAGCATAAGCTTCCACCCTCTCCTTGAGCTTCTGGCCCGGACGGAAGGTGACCACCGTACGGGCGGAAATCGGAATTTCCTCGCCGGTCTTGGGGTTGCGACCCGGGCGCTGGTTCTTGCGCCGCAGATCGAAATTGCCGAAGCCCGACAGCTTCACCTGACGTCCCTGTTCCAATGCTTCACGCAGCACATCGAAAAACGCGTCGACGAATTCCTTGGCTTCCCGCTTGTTCAGACCGACTTCGTCGAACAGCTTTTCCGCCATCTCCGCCTTGGTCAATGCCATTGCCTGCTACCCCCGAGTGCTGCCCGCTCAGCCGCGGATCCGGGCGTGGTGTTCACGCTCGATGGCAGTGACCGCCTCGGCCACCACCGCATCCACGTCGCGGTCCGTCAGAGTGCGCGACTTGTCCTGCAAAATCAAGCCCATAGCGAGACTCTTGAATCCCGGCTCGACGCCCTGGCCGACGTAACGGTCGAATAGGTTCAGGTCGCGCAGCAGCGGGCCGGCGGCCTGGCGGACGGTGGCCGCCAGATCGGCCCAGGCCACCTGTTCAGGCACCAGGAACGCCAGGTCGCGACGCACCGCCGGGAAGCGCGACAGCTCGCCGGCGCGCGGCAGTCGGCGGGCCGTCAGCGGCTCCAGGTCCAGCTCGAAGGCGTAGACGTCGGCTTCGATATCCATCGCCCGGGTCAGTCGCGGGTGGATCTGGCCGATCCAGCCGATCGCCACGCCATCGCGGTACACCTCGGCCGAACGCGCAGGGTGGCCGTAGGCGCGGACGGACGGGCGGAACTCCAGCTGCGCGCCACTGGCGGCCGCCAGCGACTCCAGGTCGCCCTTCAGGTCATGGAAGTCGACCTTGCGGGTCGGCAGGCCCCACTGCACCGCCTGCGCCTCACCGCAGACCGCAGCGGCCACGCGCGGGGTTTCCAGCGGTGCCGGCTGGCCGTCTCCGGCCTGCTGGGCGAACACGCGGCCGAGCTCGAACAGGCGCACACGGCCCAACTGGCGGGCGGCGTTGCGGCCCAACGTGGCGACCAGGCCCGGCAGCAGCGACGGGCGCATCACCGCCAGTTCGGCCGACAGCGGGTTGGCCAGCGGCACCAGGCCGTCGCGCAGCTGCCACTGGGTCAGCAGCGCGTCGTCGACGAAGGCGAAATTGACGGTTTCCTGCTGGTCACGGGCGATCAGCTGGCGGCGCACGCTCAGCGCGTCCAGCTGGGTCTCGCTCGGCATCGCCACGCGCGAGGCACCGCCCGGCAGCGTGGTCGGGATCTGCTCGTAACCGTGGATGCGGGCCAGCTCTTCGATCAGGTCCTCTTCGATGGCGATGTCGAAGCGGCGGCTCGGCGCGACCACCTGCCAGCCGTCGGCGGCGGCGACCACGTCCATGCCCAGCGCGCGCAGGATGCGCTCGACTTCCGCATCGTCGATGGTGATGCCGAGCACGCGGGTGATGCGGGCGCGGCGCAGCACGATGGCCGCCGGCTGCGGCAGATCGGCTTCACGCACGGCCTCGGTGACCGGTGCCGGGGTACCGCCGGCCAGGTCCAGCACCAGGCGGGTGGCGTACTCGATCGCGGTGCGCGGCAGCGCCGGATCGACGCCGCGCTCGAAGCGATGGCCGGCATCGGTGTGCAGGCCAAGCTTGCGGCCACGGCCCATGATGGCGGCCGGCGCGAAGTGCGCGGCTTCCAGGAACACGGCGGTGGTCGCGTCGGTGACGCGGGTGTCGAAGCCGCCCATCAGGCCGGCCAGGCCGACCGCGCGGTCAGCGTCGGTGACCACCAGGAAGCTGTCGTCCAGCGCAGCATCGCGGCCGTCCAGCAGCTTCAGCGTCTCGCCCGCGCGCGAACGGCGCACGGCGATGCTGCCCTGCAGGGTGCCCAGGTCGTAGGCGTGCATCGGCTGGCCCAGCTCCAGCATCACATACTGGGTGATGTCGACCAGCAGCGAGACTGGACGCACGCCACTGCGGCGCAGGCGCTCGGCCATCCACAACGGGGTCTTGGCGGCAGCATTGACGCCTTCGATGACACGGCCCAGGTAACGCGGCGCTTCGGCGCCGGCGTCGAGCTGGATGCCCAGCTCACGGCTGCCGACTGCCGGAATGGCGTCGGCAGCGAAGTCCAGCACTTCACTGCGGGTGGCGGCGGCGACGTCGTAGGCGATGCCGCGCAGGCTGAAGCAGTCGGCGCGGTTCGGGGTCAGCTTGATCTCGATGCTGGCATCCGGCAGGCCCAGGTACTCGACCAGGGTCTGGCCGACCGGTGCGTCGTCGGGCAGTTCCAGCAGGCCGGAAGCATCGTTGTCCAGGCCCAGTTCCTTGGCCGAGCACAGCATGCCGTTGGACTCGACGCCACGCAGCTTGGCCGGCTTGATCTTCAGCTCGCCGATCTGCGCACCGACCATCGCCAGCGGCGCGACCAGGCCCGGGCGCGCGTTCGGGGCGCCGCACACGATCTGCAGCAGTTCGCCCTGCCCGGCATCAACCCTGCACACCTGCAGGCGATCCGCTTCCGGATGGCGCACCGCATCGACGATGCGTGCCACGACCACGTGGTCGAGGCCTTCGCCCAGCGCGGTCACGTCTTCCACTTCCAGGCCGATGGCGGTCAGCACTGCACTCAGTTCATCGCGCGAAGCGCCGGTCGGGACGTGGCTGCGCAGCCAGTTTTCGGAGAATTTCATGGTGTCATCCTGGTGGGCCCGGCGCATGCGCCTGGGCCTGCGAATTTGGGAGCAGCCGAGCATGGCTCGGCCCTACACGGTTGCGGCTTACGCGAACTGTTTCAGGAACCGCACGTCGTTCTCGAAGAACGCACGCAGGTCGTTGACGCCGTAGCGCAGCATTGCAAAGCGCTCCACGCCCATGCCGAAGGCGAAGCCGGTGTAGCGCTCCGGATCGATGCCGACGTTGCGCAGCACGTTCGGATGGACCATGCCGCAGCCCAGCACTTCCAGCCAGCGGGTGCTGCCATCGGGCTGCTGCCAGGCGATGTCCACTTCCGCGCCCGGCTCAACGAACGGGAAATAGCTGGGGCGGAAGCGCATTTCGAAATCGCGCTCGAAGAAGGCGCGCACGAACTCGGCCAGCGTGCCCTTCAGGTCGGCGAAGGTCGAATGCTCGTCCACCAGCAGGCCTTCCACCTGATGGAACATCGGCGAATGGGTCTGGTCGCTGTCGCTGCGGTACACCTTGCCGGCGGCGATCATGCGCAGCGGCGGTGCGTGGTCACCCATGTAGCGCACCTGCACGCCGGAGGTGTGCGTGCGCAGCAGGCGGCCGTCGCCGAAGTAGAAGGTGTCGTGCATGGCGCGCGCCGGATGGTGCGGCGGGAAGTTCAGCGCCTCGAAGTTGTGCCAGTCGTCCTCGATCTCCGGCCCTTCCGACAGCTCGTAGCCCAGCCGGCCGAAGATGCCAGTGATGCGCTCCAGGGTGCGGGTGATCGGATGCAGGCCGGCGCGGTCGCCGTTGCGACCCGGCAGGGTGATGTCGATGGCTTCGGCGGCCAGGCGTGCATCCAGTGCCGCATCTTCCAGCAGCGCCTTGCGCTCGCCGAGCGCGCGGGTCAGCGCGTCGCGGGCCTGGTTGATCGCTTCACCGGCGGCCTTGCGCTCGTCGGCCGGCAGGGCGCCGAGCTGCTTGAGCTGCGAGGTGATGCTGCCACTCTTGCCAAGCAGGGCCACGCGCAGCTGTTCCAGCACGTCGGGGCTCTGTGCGGCGGCCACATCGGCCAGCGCCTGGGTGGTGAGGGATTGGATGTCGCTCATGGGGGGCCGGAACTCCAGTCGATCTGCCATCGCGATGCGCGAAGGGCCGACCCCTGTCGCCACCGCCGTCCCCGCGCTGCCGCCATGGCCTCGCCGGGACCCAAAAAAGAATGGGGAAGGACTTGCGCCCTTCCCCATGCATTGCCTTGACCTGACACCGTTCCGGATGAACGGTTACGGCATCGGGAAGGACTTATGCCGCCAGCGCGCCCTTGGCCTTTTCGGCCAGCGCAGCAAAACCGGCTGCGTCGTGCACGGCGATGTCAGCCAGGACCTTGCGGTCCAGGGTGATGCCGGCCTTCAGCAGACCGTTCATGAAGCGGCTGTAGCTCAGGCCGTTGATGCGGGCAGCCGCATTGATACGGGTGATCCACAGCGAACGGAAGTTGCGCTTCTTCTGCTTACGGCCGATGTAGGCGTACTGCTGTGCCTTGATGACCGCCTGCTTGGCGACGCGGAAGACCTTGCGGCGGGCGTTGTAATAGCCCTTGGCGAGATCCAGAATCTTCTTGTGGCGGCGACGCGCCTGTACGCCACGCTTAACTCGTGCCATTTTTCAGTTCCTCAGAGGTAAGGGAGCATGCGGTCCAGACGGCCTGCGTCTTCTGCACGGACATGGCCCGTCTGACGCAGATTACGCTTACGCTTGGTCGCTTTCTTCGTGAGGATGTGGCTACGGTTGGCGTGGCCGCACTTGTACTTGCCCGAGGCGGTCTTGCGGAAACGCTTGGCCGCTGCCCGGTTGGTCTTGATCTTGGGCATTGCAATGTCCTTGATGGGATTTGACCCTGGTTTCTGACTGATCTGGCGGCGGCCTGGGCCGCTCTTTCCGTCCTGCCATGATCGGCGTACGACCCGTCCTGGGTGGGTCGAGCCGGGCATGATACAGGCAAAACCGCCCTGCCACCAGCCCCAGCACCCCTTGCGCCGGCATTTCACCGGCATCCTGCAAAAGCAAAGGGACGCCAGTGGCGTCCCCTTACCCTGAACCATTCAGCCAGGCGCCCCGGAAGGCGGCCCGTCAGGCCTCAGGTCTTCTTCTTCGGCGCGATCATCATGACCATCTGACGCCCTTCCAGGCGCGGACGGGATTCAATGACGATGTCCTCGCCCAGATCGGTCTCGATCCGGTTGGCCATTTCGCGACCCAGTTCCTGGTGGCTCATTTCACGGCCACGGAAACGGATGTTGACCTTGATCTTGTCGCCTTCTTCAAGGAACCCGCGCATCTTGCGCAGCTTGATCTGGTAGTCGCCCTCGTCCGTGACCGGACGGAACTTCACTTCCTTGATCTCGACCTGCTTGGTCTTCTTCTTGGCCTCGCTGGCCTTCTTCTGCGCTTCGAACTTGAACTTGCCGAAGTCCATGATCTTGCAGACCGGCGGATCGGCCTGCGGCTGGATTTCGACCAGGTCCAGGCCTTCATCTTCGGCCATGGACAGCGCTTCGTCGCGCGACAACACGCCGATCATTTCTCCGTCACTGCCGATCACGCGGACGCGCGGCACACGGATTTCCTGATTCTTGCGGTTCTGTTTGTTGTCAGGGGTGCTGATATTACGTTCTCCCAAGGGTATCGAACCGGTCCGGGTGCCTGTGCCCCCGGACCGGACCTTTGCTTACGCGCCCTCGGCCTGGAGCCGCTCGATGAAGGCCTGCAGGCTCATGCTGCCCAGGTCTTCGCCAGAACGCGTACGCACCGCCACAGCCCCATTTTCCTTCTCGCGGTCACCAATGACCAGCAGGTAGGGCACGCGCTGCAACGTATGCTCGCGGATTTTATAGCCGATCTTCTCGTTACGCAAATCCGAGCTGACGCGGAAGCCTTGCTCCGCAAGGGTTTTGGTCACGCCCGAGACGTAGTCGGCCTGGGCGTCGGTGATGTTGGCCACCACCACCTGGATCGGCGCCAGCCAGGCCGGGAACTGGCCGGCATGGTGCTCGATCAGGATGCCCAGGAAGCGCTCCATCGAGCCGACGATGGCGCGATGCAGCATGACCGGGTGCTTCTTCTGGCTGTTCTCGTCCACGTACTCGGCGCCCAGGCGGCCCGGCATCATGAAGTCGACCTGCATGGTGCCCAGCTGCCAGGTACGGCCGATGGCGTCCTTCAGGTGGTACTCGATCTTCGGGCCGTAGAAGGCGCCCTCGCCCGGCAGCTCCTGCCATTCCACGCCACAGGCGGACAGCGCCGAACGCAGTGCGCCCTCGGCCTTGTCCCAGGTGGCGTCGTCGCCCAGGCGCGATTCCGGACGCAGCGCGATCTTGATCTGGATCTCGTCGAAGCCGAAGTGCTGGTAGACCGCCAGCGCCTGCTGGTGGAACGCGGTCACTTCCGATTCGATCTGGCTCTCGGTGCAGAACACATGGCCGTCGTCCTGGGTGAAACCACGCACGCGCAGGATGCCGTGCAGCGCGCCGGACGGCTCGTTGCGGTGGCAGGAACCGAACTCACCGTAGCGGATCGGCAGGTCGCGGTAGCTGTGCAGGCCCTGGTTGAACACCTGGATGTGGCCCGGGCAGTTCATCGGCTTGACCGCGTAGGTGCGCTTCTCCGACTCGGTGAAGAACATGTTGTCCTGGTAGTTGTCCCAGTGGCCGGACTTCTTCCACAGGCTCACGTCCAGGATCTGCGGGCAGCGCACTTCGCCGTAGCCGCTGCTGCGGTAGACCTTGCGCATGTACTGCTCGACCACCTGCCACAACGCCCAGCCCTTCGGGTGCCAGAACACCAGGCCCGGCGCCTCTTCCTGCAGGTGGAACAGGTCCTGCTGCTTGCCGATGCGGCGGTGGTCGCGCATCTCGGCTTCCTCGATGCGCTTGATGTACGCCTCGAGCTGCTTCTTGTCGGCCCAGGCGGTGCCGTAGATGCGCTGCAGCTGTTCGTTCTGCGCATCGCCGCGCCAGTAGGCGCCGGAGATGCGGGTCAGCTTGAAGGCCTTCAGGAAGCGCGTGTTCGGCACGTGCGGGCCGCGGCACATGTCCACGTATTCCTGGTGGTAGTACATGCCCATCGCCTGGATGTCGTCGGACATGTCCTCGATCAGGCGCAGCTTGTAGTCCTCGCCACGGGCCTTGAAGATCTCGATCACTTCGGCGCGCGGGGTCATCTTCTTGATGACGTCGTAATCCTGGGCGATCAGCTCACCCATGCGCTTCTCGATCGCGGCCATGTCGTCCGGGGTGAACGGGCGCTCGGAATAGATGTCGTAGTAGAAGCCCTCGGCGATCACCGGGCCGATCACCATCTTCACGTCCGGGTACAGCTGCTTGACGGCGTGGCCGACCAGATGGGCGCAGGAGTGGCGGATGATCTCCACGCCCTCCTCGTCCTTGGCGGTGATGATGCGCAGGCTGGCATCGTGGTCGATGACGTCACTGGCATCGACCAGCACGCCATCGACCGAACCGGCGATGGTGGCCTTGGCCAGGCCGGCACCGATCGACTGGGCGACGTCCATGACGCTGACGGGGTTTTCGAACTCGCGGCGGCTGCCGTCGGGAAGGGTAATGTTGATCATCGCATTGGCTTCGTGCGGGGCCCGCTGGGCGGGCTGGAAAGCGTTCCCGGGCCATTGCCCGGGCAATAAAAAAGCGCCGCGAGGGCGCCTGGAATACAGGGCCTTCGGGGGCAGGTCAACAGTGGGCGGTGGTAGTGCTCATGTCGCACGCTCGGCCGGCGCTGGGCGCGGGCCACCTTGTTCCAGTCAGGGTTCTGCGACGATCTTAAACCAGCACACCGGAAAGCCCAAGGCCTACCGTACGGTCCGCTGAATGGCCCTCGCTGGCGGCGTGAAAACGCAATGATTACCATGTCCGCGCAGCCCGCCCCGTGCCAGCCTGCCCGCTTCCCCCCAGGACCTCGTGATGCGCCACCCGCTCCGACCGGCTCCCGCCGGCCCCGCCCGTGCCCCGCGTTCGCTGGCCCGCTGCCATGGCGGCCGCCCGCAATGATCACCGTCGGCCTTTCCACGCTGGGCTTCTGCAGCCTGGGCATGCTGGCAGCGATGTTCTCGGCACTGGCCTTCTATGCCGCCTCGCCGCACTGCCGCTGGCCCCGCCTGCGCCGCGCCGGCCGCCTCGGCCGCCAGATCGGCCTGGTCGCCGCCGCGGCCGCATTGTGGCTGTGGATGGCCGAACTCGGCTTTGCCGCTGGCCTGGTGGCGATGCTGTGCACCTGGATGCTGGCCGCGATGCTGCTGCCGGCACTGGCCGCCTGGCATCGCCCGGGCACGGAGTCGCCCTGATGTGGCCGCGCGCCTTCGCCGGCATCGTGGCCGGCTTCTTGCTGGCCGCCGCCGCGACCGGGCTGGTGACGTGGTTGCCGCCGGGCCCGTGGCAGAACGCGCTGGTGCCCAGCCTGATCACGTTCATCCCGCTGTGGATGCTGGCTGCCCTGTGGGCGTTCAGCTTCCGCAGCGCGCTGCGCGCCTGGGTGACACTGGCCGGCAGCGCTGCGGCCGGCTTCGCCGTGCTGACGCTGCTGCGCCTGACCGGCGCGGTGCAATGAGACTCCGCCCATGAAGCTCAGCTCGCAGACCCTGCGTACGTTCACCACCCTGCACACCTGGGTCGGCCTGGTTGCCGGCTTCGGCCTGTTCGTGGCCTTCTACGCGGGTGCGCTGACCCTGTTCCACCACGACCTGCCGCTGTGGCAGACGCCCGGTGCAGCCACCGCGTTGCCGGCGGGCCTGGACGACGCACAGTACCTGCTGGAAGACGTGCTGGCGGCACACCCGGAGGCCCGCCGCCACGTCGGCATGACGTTCCCCGGCGCCGAACATCCGCAACCCCTGGCCTACTGGCAGGCCGACGACGGCAGCTGGCGCTATGCCTGGCCGGGCCAGATCGCCGGCAGCCCGACGCCGCCACAGACCGGGCTAGCCGAACTGGTCAACGAACTGCACTACAGCCTCGGCCTGCCGGTGGCCGGCATCTACGTGATGGGCATCGTCAGCCTGCTGTATGGCATGGCGCTGCTGAGCGGCCTGGTGATCCACCTGCCGAAGCTGTTCGGCGACCTGTTCGCGCTGCGTCCGGGCCGCAACCTGAAACAACTGTGGCAGGACGCGCACAACGTGATCGGCGTGCTCAGCCTGCCCTTCCACCTGATGTTCGCGGTCACTGGCGCCCTGCTCTGCCTGGTGTTCGTGCAGATGGCCCTGCTCAATCCACTGATCTACGACGGCAAGGCCCTGCAGGCGGTACCGACTGCAATGGACACCGCGCCGGTGCGCGACGCCAGTGGCATCCCGGCACCGCCGGGCAGCCTGCGCCTGCTGCATGCGCGCGCGCTTGAAGTAGCCCGCGCACAGGGCGTGGCCAACTTCGAGCCGGCCTACCTGAAGCTGGCCAACGCCGGCGATGCCAGCGCCACGATCGAGATCACGGGCGAATCCACCGGCACACTCGGGCCGCTCGGTTCGGTGGCCCTGGACGTGGCCACTGGCAACGTCCTGGCCTCCCAGCTGCCGGGCCAGCGCGATGCCAACCACGCCACGCTCAGCGCCGCCTATGCCCTGCACTTCGGCGAGTTCGGCAACGGCGTGGTGGTCTGGCTGTACTTCCTGCTCGGCCTCGGCGGTGCGTTCCTGTTCTACTCCGGCAACCTGTTGTGGATCGAGTCGCGGCGCAAGCGTCGCCAGCCGCAACAGCCACGCGCCGGGGTGAACATGGCGCGGGCCACGGTTGGCGTGTGCATCGGCCTGTGCGTGGCGATCTCGGTCGCTTTCATCACCGCGCTGGTGCTGGAGCGGTTGGCACCGTCGGCGGTCGACCATGGCATCCGCTGGGCCTGCTTCGGCAGCTGGGCAGCCTGTGCGCTGTGGGCTGCACTGCGCCGCCCCGCGCAGGCGGCGCGCGAGCTGCTGTGGGCCGCAGCGCTCAGCACTGCACTGGTGCCGGTCCTGCACGGCGCACTCAATGGTGACTGGCTGTGGCGCGCCGCCGCGCGTGGCCATTGGCCGCTGTTCTGGGTCGATGCCATCGCGCTGGCCATGGCCTTCGGCTTCGCTCGCCTGGCCGTCGCCAGCCAGCGCCGCGCCCGCAACGGCGACCCCAACAGCGTCTGGGCCAACTGAGTCTTCGCCGGGCATGGCCCGGCGCTACCGCTGCGGGTGTTCTTCGCCCGGGTAACGACTCACTTCGATCAGGTTGCCATCCGGGTCGCGGAAGTACACCGATTCGATCGGTCCCAGCGCACCGGTACGTGTGGCCGGCCCCTCCTCCACCACGATGGCCTGCGCCTGCAGGTGCGCCAGCACATCGACCATTGCCGTATGCGTGACCAGGCACAGATCGGCACTGCCCGGCGTGGGTCGCAGCGCATGCGGCTGCAGTGGCGCGCTGGCCGGATGCAGGTTGATCTTCTGCTGGCCGAACTGCAGCGCGGTACGGCCAGCGCCGAAGCGCACGACCTGCATGCCGAGCACGCGCTGGTAGAAGTCACAGCTGCGTTCGATGTCGGCGACGGTGAGGACCAGGTGGTCCAGGCGTTCGAGATGGATCATGCCCAAAGCGTAGCGCCGCCGGCGTCGTCGCAATGTGCGGTGTCGGGTCGATGGCGTTGCCGCCTGGCGCCGGGCATGGCCCGGCGCCACCAGTGACTCAATCGCCGATGCGCGCCTTCTGCCACGGGCCGAGCATCGCGTTGAGCAGGCTGGCCTGCTCGTCGTCGCCGGTCAGCTCCCACATGAACACCCCGGCCAGGCCCTGCTCACGGGCGAACCGGGCACGCAGGCCGATCGAGCGCGGGTCTTCATAGCTGATGAAGATCTTCTGCACGGCGTTGTACAGCCACGGGCTCTGCGCCTGCGGCTGCCAGTGCTTCACCCAACCCGGCTGGTCGAGATAGCGCGCCTTGATCACCCGCCAGTCGCCGGCGTCGGCCGGTGCGCTGTAGGGCTGATACAGGCCATCCGGCGCATCGCCGGTGACCTTGAAGCCGCGCCCATAGAACGGCACGCCCAGCACCAGCTTGTCGGCCGGCACACCGTGCTCGCGGTAGTACTGCACCGCGCCGGCCACGTTGTTCCAGCGCCGCAGCTCCGGCGCCAGCGGATCGGCCGGCACTTCATGCAGGGGCGCATTGAAGGTCGACACCGATGAGAAGCCGGTGCCCATGTCATAGCTCATCAGGTTGATGAAATCGAACACCTTGGCCAGCGCCGGCAGGTCGTAGCTCGCCGCCGGATCATAGGGGCCATCGGTCTGCAGGCGACCGGCGGCCAGCGCGGCGCTCAGCAGCATTGGCTGCCCCACCTTGCGCCCGTGCGCGTCGAGTGCCACGCGGAACGCCTGCGCGAGCCTGGTCAGGTTGGCGCGATCCTGCGGGCGATGCGCCAGCTCCTTCGGCCCGCCACTGACCGGGAACTCCCAGTCGATATCCACACCATCGAAGCTGCCGGCATGGTGATCGAAGAACAGTGCCATGCATGAGTCCACCAGGCGCTTGCGGCTGGCCTCGGTCAACGCTGCATCGGAGAACCCACCCGCACCCCAGCCACCGATCGAAATCAGCGTGCGCAGGTGCGGATGCGCCTTCTTGAGCTCGGCCAGCGCGGCGAAGTTCTTCGGCGCTTCCGCGCCGACCGCGCAGCGGCCGTCCTCGATGGTGGAGAACGCATAGAACAGATGGGTCAGGCGCTCGGCGGGAATGCTCGACACCGGATAGCGCTCGGCCGAGCCGCCGGGGTAGTAGGCACCGAAGATCGGCGGCGGCGCCGGCGCGGCGCGCGCAGCGATGGGCACGGCACCGGCAATCAGCACGGCAAGGACGGCCACGGTCTGGCGGAACATGGGATCTCCCGGCTCGAAGGCGCCGCCACGTTAGCAAACCGATGTGGCTGTGGGACGGTTGTCGCGGCATGTCGTCCCGTGGACATTCGTGATCCGCGCAACCGTGACAGAACGATGGCCACGTGGCGGCGCTCACGCACTGCAGCAGGACATGCAGCGACCTGGATGAGCGGCACTGCATGACATCAAGGCAAAGAAAAAGCGGGCCGAAGCCCGCTTTTTCATTTGCGAAAGCGTGAGGACCGACGGGCCTCACCCACCGCACAATCAGCAGTACCGATTATTCGGCGCTGACGGCGTCGCCTTCTTCCACGGCCTTCATCGACAGGCGGATACGGCCCTGCTTGTCGACTTCCAGCACCTTGACCTTGACCACATCGCCTTCCTTCAGCACGTCGCCGACCTTCTCGACGCGATCGCTGGAGATCTGCGACACGTGGACCAGACCGTCCTTGCCCGGCAGGATCGTGACGAACGCACCGAAGTCCATGATCTTGGCGACCTTGCCTTCGTAGATGCGGCCCGGCTCGACGTCCGAGGTGATCTGCTCGATGCGGGCCTTGGCGGCCTGGGCAGCGATGGCATTGACCGAAGCGATGACGATGGTGCCGTCATCCTGGATGTCGATCTGGGTGCCGGTTTCCTTGGTGATGGCCTGGATGGTCGAGCCACCCTTGCCGATCACTTCGCGGATCTTGTCCGGGTGGATCTTGATGGTCAGCAGGCGCGGCGCGTAGTCCGACAGCTCTTCACGCGGAGCGGTCAGGCCGTGGGCCATTTCGCCCAGGATGTGCAGACGGCCAGCCTTGGCCTGCTGCAGAGCCTGCTTCATGATCTCTTCGGTGATGCCTTCGATCTTGATGTCCATCTGCAGGGCGGAAATGCCCTCAGCGGTACCGGCCACCTTGAAGTCCATGTCGCCCAGGTGATCTTCGTCACCCAGGATGTCGGACAGGACGACGAAGCGCTCGCCTTCCTTGACCAGGCCCATGGCGATACCGGCCACCGGCGCCTTCACCGGCACGCCGGCGTCCATCAGGGCCAGCGACGAGCCGCAGACCGATGCCATCGACGAGGAACCGTTCGACTCGGTGATTTCCGAGACGACGCGGATGGTGTACGGGAAGGATTCCAGCGACGGCATGACAGCCAGCACGCCGCGCTTGGCCAGGCGACCGTGGCCGATTTCGCGGCGCTTCGGGCCCATCATGCGGCCGCACTCACCCACCGAGAACGGAGGGAAGTTGTAGTGGAACAGGAAGTTTTCCTTGTACTCACCGGCAACGGCGTCAATGACCTGGCCGTCACGGGCGGTGCCCAGGGTGATGGTCACGATGGCCTGGGTTTCGCCACGGGTGAACAGCGAGGAACCGTGGGTACGCGGCAGCACGCCGGTCTTCACGGTGATCGGGCGGACGGTGTCCAGCGCACGGCCGTCGATACGGACCTTGGTGTCCAGCACCGAGTCACGCATGGTGCGGTATTCCAGCTCGCCGAATTCCTTCGACAGCTCGGCCGGGTTCCAGCCTTCAGCGGCCACGCGACCAGCCAGGGCTTCGAACACGTCCTTCTTGATCGCCGAGATGGCGTCGCGGCGCTGCAGCTTGTCACGCACCTGGAAGGCTTCGCCCAGGCGCGGGCCGATGGCTTCCTTCAGGGCGGAGATCAGCGCTTCGTTCTTGGCCGGGGCTTCCCAGGTCGACGGCTTGGTGCCGGCTTCGACGGTCAGCTCGTTGATCGCGTTGATGACCTTCTGCATTTCGCGGTGACCGAAGGTCACGGCGCCCAGCATCACTTCTTCGGACAGCAGCGCGGCTTCGGATTCAACCATCAGCACGGCGTTGGAGGTACCGGCGACGACCAGCTCCAGCTGCGAGTCAGCCAGTTCGCTGACGGTCGGGTTCAGGATGTACTCGCCGTTCTTGTAACCGACCTTGGCCGCGCCGATCGGACCCATGAACGGGGTGCCAGCCAGGGCCAGGGCAGCCGAAGCACCGATCAGGGCCGGGATGTCACCGTCCACGTCCGGGTTCAGCGACATCACCGTGGCGATGATCTGCACTTCGTTCTTGTAGTCTTCCGGGAACAGCGGGCGGATCGGACGGTCGATCAGACGCGAGATCAGGGTTTCCTTCTCGGTCGCACGGCCTTCGCGCTTGAAGAAACCACCCGGGATACGGCCGCCGGCGTAGAACTTTTCCTGATAATCGACGGTCAGCGGGAAGAAGTCCTGGCCTTCGCGCGCGCTCTTGGCGGCGACGGCGGTGACCAGCAGTACGGTGTCGTCCATCTTGACGATGACGGCGCCGCTGGCCTGACGGGCGACTTCGCCGGTCTCAAGCGTGACGGTGTGCTTGCCGTACTGGAAGGTTTTGGTGATTTTTGCCACGGAGGGTGTCCTTGGGGATGCTGTCTGCGAATTTGGACCGTCGGCGACCCTTGCCGCCAGCGGGTGGCCGGATCGTTCCGGCCTGAATCGGGGATTGCGGTACTACAAAACAAAACCGCGGCGCATCGCTGCGCCGCGGGGGATTCGTTGCTTAGCGACGCAGGCCAAGCTTCTCGATCAGGGCCTTGTAGCGCTCGACGTCCTTCTTCTTCAGGTAGTCGAGCAGGCTGCGACGGCGGTTGACCATCTGCAGCAGGCCGCGGCGGCTGTGGTGGTCCTTCTTGTGGGTCTTGAAGTGGCCGGTCAGCAGTTCGATGCGGGCGGTCAGCAGTGCAACCTGGACTTCCGGGGAGCCGGTGTCAGCCGCGCTGCGCTTGTTGTCTTCAATGACCTTCTGGGTGTCGATCGACATTTCTTTTTTCTCTGTGATGCGTGGCCGGCAGGAACGCGCTTCGCGCACCGCCAGGCTCGCCGTGGACTACGAGGATGAAACCTGCGCGAGGCAGGTTGCCGGAAAACGGCCGCGAAATTGTAACGGCCGGGGGCGTCCGGGACAAGGACCGGGGCTGAACCGGCAGGCCCCGGTCAGAGGTTGAAACGGCGCTGCGGGGCCAGCAGGCCACTCTCGTCGACCTGGCCCAGGCCCTGGACAGCATCGTCCGGACCGAACACGGCCACCAGGCCGCGCGGCCAGGACAGGTCGCGCTGGCGCTGGCCCACGCAGAACCGGTGGGCCTGGTCGGCGTCCAGGTCGACCCTCGGGTATTCAGCCAGGCCGGCCGCCAGCGGCAGCAGCAACGCGTCCATGCCAGCCTCGTCACCGGCCTCGACCATCGCCCGCAGCTGGTCCAGGGTGACCATGGCAGGCTCGCGGAACGGCTCGACCCAGAGCCGGCGCAGCGCGCTGATGTGGGCGCCACAGCCCAGGCGTTCGCCGAGGTCGCGGGCCAGGCTGCGGATATAGGTGCCGGAACCACAGGTCACGCGCAGCCGCAGCCGTTCCGGCTGCTGCTCCAGCACCTCGATGGCGTGTACCTGCACCTCGCGTTCGGGCGCTTCGATGACGTCACCGCGGCGGGCCTTCACATACAGCGGTTCACCGCCCTGCTTCAGCGCCGAATAGATCGGTGCACGCTGGCGGATGGTGCCGGTCAGCGGCGCCAGCGCAGCCTGCAGGGCCCCGGTACTGATCGCCGGCACCGGGCGCTGCAGCAGTACCTGGCCTTCGGCATCGTCGGTATCGGTGGTCTGGCCGAGCACGATCTCGGCGTCGTAGGCCTTGGCCGAACCCAGCAGCAGGCCAGCGATCTTGGTCGCCTCGCCGAAACACAGCGGCAGCAGGCCGGTGGCCAGCGGGTCGAGGCTGCCGGTATGCCCCCCCTTCTCGGCGCGGAACAGGCGGCGCGCCACCTGCAGGGCGGCGTTGGAGCTCATGCCGGTCGACTTGTCGAGCAGCAGGATGCCATCCAGGCGACGGAACTGAATTCGGGTCATGACAGGAAAGTGTTGAGACGGGCCATGCTCGGCTGCCGCAGCGCGGCCTGCATCAGACATCGCGCAGCCGGAATGCAGCAACGCCGGGCATGCCCGGCGTCGCGCGGTTATTCTTCGTCGCTCTCGCGACGCTTCTCGGCGGCCAGCGTATCGGGCAGGTCGCGCAGGATGTTGTCGATGTGCTCACCACGGTCGACCGAGTCATCGTAGTGGAAATGCAGCTCCGGCACGTGACGCAGCTTCATCGCGCGGGCCAGGTCCATGCGCAGGCGGTAGCCCAGTTCCTTCAGGCCGGCCACGGCTTCAGCCGAACGTTCCGGCATCAGCGCGGTGACGAACACCTTGGCATGGGCCATGTCGCGGGTGATTTCCACGTCGGACACGCTCACCGAGGGCAACCCGTGCTCGCGCACGGCGTTGTGCACCAGGGTGCCGAGTTCACGGCGCAGCTGGGCGGAGACACGGTCGGTTCGATGGAAAGTCTTGGGCACGAGGAGCTCTTGGTTCAGTTGTCGCCCGACCAACGGTCGGGCACTACCTTTGATTCGATTGTCGCCCGACCAACGGTCGGGCGCTACAGGTACATGGTGGGGCCCGACCGTTGGCCGGGCCACCTTGCAGCATTACAGGGTGCGCGGCACTTCGATACGTTCGAAGCACTCGATCTGGTCACCCGGCTTGACGTCGTTGTAGGCCTTCACCGCGATACCGCATTCGGTACCGTTGCGGACTTCCTCGACGTTCTCCTTGAAGCGACGCAGCGATTCCAGCTCGCCCTCGAAGATCACCACACTGTCGCGCAGCACGCGGATCGGCTTGTTGCGCTTGACCACACCCTCGATGACCATGCAGCCGGCGACGGCACCCAGCTTCGAGCTGCGGAAGACGTCGCGGACCTCGGCGATACCGATGATCTCTTCGCGGATCTCCACGCCCAGCAGACCGGAGGCCACCTGCTTCACCTGGTCGATCACGTCATAGATGATCGAGAAGTAACGCAGGTCGACACCATTGGATTCGATGATGCGACGGGCCGAAGCGTCCGCACGCACGTTGAAGCCGATGACGGTGGCCTTCGAAGCGGCGGCCGAGTTGGCGTCCGACTCGGTGATGCCACCCACGCCGGAGTGGATCACGTTGATGCGGATGTCTTCGTTGGACAGCGCGACCAGTGCCTGGCTCAGCGCCTGCACCGAACCCTGCACGTCGGCCTTGATGACCAGGTTGAGGACCTGCTGGCCCTCGCCCTTGCCCAGGGTCGCCATGATGTCTTCCATGCGGCTGCCAGCGGTGGCCACCAGGCGCGATTCACGGCGCTTGGTCTCGCGCTGCTGGGCAACGTCCTTGGCCAGGCGCTCGTCCTCGACGACCACGAAGTCGTCACCAGCTTCCGGCACGCCGGACAGGCCCAGGACCTGCACCGGAATGGACGGGCCGGCGAACTCCGGCTGCTTGCCGGTTTCGTCGAACAGCGCACGCACGCGGCCGTACTGGATGCCGCACACCAGGTAGTCGCCCTTCTTCAGGCGGCCCTGCTGCACCAGCACCGTCGCGACCGGGCCGCGGCCCTTGTCCAGCGACGATTCGATCACCACGCCCGAGGCGCGGCCTTCATCGACCGCCTTCAGTTCCAGCAGTTCGGCCTGGATCGAGATGGCGTCCAGCAGGTCGTCGATGCCCAGGCCGGTCTTGGCCGAGATCTCCACCATCTGGGTGTCACCACCGAAGTCTTCGGCCACGACCTGCTCGGACAGCAGTTCGTTCTTGACCCGCATCGGATCCGCGTCGGACTTGTCGATCTTGTTGATCGCCACGATCAGCGGCACACCCGCCGAACGGGCGTGCTGGATCGCTTCCTTGGTCTGCGGCATGACGCCGTCGTCGGCGGCCACGACCAGCACCACGATGTCGGTCAGCTTGGCGCCGCGCGCACGCATCGAGGTGAAGGCGGCGTGGCCCGGGGTGTCCAGGAAGCTGATCACGCCCTTCGGCGTATCGACGTGGTAAGCGCCGATGTGCTGGGTGATGCCACCCGCTTCGCCGGTGGCGACCTTGGTGCGGCGGATGTAATCCAGCAGCGAGGTCTTGCCGTGGTCGACGTGGCCCATGATGGTGACCACCGGCGGACGCTGGGTGGCTTCGCCCTGGTTTTCACCGGTCGAGGCCAGCAGTGCGTCTTCGGCGTCGTTGTCGTTGGCACGGATCGCCTTGTGGCCGAGTTCTTCGGTCACCAGTGCGGCGGTGTCGTGGTCGATGGACTGGGTGATGGTCGCCATCACGCCCATCTTGAACAGCGCCTTGACCACCTCGCCGCCCTTCAGCGCCAGCTTCTGCGCTAGGTCGGCCACGGTGATGGTGTCGCCGATCGCCACTTCACGCACCACCGGTGCGGTCGGACGCTCGAAGGCGTGCGGGCCGGCATTGTTGCCACCGCGCGACATGTCGCGACGGCCACCGGCCTGGTTGCGCCCGCCCGGACGACCCCGGGTGTTGCTGTTGTTGCTGTTGCCACGACGCGCACGGTCGGCGGCCGACAGGTGCATCTGGCCGGCGAAACGGTCACCCGGGCCACGCTCGTTGCGCGGCGCGCTGCGGTTGTTGCGATCGTCGTTGCGCGGCGGCGGCGGTGCACCACGCGGCGCAGCCGGGGCTGCGGCCGGGGTGCGCGGCGGGCGCGGCGCGGTTTCGTCGATCGGAGCACGCTTGGGCTTGCTGGCAGCCAGCGTCTCGGCCGCCTTGGCGGCAGCCGCAGCTTCCTCGGCAGCCTTCTTCTCGGCCTCGGCGCGTTCCTTGGCGGCGGCCTCTTCCTCACGGGCACGGACGATGGCTTCGTCGCGCAGACGATCCTTCTCGGCCAGGGCCTGCTGTTCGGCAAGGTTGCGGGCGCGCGACTCTTCCAGCTTGCGCAGGATGTCGGCGCGCTCTTCGTCCGGGGTCATGGCGCGAGCACCATCCTTGACGTAGGTACGCTTCTGGCGCACCTCGACATTCACGGTCGTCTTGCTGCGACCGGAATTGACCGTCACTTCCTGCTGCTTCCGGCGGTTGAGCGTGATCTTCTTCGCAGACTGATCGGTCTCTTCCGGGGCCTGCTCGGGCTTGCCGTGCGAACGACGAAGGAAGCCCAGGAGCTTCACCTTCTCGGAGCTGGTCACGACCTGGTCGGGACCGCTGAACTTCATGCCGGCACCGGCCAGCTGTTCCAGCAGTTTTTCGACCGGCGTGTTGACCAGTTCGGCAAGCTTGCGGATGGTGGTTTGCTGCGACATTCGGATCCTATGATCTTGTGGGCGCCCCCCCGCATGTGGAGGTGGCGCGGATTCTACGCCCTGAGCGGCTCAGGGCCCTGTTCATTGCCGGCTCATTCGCCGCGTTCCAGTCGGGCGATCTCCTCGGCTCGGGCGGCCAGGATCAGCGCGGCGGCGCGCGCCTGATCCAGTCCTTCGATGCCGAAGTCCATGACCTCGTCGGCGGCCAGGTCGGACAGATCCTCGCTGGTACGCACGCCGTGGCCGGCCAGCGCGTATGCGGTGGCTTCGTCCATGCCCTTCAGGGACAGCAGGTCCTGCGCCGGCTGGCCGTCTTCAAGGCCTTCCTCGACTGCCAGGGCCTCATTGAGCAGCGCATCGCGGGCACGAGCGCGCAGCTCTTCGACGATGTCCTCGTCGAAACCTTCCACGGCCAGCAGTTCGCCGACCGGGACATATGCGATTTCCTCGACGGTGCCGAAGCCTTCGCTGACCAGGATGCCGGCGATTTCCTCGTCCACTTCCAGCTTGTCCATGAACAGCTGGCGGGCCGCAGCCTGCTCGGCTTCCGACTTGGCGGTGACCTGGTCCTGGGTCATCACGTTGAGCTGCCAGCCGGTCAGGCGGCTGGCCAGGCGCACGTTCTGGCCGCCCTTGCCGATCGCCTGGGCCAGGCGGTCTTCGGCAACGGCCAGGTCCATCGAGTGCTTGTCTTCGTCGACGATGATCGACTGCACTTCGGCCGGCGCCATCGCGTTGATGACGAAGTTGGCCGGGTTGTCGTTCCACAGCACGATGTCCACGCGCTCGCCATTGAGCTCGTTGGACACGGCCTGCACGCGCGAACCGCGCATGCCGATGCAGGCGCCGATCGGATCGGTGCGCTGGTCGTGGGCCAGCACGGCGATCTTGGCGCGGTCGCCCGGGTCACGTGCACAGGCCTTGATTTCCACCAGGCCCTGGCCGACTTCCGGCACTTCCAGCTTGAACAGCTCGATCATGAATTCCGGGGCGGCACGGCTGATGAACAGCTGCGGGCCACGCGGCTCCGAGCGCACTTCGGCCAGGTAGCCGCGCACGCGGTCACCGGCGCGCAGCACGTCGCGCGGGATGCCCTTGTCCTTCGGGATGAAGCCTTCGGCGTTGCCGCCGAGGTCGACATAGATGTTGCCGCGCTCGGCGCGCTTGACCACGCCGGTGATCAGCTCACCCACGCGATCCTTCCACGCATCCACGACCTGCTGGCGCTCGGCTTCGCGCACGCGCTGGACGATGACCTGCTTGGCGGCCTGGGCAGCGATGCGGCCGAAATCCGGGTTCTCGATCTGCTCTTCGATGTAGTCACCGACCTCGACGCCTTCGGCTTCATCGACGGCGTCCATCAGGCGGATCTGGCGGTCCGGCGATTCCATGACCACGTCATCGGCCACCACTTCCCAGCGGCGGAAGGTTTCGTAGCTGCCGTCCTTGTGGTCGATGACCACGCGGGTCAGTACTTCCTCGTCGGGATAGCGCTTCTTCGCTGCCGAGGCCAGGGCGGCCTCGATGGCATCGAAGATCACTTCACGCGGCACGCCCTTCTCGTTGGCGACTGCGTCGACTACCAGCAACAGTTCCTTGCTCATTGGCTCACTCCGCGCGCGGCTTCTTTGCCGCCGGCTCGTTGGAAGAAGAATTCGTGTTTGGCTTCGGACGCTTCGGTGCCGGACCGGTCGGCTTGCTCGGGGCCAGCCCCAGCGCCACCCAGTCGGGCATGATCCGTGCCTTGTCGATGTTGTCGGCCGACACGACCACTTCGGCCTTGTCGACGATGAAAGTGATGGTCCCCGCCGCCTCGTCGGTCGCCTCGATACGACCCTGCAGGCGACGACGGTTGTCCTGCGGCAGCTTCAGCGTGACCTTGGCCGATTCGCCGAGGTGACGGCCGAACTGCTCCAGGCTGAACAGCGGACGGTCGACGCCCGGCGAGGACACTTCCAGCGTGTAATTGCCGCTGATCGGGTCCTCGACGTCCAGCTGCGCCGACACTTCGCGGCTGACCCGCTCGCAGTCGTCGACATTGATGATGCGCTCGGGCTGTTCAGCCAGCGGCACGTCGATGTAAAGGCGCAGGGTCGCACCGCCGGGGGCCGGCAGATACTCAACGCCCAGCAGCTCCAGGCCCAGCGACACAACGGTCGGGGCGAGCAGATTCGCGATGTCGGTTGCCTTGTCGCTCACAGCCTGCCTTGATCTCTATGGTTGGGTGCCGGCCTTGGCCGGCGTGGAAACGTGACGCCCCGGAAACGACAAAGGGCCCGTTGGGCCCCTTTTCCGGAAAGACTCCGGTGACTGGATTCCGGTTGCAACCTGCATTGCCTGCCGGTTGCGGCCCTCCTTCCGGGTCCGGACTCCCGCTGGGAGGCCGCCTTCAGGGGTACTGCTAGGCCGCTGATGATAGCGACTGCACCGCGCTGGTGCAAGGTGCGGACCCGGGTCAGATCCCTTTTCCCGTGGATAAGGGATCTGACCCCGATCACGCAGAAACAACGCAGACCCCAAAGAAAAACGCCCTCGAAGCAGGACTTCGAAGGCGATCTCTTTACTTGGTAGCGGGGGCAGGATTTGAACCTGCGACCTTCGGGTTATGAGCCCGACGAGCTGCCAGACTGCTCCACCCCGCATCAGAAGCGGAATCATGAGGCATTGCTGCGAAAAATGCAAGCTTTCCCTCATTCATCGAACCGGTTGGCGCCGATCCGACGTTGGTAGCGGGGGCAGGATTTGAACCTGCGACCTTCGGGTTATGAGCCCGACGAGCTGCCAGACTGCTCCACCCCGCACCGGAAGTGTTTGAACTGCTGCCCTGCTCTTTCGAGGAGGACTACCGCAACGATGTTCTGGCTGAACCGCTGCAGTGACAACTCAGGCTGCGCATATTACACGAATCGCGCAGCTTTGTGTCAACTTTCATGCAAGATGCGCAAATGCCTGCTGGCACCAGACCATGATCGGGTTCCAGGCCAGGCCCAGCGCGAGCAGCGCCAGGGCATTCACGCCCAGCACCACGCCCAGCACGCGGTCGTTGCTGCGCGGCATGGCCTCGCCCACCGGCTCATCGAAGTACATGACCTTGATGACGCGCAGGTAGTAGAAGCAGCCGACCACGGCGCACAGCACGCCGAGGATGGCCAGCCACAGCAGGCCGCCGTTGACGGCCGCGCCCAGCACCGCCAGCTTGGTCCAGAAGCCCAGGAACGGCGGGATGCCGGCCAGCGACGCCATGATGCACAGCACCAAGCCGGCCATCCACGGGTTGCGGGCGTTCAGGCCCTTGAAGTCCTCGATGTTCTCGGCTTCAAAGCCGGCACGCGACAGCGCGATGATCGCGCCGAAGGCGGCGGTGGACATGATCGCGTAGGCCAGTGCATAGAACAGCGCGGCGGCGTAGCCCTGCGAACCGCCACCGGCGATGCCCATCAGCAGGAAGCCGATGTGCGAGACGGTGGAGAACGCCAGCATGCGCTTGAGGTTGCTCTGCGCGATGGCCATCAGGTTGCCGATGACCAGCGATACCGCGGCCAGGCCGGCAATCAGCAGCTGCAGTTCGGTCGACAGCGGGCCCACGCCCATTTCCAGCAGGCGGTAGGCCATGCCGAACGCGGCCAGCTTCGGCGCCGAGCTGATGAACAGTGCGATCGGTGCCGGGGCACCCTGGTACACGTCCGGCAGCCACATGTGGAACGGCGCGGCACCCAGCTTGAAGGCGACGCCGGCGATCATGAACACCGCACCGGTGATCAGCAGCACGCGCTCTTCCGAGTGCGGGATGGCCTCGCGGATCACATCCAGGTGCAGGCTGCCGGTGGCGCCGTAGATCAGCGACATGCCGTAGAGCAGCAGGCCCGAGGCCAGCGAACCCAGCACGATGTACTTCATCGCCGCTTCCGAGGCCAGGCCGCTTTCGCGGTTGCTGGCGACCAGGGCGTAGGAGCACAGCGCCAGCAGTTCCAGGCCCAGGTAGACCATCAGCAGGCTGCCGGCCGAGACCAGGATCATCATGCCGGCGGTGCCGAACAGGATCAGCACCGGGATCTCGCCCTGGAACAGGTCGCGATCACGCAGGTAGCGCCAGCCGTAGACCAGGGTCAGGCCGCTGAGCAGCACGATCCCGGTCTTCATCACGTCCGCGGCGGTATCGCGCACGAACATGCCATGGAAGACCTCCCCCTGCCCGCCCACGCCGGTGGCCAGCATGAACAGCACCACGGCCAGCGCAGCGAGCGAGAACAGGTGGGTGACGATCTTGTTCCGGTTGCTGACGAACAGGTCGAGGATCATCAGGGCGAAGGCGCTGCCGATCAGCACCAGCTCGGGAGCGAGCGGTGGCAGGTCAGCGGCGGTCAATGGCAGCAGCGGCGAGGTGGTCATCATCAAATCCTGGAATTACAGCAGCTTGCTGGATGCGATCTGCATCGCCAGCTTCGCGATCGAGGGCTCCATCAGGTCGGTCAGCGGCTTGGGGTAGATGCCCAGGGCCAGCACGCCGATGGCGAACACGCCCAGCACCAGCCATTCGCGGCCGTTGATGTCCTTCAGTTCGGCAACATGGCTGTTGGCCACTTCACCGAAGAAGATGCGCTTGTACAGCCACAGGGTGTAGGCGGCGCCGATGATCAAGGTGGTGGCCGCGCCCAGGGCGATCCACGGATTACGCTGGAAGGCCGAGAGGATGACCATGAACTCGCCAACGAAACCGCTGGTACCCGGCAGGCCCGCGTTGGCCATGAAGAACAGCATCGCGAAGGTGGCGAACCACGGCATCACGTTGACCACGCCGCCGTAATCGGCGATGCGGCGGCTGTGCATGCGGTCGTACAGCACGCCGACGCAGGAGAACATCGCGCCGGACACGAAGCCGTGCGAGATCATCTGCACCATGGCGCCCTGCAGGCCCAGGCGGGCGGCATCGGCGTTGCCGGCTTCGCGCACCAGCCACAGGGCGATGAAGGTGCCCAGGGTGACAAAGCCCATGTGCGCGATCGACGAATAGGCGATCAGCTTCTTCATGTCGTCCTGCACCAGGGCGACCAGGCCGACGTAGATCACCGCGATCAGCGACAGCGCGATCACCAGCCAGGCCCATTCCTGCGACGCGTCCGGGACGATCGGCAGGTTGAAGCGCAGGAAGCCGTAGCCACCGATCTTCAGGGCGATCGCGGCCAGGATCACCGAACCGGCGGTCGGCGCTTCCACGTGGGCGTCCGGCAGCCAGGTGTGGACCGGGAACATCGGCACCTTGACCGCGAAGGCGATCAGGAAGGCGAAGAAGATCCAGGTCTGCTCCTTGGCCGACAGCGGCAGCGCGTACAGGTCGGCCAGCTGGAAGCTGCCGCCCTTCATGTACAGGTAGATCAGCGCCACCAGCATCAGCACCGAGCCGAGGAAGGTGTACAGGAAGAACTTCAGCGCGGCGTAGATGCGGCGCGGACCGCCCCAGACACCGATGATCAGGAACATCGGGATCAGCATCGCTTCGAAGAACACGTAGAACAGCATCGCGTCCGTCGCGGCGAAGATGCCGACGGTGACACCTTCCAGGATCAGGAAGGCCGCCACGTACTGGTTCACGCGCTTGTCGATGGCGCTCCAGGCGCCGATCAGGGCAAGCACGCTGACCAGGGTGGTCAGCAGGATCAGCGCCACGGCAATGCCGTCCACGCCCAGGTTGTAGCCGATCTTGTACGCCGGGATCCAGGCATGGGTCTCGACGAACTGCAGACCATCGACGCCTGCGTTGTAGCCGCTCAGCAGCGAGAGGCTCGCCACGAAGGTCAGCACCGCTACGCCCAGCGACGCCCAGCGGGCGGTCTGCGCATCACGGATCGCAAGGATCAGGGCACCACCGATGATCGGCAGCCAGATGAGGACACTGAGTAGAGGCCAGTTCGACACGTCTTCTTATTCCGTACAGGTCATCAACGCAGGTAATGCATCAGCACGCCCAGCAGGGCAATCAGGCCGATGATCATCGCGAAGGCGTAGTGATAGAGGAAACCGGATTGGGTACGACGCAGCACGCCGGCTGCGACGTCCACAACACGTGCCGAGAGATTGACCACGCCGTCGACGATGTTGCTGTCGATCCAGCGCGAGACCTTGCCCAGCTTGACGCTGCCACCGGCAAAGCCATCGATCCACAGCTTGTCGAAGCCGTACTTGTTTTCAAGCACCGACACCAGCGGAGCAAAGGTCTTGCGGGCCTTGCCCGACAGGTCCGGCTTCCACAGGTAGAACAGTGCGGCCAGCAGGAAGCCCGCAACGGTCAGCATGAACGCCGGAGCCATCATGCCATGCAGCGCGAAGGCGACCGGGCCATGGAACTCCTCACCCAGGAAGCCGATGGTGTTCTTGGCCGGATCGTAGAAGTCGACGATGCCGGTGAAGAACGTGTGCGCCTGGCCCTTGATGGCATCGTGCGCGTGGTTGCCGGCCCAGTCGGTGCCGTACAGCATCGGGCCGATGCTGAAGAAACCGATGGCGATCGACGGGATGGCCAGCAGGATCAGCGGCAGGGTCACCACCCACGGGGTTTCGTGCGGCTCGTGCGGACCGTGGCCATGGCCGTGGTCGTCGTGGCCATCACCATGGTGTGCATCGCCGTGGTGGGCGTCGGCGGCGTGGTGATCGTCATGGCCGTGGCCGTGATCGTCATGCGCGTCGCGGAAACGCTCCTTGCCGTGGAAGGTCAGGAACAGCAGGCGGAAGCTGTAGAAGCTGGTGACGATCACGCCACCCAGCACCGCCCAGTAGCCATAGGTGGCCACCCAGTTGTTGGACAGGTGCGCGTGCAGCTCGGCCGCCTCGATGATGGTGTCCTTCGAGTAGAAGCCGGAGAAGAACGGCGTGCCGACCAGCGCCAGGGTACCGATCCACATGGTGATGAAGGTGATCGGCATGTACTTGCGCAGGCCGCCCATCTTGCGCATGTCCTGCTCGTGGTGCATCGCGATGATGACCGAGCCGGCGCCCAGGAACAGCAGGGCCTTGAAGAAGGCGTGGGTCATCAGGTGGAACACGGCAGCCGAATAGGCCGACACGCCCAGTGCAACCGTCATGTAGCCCAGCTGCGACAGGGTCGAGTACGCGACCACGCGCTTGATGTCGTTCTGCACGATGCCGATCAGGCCAGTGAAGAACGCGGTGGTGGCACCGATGAACAGCACGAAGTTCAGCGCGGTCTGCGACAGCTCGAACAGCGGCGACATGCGGGTGACCATGAAGATACCGGCGGTCACCATCGTCGCGGCGTGGATCAGTGCCGAGATCGGGGTCGGGCCTTCCATCGAGTCCGGCAGCCACACGTGCAGCGGGACCTGGGCCGACTTGCCCATGGCACCGATGAACAGGCAGATGCAGATGACGGTGGCGATCGACCAGATCACCGGCTCGTTCAGCAGCTGCATGCCCAGCAGCGTGCCGTCCCAGATCTGCAGCTGGGCGCGCGGGTCGGCCAGCATGCCGGCCTGCGAGAACACCTGCGAGTAGTCCAGGGTGCCGAACACCCACAGCACGCCGGCGATGCCCAGCAGGAAGCCGAAGTCACCGACGCGGTTGACCAGGAACGCCTTCATGTTGGCGAAGATCGCGGTCGGGCGCTTGAACCAGAAGCCGATCAGCAGGTACGACACCAGGCCCACCGCTTCCCAGCCGAAGAACAGCTGCAGGAAGTTGTTGCTCATCACCAGGGTGAGCATCGAGAAGGTGAACAGCGAGATGTAGCTGAAGAACCGCTGGTAGCCCGGATCGTCCTGCATGTAGCCGATCGTGTAGATGTGGACCAGCAGCGACACGAAGGTCACCACCACCATCATCATCGCGGTCAGCTTGTCGACCATGAAACCGACGTGGGCCGAGTACTGGCCGACTTCGAAGAACGTGTAGATGTTCTGGTTGAACGGCTGCGCCCCGCCCCACAGCAGCTGGTAGAGCGTATACATCGACAGGCCGCAGGCCACCGCGACGCCGAGGATGGTGATGGTCTGCGCGCCGAAGCGCTTGACCTGGCGACCGAACAGGCCGGCGATGATGCTGCCGAACAGCGGTGCGAGCACCACTGCGATCAACAGACTCTTGGAGAGAGTGATTTCCATCTGTGGATCAGCCCTTCAACGAATCGACTTCGCCGACATTGATCGTGCGGCGTGTACGGAACAGGGTCACCAGGATCGCCAGGCCGATGGCGGCTTCCGCGGCGGCGACGGTCAGGATGAAGAACACGAACAGCTGGCCGGACGGATCGCCCAGCTGACGCGAGAAGCCGACGAAATTGATGTTCACCGACAGCAGCATCAGCTCGATCGACATCAGCAGGACGATGACGTTCTTCCGGTTGAGGAAGATACCGGCCAGGCTGATGGCGAACAGCACCGCGCCCAGCGCGAGGATATGGCCAAGGGTGATCACGGCTGGGTCTCCTCGCCGGCGACCGGCTTGCTGTTGCTGTGCACGACCGGTGCTTCGGCACCCATCTTGACCATGCGCAGGCGCTGGCCGGCCTTGACCATGGTCTGCTGGCCCGGGTTCTGGCTCTTCACGCCGGTACGGCGACGCAGGGTCAGCATCACGGCGGCTACCACGGCCACGGTCAGGATGACGGCGGCGAACTCGAACGGCAGCAGGTACTCGGTGAACAGCGTGCGTGCCAGCCAGGTGATGTTGGAGCTGTCGGCGGCGACCGCAGCGGCGTTGTCGGCCGGGAACGGCGTGACCGAACGCGCCTTGACCCCGATCAGGATCAGCATCTGCGCCAGCATCGCGACCGCGACAATCAGGCCGACCGGCAGGTAGCGCACCCAGCCCTCACGCAGCTTGGTGGGGTCGATGTCCAGCATCATCACCACGAACAGGAACAGCACCATCACCGCACCGACGTAGACCAGCACCAGCGCCACACCGAGGAACTCGGCGCCCACCAGCAGCCACACGCAGGCGATGGAGAAGAAGGTCAGCACCAGGCAGAGCACGGCGTGAACCGGGTTGCGCACGCTGATCACCGCACCGGCCGAAACCGTTGCCGCGATGGCGAACACCCAGAAAGCGATATTTACCCAATCCATCTCTCGACCTCAGCGGTAAGCGGCATCGGCGGCGCGACGCTCGGCGATCTCGTTTTCGAGACGGTCGCCCAGGGCCAGCAGCTGCGGCTTGGTAACGATGTTTTCGCCACGATTCTCGAAGTGGTACTCGAGGATGTGGGTTTCGACGATCGAGTCCACCGGGCAGCTTTCCTCACAGAAGCCACAGAAGATGCACTTGAACAGGTCGATGTCATAACGCGTGGTGCGGCGGGTGCCGTCCTCGCGCTTGGCCGAGTCGATGGTGATGGCCAGCGCCGGGCACACCGCTTCGCACAGCTTGCAGGCGATGCAGCGCTCTTCGCCGTTGGGATAACGGCGCAGCGCATGCAGGCCACGGAAGCGCGGCGACTGCGGGAACTTCTCCATCGGGTACATCATCGTGTACTTCGGCTTGAAGCTGTACTTCAGCGTCAGCCAGAGGCCCGCCAGCAGTTCGAGCAGCAGCAGGCTCTTGAAGTAATGGGTAATCCTGTTCATCACTTTAGACGCCCTTTTGAATCACGCCGAAGAACACCATGACGGCGGTAACCGCGATCCACAGAATGGCCAGCGGGATGAAGACCTTCCAGCCCAGGCGCATGATCTGGTCGTAGCGGAAGCGCGGGAAGCTGGCACGGAACCAGATGTAGGCACTGGCGAAGAAGAACACCTTGACGAACAGCCACGGCGCGCCCCCCTTCCAGATCCAGTCGACCAGCGGCGAGACATCGCCGAAGTTGACCCAGCCCTGGACCGGGCTCAGCCAGCCGCCGAGGAAGAAGATCGAGATCAGGAAGCTGATCAGGATCATGTTCGCGTATTCGGCCAGGAAGAACAGGGCGAACGCACCGCCGGAGTATTCGACCATGTGGCCGGCGACGATTTCCGATTCGCCTTCCACCACGTCGAACGGCGCGCGGTTGGTTTCAGCCACGCCCGAGACCCAGTAGATGACGAACAGCGGGAACAGCGGCAGCAGGAACCAGTCGAAGAAGCCGGAACTGCCGGCCTGCGCCATCACGATGTTGCTCAGGTTCAGGCTGCCCGAGGCGATCATCACGCCGACCAGGGCGAAGCCCATGGCGATTTCGTAGCTGATCATCTG
This sequence comes from Stenotrophomonas sp. YJH_SMC_69, assembly GCF_059370495.1. Taxonomy (NCBI): domain Bacteria; kingdom Pseudomonadati; phylum Pseudomonadota; class Gammaproteobacteria; order Lysobacterales; family Lysobacteraceae; genus Stenotrophomonas; species Stenotrophomonas sp. YJH_SMC_69. The sequence goes on along the minus strand of NZ_JCAFTS010000003.1, from coordinate 202,631 downwards.
CGCCGAGGCGCGCATCGCACCCAGGAACGCATACTTCGAGTTGGACGCCCAACCGGCCAGGATGATGCCGTAGATGCCCAGCGAGGTCATCGCCAGCAGGTACAGCAGGCCGGCATTGGCGTTGGACAGCACGATCTGCGAATCGAAGGGCACCACCGACCAGGCCGCGAAGGCCGGGGCCAGGGTGATCAGCGGGGCCAGCAGGTAGATCGCCTTGTTGGCGCTGCTCGGCTGAACCACTTCCTTGAACAGCAGCTTGAAGACGTCGGCGAAGGCCTGGAAGATGCCCATGCCCACGTACATCGGGCCGTGGCGGACGTGCATCCAGCCGATCAGCTTGCGTTCCCAGACCACGTAGAAGGCCACCGAGATGATCACCGGAACGGCGATCACCAGGATCTTCAGGATGATCCAGATCAGCGCGCCGATGTCACCGAGGCCCAGCAGCCACTGGTGCAGCGGGTCGACCGCGTTCAACAGCAATTCGTTCATGCAGCCACCACCGATACGCGAGCGGCACCCAGCGGCGCGGTCGCGCCGTGGCCCGATTCAATCCAGACCGAACCCGCAGCGACGCGGGCGTCGACCACCACCGGCAGGGTGGCCTTGCCGGCATCGGTGCCGACCTTGGCCATCTGCCCTTCCTGCAGCTGCAGGCGAGCGGCATCTTCAGCGTTCAGCACGATGCGCGGGGCGTTGTTGAGCGGATGCGACTGCAGCGCCGGGGCGCGACGGACCACCGCATCGGTGCGGTAGATCGCGGCGGTCGAAGCCACTTCCAGGCCTTCGCCGGCAACCACCGGCTGCGCCGAAGCGGCAACGGTGACCGATACCGGGGCCAGGCTGGCGCGCAGGCCGGCCAGGTCGGTGAAGTCGAAACCGGCCACGGCCAGCTCGCCGCCCAGGGCGCGCAGCACGCGCCAGCCTTCACGGGCCTCGCCCGGCAGCTTGCCGCCGGCACGGGCCGACTGCTCGCGACCATCAAGGTTGGTCAGGGTGGCGTCGATTTCCGGCAGCGCACCGATCGGCAGGATCACGTCGGCGACGTCGCGGGTCGAGGCACAGGCGAACTGGCTGAAAGCCACCACCTGGGCACCGGCCAGCGCCTTGCGCGCGGCAGGTGCATCGGCGAAGTCCAGGCCCGGCTCAAGGCCGTACACCACATAGGCCTGGCGCGGCTGCGCCAGCATCGCGGCGACGTCCCTGCCGGCCGGCAGCACACCGGCGCGGGTCAGGCCAACGGCGTTGGCGCCCTGCGGGATGCGGCACAGCTTGGCACCGGTGGCGGCGGCGAACTCACGCGCAGCAGCGCGGATCGCGGCAGCCCGCGGGTGGTTTTCGGCGATGCCACCGACGATCAGCACGGTGTTGTTGCCGCCCTGCACTGCCGAACGCAGCTCGGCGTTGGCCAGCGCGTCGACGAACTTGGACGGTGCGACGATCTGCTTGCCGGCGATGCTGAAGGCGAAGTCGAAGTCCACCGGGTTGACGACATGGATCTTCGCGCCCTTGGTGGTCTGCGCCTTGCGCAGGCGGGCGTGCAGCAGCGGCAGTTCGTGGCGGATGTTGCTGCCCAGAACGACGATGCGGTCAGCGCCTTCGATTTCGGCCAGCGGCAGGCCGAACACTTCGGCGGTTGCGGCGTCGGAGAAATCGCGGTTGTTGATGCGGTGGTCGATGTTGCCCGTGCCCAGGCCCTTGGCCAGGCGGGCCAGCAACGCGCCTTCCTCGTTGGAGGTGGACGGGTGCACCAGCACGCCCAGGTTGTCGCCCTGGTTCGCCTTGAGGATCTCGGCGGCCGCGGCCAGGCCTTCGGCCCAGCTCACTTCCTTCCACTCGCCATTGACCTTGCGCAGCGGCTTGACCGCACGGTCTTCGCTGTACAGGCCCTGGTGCGAGTAGCGGTCACGGTCGGACAGCCAGCACTCGTTCACGGCTTCGTTGTCGCGCGGCACGGTGCGCAGCACTTCACCGCGACGCACGTGCAGGAACAGGTTCGAACCCATCGCGTCGTGGTAGCCCAGCGATTCGCGCGCGGTCAGTTCCCACGGACGGGCGCGGAACTGGAACACCTTGTTGGTCAGCGCGCCGACCGGGCAGACGTCGACGACGTTGCCGGACAGCTCGGTGGTCAGCGGCTTGCCGTCGAAGGTGCCGATCTGCAGGTTCTCACCGCGGTACATGCCACCCAGTTCGTAGGTACCGGCAACGTCGGCGGTGAAGCGGACGCAGCGGGTGCACTGGATGCAGCGGGTCATCTCGGTAGCGACCAGCGGGCCCATGTCCTCGTCCGGCACCACGCGCTTGCGCTCGTTGAAGCGGCTGACCGAACGGCCATAGCCCAACGATACGTCCTGCAGCTCGCACTCGCCGCCCTGATCGCAGATCGGGCAGTCCAGCGGGTGGTTGATGAGCAGGAACTCCATCACCGAGCGCTGGAACTTCAGTGCCTTTTCGCTGCGGGTGGCGACCTTCATGCCGTCCATCACCGGGGTGGCGCAGGCCGGCGCCGGCTTCGGCGACTTCTCCACGTCCACCAGGCACATGCGGCAGTTGGCGGCGATCGGCAGCTTCTCGTGGTAGCAGAAGCGCGGAATCGGAATACCGGCCTTGTCGGCCGCCTGGATGATCATCGAACCCTTGGGCACGACCAGCGACTTGCCATCGATCTCGATGGTCACGTGATCCGGTGGCACGTTCGGGTTTACGGGTTGCGCGCTCATGCGGCGGCTGCCTCCACCTTCTTGCCGTCAACCATCGAATGACCGTTGACGATGTAGTACTCGAATTCGTCCCAGAACTGGCGCAGGAAGCCCTGGATGGGCCATGCAGCCGCTTCACCGAACGCACAGATGGTGTGGCCTTCGATCTGCCCGGCCACCGCCTTCAGCTGGTGCAGGTCTTCCATCGTGGCCTTGCCGGCGACGATGCGCTCCAGCACGCGGTGCATCCAGCCAGTACCTTCACGGCACGGGGTGCACTGGCCGCAGGATTCCTTGTGGAAGAACTGGCTGATGCGGCAGGCGAACTTGACGCAGCAGACGCTGTCGTCGAGCACCACGATCGCGCCCGAACCCAGGCCGGAGCCCAGTGCACGGATGGTGTCGTAGTCCATCGGCAGGTCCTCCAGCTCGGCCGCGGTCAGCACCGGCATCGACACGCCGCCCGGGATCGCGCCCTTCAGCGTGCGGCCCGGACGCAGGCCACCGGCCATTTCCAGCAGGTCGTGGAATTTGGTGCCGAGCGGCACTTCGAAGTTGCCGCCGTTCTGCACGCAGCCGGACACCGAGAAGCACTTCGGACCGCCGTTGGCGGTCAGGCTCAGGCCCTTGAACCACTCCGGACCGTTGCGGATGATCGCCGGCACCGAACCGTAGGTTTCGGTGTTGTTGATCGTCGACGGCTTGCCATACAGGCCGAAATTGGCCGGGAACGGCGGCTTGTAGCGCGGCTGGCCCTTCTTGCCTTCCAGCGATTCCATCAGCGCGGTTTCTTCGCCGCAGATGTAGGCGCCGGCGCCCAGCGCACCGTAGATGTCGATGTCCACGCCGCTGCCGAGGATGTTCTTGCCCAGCCAGCCGTTCGCATAGGCGTCGGCCAGGGCCTGCTCGAAGTGCTCGAACGGCTCGTGGTGGAACTCACCGCGCAGGTAGTTGTAACCCACGGTCGAACCGGTGGCGTAGCAGGCGATCGCCATGCCTTCCACCACCGAATGCGGGTTGTAGCGCAGGATGTCGCGGTCCTTGCAGGTGCCCGGCTCGGATTCGTCCGAGTTGCAGAGGATGTACTTCTGCATGTTGCCCTTGGGCATGAAGGACCACTTCAGGCCGGTCGGGAAGCCTGCGCCACCGCGGCCGCGCAGGCCCGAGGCCTTGACCATCTCGATGACCTGCTCCGGCGGGATCTTCTCTTCGAGGATCTTGCGCAGGGCGGCGTAGCCACCGGTCTTCAGGTAGCTTTCGTACGACCACGGGGTGTCGTAATGCAGGGTGGTGTAGACCACCTGGTGCGGCAGCGGCGCGGGGCCGACCGGACCCTTGGATTCGTGGTGATGTGCCATGCCCTTACTCCAGCCCGTCCAGCAGCTCGTCGACCTTTTCCAGGGTCAGACGCTCATGGTAGTGACCGTTGATGACCATCATCGGCGCGCCGCCACAACCTGCCAGGCACTCTTCCTCGCGCTTGAGGTAGACGCGGCCGTCCGGGGTCGATTCACCGTGCTTGATGCCCAGCTTCTTCTCGCAATGGCGGACGATGTCCTCGGCGCCATTGAGCCAGCAGCTGATGTTGGTGCAGATGGCCACGTTGTTGCGGCCCACCTTCTCGGTCTCGAACATCGAGTAGAAGCTGGCGACCTCGTAGGCCCACACCGGCGGCAGGTCGAGGTACTTGGCGACGGCGGCGATCAGCTCGTCGGTCAGCCAGCCCTGGTTCTGCTCCTGGGCCGCATGCAGGCCCTGCAGCACGGCAGAGCGCTTGCGGTCCGGCGGGAACTTGGACAGCCAGTGATCGATGTGAGCGCGGGTCTTGTCGCTCAGCACCACCATCGGGTCGACGTCGCGCGCCGCCTCGAAATTACCTGTCGCCTTCATCGGCCGACCTCAGCGAAATGCATAACGTGAAATTCCAGAAACTGCGGCGCCGGCTTGCGCCGGCTGCCTGCAGCGGGCGTTGGCGTGGCGGACGGCATTACCGGTCAACCTCGCCGAACACCAGGTCATAGGTACCGATCATCGCCACCACGTCGGCCAGCATGTGGCCGCGCACGATCGAATCGATCGAGGACAGGTGGGCGAAGCCCGGTGCGCGCAGGTGCACGCGGAAGGGCTTGTTGGCGCCATCGGAGACCAGGTAGCAGCCGAATTCGCCCTTGGGCGCTTCCACGGCCGCATAGGTTTCACCCGCCGGTACGCAATAGCCTTCGCTGAACAGCTTGAAGTGGTGGATCAGCGCTTCCATGTCGTCCTTCATGTCCTCGCGCTTGGGCGGAGCGACCTTGAAGTTCTTGACCATGACCGGGCCGGGGTTGGCCTTCAGCCACGCCACGCACTGCTTGATGATGCGGTTGGATTCGCGCATTTCGGCGACGCGGACCAGATAGCGGTCGTAGCAGTCGCCTTCCTTGCCCAGCGGGATGTCGAAATCGACAGCATCGTACTTGGCGTACGGGCGCTTCTTGCGCAGGTCCCAGGCCACGCCCGAGCCACGCAGCATCACGCCGGTCATGCCCCACTGGTGCGCCAGTTCCGGAGTGACCACGCCGATGCCGACGGTACGCTGCTTCCAGATGCGGTTGTCGGTCAGCAGGGTTTCGTATTCGTCGACGCGCTTGGGGAACTCGACGGTGAAGTTCTCCAGGAAGTCCAGCAGCGAGCCTTCGCGCGAAGCATTGAGCTGCTTCAGCGCCTTGCCCTTGTGCCAGCGCGATTCCTTGTACTTCGGCATGTGGTCCGGCAGGTCGCGGTAGACACCGCCCGGGCGGTAGTACGCCGCGTGCATGCGCGCGCCGGAGACCGCTTCATAGCAGTCCATCAGCTCTTCGCGCTCACGGAAGGCATACAGCATCACGGCCATCGCACCCAGGTCGAGCGCGTTGGAGCCCAGCCACATCAGGTGGTTGAGGATGCGGGTGATCTCGTCGTACATGGTGCGGATGTACTGCGCACGCTCCGGCGCCTCGATGCCCATCAGGGTCTCGATCGCGCGCACGTAGGCGTGCTCGTTGCACATCATCGACACGTAGTCGAGGCGATCCATGTAGCCGATCGACTGGTTGAACGGCTTGGACTCGGCCAGCTTCTCGGTGCCACGGTGCAGCAGACCCACGTGCGGGTCGGCACGCATGATGGTTTCGCCGTCCATTTCCAGGATCAGGCGCAGCACACCGTGAGCGGCCGGATGCTGCGGGCCGAAGTTCATGGTGTAGTTGCGGATTTCCTGCCGGCTTTCGGCGGCGTTGCTGGCGAACGCTTCGCCGGCCTGGTGTACGTGGCTCACTTCACTGCCTCCTGCGCGCGCTCACCGGCTGCGGTCTGCAGACGGGCGTCGTCACGGATCACGCGCGGCACGCCGACACGCGGCTCCACCGAGGTGACCGGTTCGTAGATCACGCGCTTCTTTTCTTCGTCGTAGCGGACTTCGACATTGCCGATCAGCGGGAAGTCCTTGCGGAACGGATGGCCGACGAAACCGTAGTCGGTCAGGATCCGGCGCAGGTCCGGGTGGCCTTCGAAGATCACGCCGTACAGGTCGAACGCTTCGCGCTCGAACCAGTTCAGGCCCGGCCACACGCTGGTCAGCGAGGACACCACCGGCAGCGCTTCGTCAGGGGCGAAGCAGCGCAGGTGCATCATCAGGTTGTGCTGGTACGAGCGCAGCTGGGCGACCACGGCGAAACGCTGGGTCGGCATGTGCTGCGGGCGGGCACCGTCGGCACCGTTTTCCTCGGTGGGGAACTCGCCCCACGCGAAGCGGCCCTGGGCCTTGCCTTCGACGCCACGGCTGAAGCCCTGCGAGGACACGTCGGCGGTGTCCCATTCGTCGGAGCCATAACCGAGGTAGTCGACGCCGCACAGATCCACGGCCTGCTCGAAACCAAACTCGTCACGCAGCGCCAGGGCGGTGGCGTGCCACTCGGCGGCAGGCACTTCCAGCGTCACTTCGCCGCGGGGTTCGACCACGATGACCTTCGCACCAGCGAAACGTGCGGAGAGTCGGTCGATGAAGGATGCTTGCTCTGCCATGGGGGCTTGGCGCGCTCTTGTCAGGTGAAGGGGTCAGCGGGCGATGGTCTGTGTACGCCAGATCTTCTTCTGCAGCTGCAGGATCCCGTACACCAGCGCCTCGGCGGTCGGCGGGCAGCCCGGGACGTAGACGTCCACCGGCACCACGCGATCACAGCCGCGCACGACAGAATAGGAGTAGTGGTAATAGCCACCGCCGTTGGCGCAGCTACCCATCGAGATGACCCACTTCGGGTCCGGCATCTGGTCGTAGACCTTGCGCAGCGCCGGGGCCATCTTGTTGACCAGGGTACCGGCCACGATCATCACGTCGGACTGACGCGGCGACGGGCGGAACACCACGCCGTAACGGTCAAGGTCCAGGCGCGCGGCGCCGGCGTGCATCATCTCGACCGCGCAGCAGGCCAGGCCGAAGGTCATCGGCCACATCGAGCCGGTGCGCGCCCAGTTCAGCAGTGCGTCGACGCTGGTGGTGACGAAGCCCTTTTCCAGCAGCGGGTTGTCGCCTTCCGGCCGCAGGATGTCATCAACCCGGCCTTCCGGCGACGGGTTGTTCATGAGGCCATCGAGAGTCTGAATCACTCCCATTCCAGCGCTCCCTTCTTCCAGACGTAAATGAAACCGAGGAACAGCATGCCGACGAACAGGCCCATGGTGATGAGCGAACGGGCGCCCAGCTCCATGAAGACCTGGGTCCACGGCACGATGAAGATGATTTCCAGGTCGAAGACGATGAACTGGATCGCGATCAGGTAGTAGCGCACGTCGAACTTCATGCGCGCGTCTTCGAAGGCCTCGAAGCCGCACTCGTACGGCGACAGCTTTTCCAGATCGGGGCGGCGGGGACCGAGGAATCGACCAACCAGCATCAGCGTAATGCCGATACCGGTGGCAACGATCAGAAACAGCAGAGAAGGCAAATATTCGGCCAGCACAGCGATTCTCTCTTGCCTCTGCCGCCGCGCCTGCAGGCGCTTTGGCATGGGGGAGTGGACGGGAACCTGCCTGGCGCCTTGCGCGCCAGACGAACCCGCTTTACTTACAAATGGTGCCCAAGAGGGGACTCGAACCCCTACGACTTGCGTCGCTACCACCTCAAGGTAGTGCGTCTACCAATTCCGCCACCTGGGCAAACGATCACATCAGACTATCTTCCCGATGCGCCGCGTATTGTAACCGGCTTCAGTGTTTCTGGGAGCCTTCCGAAGGCTTTTCTTCACCAGAAACCGAAGATTCCGCCTGAGCCGGCACATTCGCCGCCGGAACCGGGGCGGCCGGGACCGGATCCGCCTTCGGAACGGCCGGCAGTTCGCCCGCCGGAGCCGCCGGCGCGCTGGCCGCCGGGGCGGACATCAGGCCCAGGTCCTGGTCGGCCGCCGGACGGGTGCCGTGACCGGCATACCAGGCCATGAAGAGACTGATGCCGAAGAACACGACGGCCAGCCACTTGGTCGACTTGGACAGGAAGTTCGAGGCGCCACGCGCACCGAACACCGTACCCGAGGCGCCGGCGCCAAAGCCCGAACCCGCCGCCGCACCCGAGCCACGCTGCATCAGGATCAGCGCGATCATGGCCACAGCGACCAGCACGTAGACGACATTGAGGATCAACATCAGCATTGGAAACCGCCCTCGGACAATACTTCTAGGATTAGTTCGCGGCCGCCGCCCGTGCGATGGCCAGGAAGTCCGCGGCCACCAGGGAGGCGCCGCCGACCAGCCCACCATCGACATCCGGCTGCGCGAACAGTTCCCCGGCATTGTCGGGCTTCACGCTACCGCCGTAAACAATGGGCAGTGAATCAGCAATTCTAGCATCGAAGCGCGCAACTTCGCCACGGATGAACGCGTGCACCTGCTGTGCCTGCTCCTTTGTAGCGGTACGGCCGGTACCGATGGCCCAGACCGGCTCGTAGGCGACCACGGCCTGGGCAAAGCCGGCCGCGCCGACCAGTTCAAGCACCGGCGCCAGCTGGCTGGCGATGACCGCTTCGGTCTGCCCGGCCTCGCGCTGCTCCAGGGTCTCGCCCACGCACAGCACCGGTACCAGGCCGGCATGCTGGGCGGCGGCGAACTTGCGCGCGACCAGCTCGCTGCTTTCATGGTGATACTGGCGGCGCTCGGAATGGCCGACCAGGCCATAGCGGGCCCCGACCTCGACCAGCATGGCCGCGCAGACCTCGCCGGTATAGGCGCCCTTCTCGTTGCTGCTCACGTCCTGCGCGCCGAAGGCCAGGCTGGTCTCGCCGAAGTCCTCGACCAGCTCGCCCAGGTACGGCAGCGGCGGCAGGATCACCACGTCCACCCCCTCCAGCGGCAGCCCGGCAGCCACCTGCCCCAGCAGTTCATTGGCGAATTGACGGCTGCCATGCAGCTTCCAGTTTCCGGCGACGATCTTGCGGCGCATGAGCGGGTGGCTCCTGTGTGAAGTCAGCCGGTCATGATACCCGTTGCGGCAAAATCCGTTTCATTGTAAGCGGTTACATGGATTTTCAGCCAACGGCGCAGCCCCTCGTGGCGGAGGGGGGGCGGGGTTTGGTTGGTCGCGGAGAGCCCGGCTCGATCTGGGGCTTGGCCGGGCGGGTGGGACTGCGCAGGGGGCGCTGCAAGTACGTCCATGTAAGCTCGATCGCCGCTTGCTCGTGTGCGCTGTCCTGCGCACACGGCAAGACCGGGATTGGGCGTCCTGCCCAACCCGCCCGAGGCATGCCTCGGGCCCATGCGGCTCACGCCCCTGCGCAGCCCCACCCGCCCGGCCTCTGACACAGTCCGGCGGTTCCGCCCGCCACGGGAAGAAAAAAGAAGAGCAAGAGCAAAGACAAAAGCTGCATTCCGGGTTGATGCTGGCTGGACCAACCCCCTACCCCACTTCGATCCGAGAGATCTCATCCACGCATGGCGTGGATCTACCGTGTCGAGCAAGGTCGACACCCACCAACCGTCACCGGGAAACTGTCGAAGGCGGGGAGGTGTCGGATGGCGGGGTGTCCGCGGCATGGATGCCGCGGCCAAGCCCCCAGGGATGGGTTTACGGCGTCCCCGCCATCCGACACCTCCCCGCCTCCCCACGGAACACCCCAGAGCCGCTTTGGCTTTGGACTTGCCGGCCAGCGGCCGGCACTACCGCGGGTGCAGGGTGCAACCCTGCAAAGAAAAAGGCCGCCTTTCGGCGGCCTCACTTTTCCTTACTTCAGCTTGATCTCGCGCAGGCGTTCCTCGAGGAAGCCGTGGGCGGTGATCGCCTCCGGATACCGGCTCGGGTTCTCCGGGGTGATGCACGAGGGCAGCACGTCGATCAGGAAGTCCGGGTTCGGGTGCAGGAAGAACGGCACCGAGTAGCGCGGCTGGCGCGCCAGGTCACCCGGGGGGTTGACCACGCGGTGGATGGTCGACGGATACACGTGGTTGGTCAGGCGCTGCAGCATGTCGCCGATGTTGACCACGATCGTGTCCGCATCTGACGTAAATGGCACCCACTCGCCGTCATGCGACTGCACTTCCAGGCCTGCGGCACTGGCGCCGACCAGCAGGGTGATGAAGTTGATGTCGCCATGGGCACCGGCACGCACGTTCGGGATGTCGTCAGTGGTGATCGGCGGGTAGTGGATCGGGCGCAGGATCGAGTTGCCGAAGTTGGTCTTGTCGGCGAAGAAGTCTTCCGGCAGGCCAATGTGCAGGGCCAACGCGGACAACACGCGCGACCCCAGGTTGTCCAGCGCCTGATACAGGCCGTAACCGCGCTCACGGAAACCTTCGACCTCGGCCGGCCACAGGTTCGGCGCCATCACGTCCCGGTACTTGGAATCGTCGGCGATCTCGCGGCCGATGTGCCAGAACTCCTTCAGGTCGAAATGCTTGGAGCCCTTGGCGGTTTCCACGCCGAACGGGGTGTAGCCGCGGGCGCCGCCGCTGCCGGCCACGTGGTACTTGCGCTTGACCTCTTCCGGCAGGGCGAAGAAAGCCTTGAAGGCATCGTAGGCCGCGTCGATGTCGGCCTGCGGGATGCCGTGGTTACGGATGCCCGCGAATCCCCATTGGCGGTAGGCCGCGCCCAGCTCGGCCACGAAGGCCTCGCGGTCGCTGTCGAAACGGGTGATGTCGAGGGTGGGGATCTGGCTCACAGCGGTTCCTGGCTTGTCGTTGGGTCTGAGGGGGCCAACGCATTCATGGCCCGCCTGAACATTGTGACAGATCGCCCGGGGGACGCCACTCGATACACGGAAACAAACCGATACAATGCGCGACCCGCGCGCGGAGCAACGCTTCCGTCACGTTGGCCCCGCCCCTCTCCTGCACCCCCTGAACCTGTCCCACCATGCCCGCAGCTGCCCCTGCCGCCCCTGCCATTGAAGGTTCCGCCCGGCGCTGGCGGCGGCTGGCCTGGTGGTCGCTGTTCATCGCCGGCAATGCGGTACTGGCCGCGGCGATTGCGCTGGGCAATGTACCGCTGCGTGACAATCCGGGCGGCGGCGCCGGCCTGGCCTATCTGGCGGTCGCCCTGCCCGGCCACCTGCTCGCGTTCGGTGTGCTGGCCGGCCTGCTGCCGCTGCTGCTGGGCCTGTGGCCACGCAGCGCGCGTACGCTGAGCATCAGCGCGGCCGTGCTGCAGGGCCTGTGGCTGTGCCTGCTGCTGGTCGACGCCAAGGTCTTCACCCTGTACCGCTTCCACCTCAATGCCATGGTCGTGAACATGGTGTTCGGCGGCGCCCTGCAGGACCAGGTTGCCCTGTCCTGGAAGACCTGGCTGCAGGTCGGCCTGCTGGTTGCCGCGGTCTTCACCGCCGAGGGCCTGCTGGCCTGGGCGTGCTGGAAACTGCTGCCGGCCGCGCCGCGCCGTCGACGGGTGCTGCAGGCCTGGGCGGTGGTCGCGCTGCTGATGGCCGGCGGCCAGGTCGCCACGGCCTACTACGACGCCCGCGGCGACCGTGATGTGATCGCGCAGTGGAACTACCTGCCGTGGGCGCAGCCGATCACGGCCAAGAGCTTCATGCGGCGCCTGGGCGTGGTCAGCCAACAGCACGCCGGCCTGCCCGACCCGCGCCATGCGCAGCTGCTGTACCCGCTGCATCCGCTGCGCTGCCAGAGCCCACATCGTCCCAACGTACTGATGGTGGTACTGGAGTCGCTGCGCCACGATGTGCTGACACCGCAGCTGATGCCCAACACGTCGACGCTGGCGCAGGATGCGCGCGTCTTCGACCACCATTTCAGCACCGGCAATGCCACCCGCTACGGCCTGTTCGGACTGTTCTACGGCCTGCCCGGCGGCTATTGGCCGAGCATGCTTGACGAGCAGCGTGGCTCGCAGCTGTTCCAGGTGCTGGGCCAGCAGGGCTACGACCTGCACCTGTACGGCAGTGCGCCGTTGTACAGCCCGGAGTTCGATCGCACGGTGTTCGCCGATGTCCGCGACCAGCTGCACCAGGGGCCGGCAGCGCTGAAGTCAGACGGCCGCGACCGCGCGATCATCAGTGCGCTGCAGCAGGACATCCGCGCCAGCCAGGCCGCGCAGCGCCCGTGGTTCGGCTTCGTGTTCCTCGACTCCACCCATGCGCCCTACCACATGCCCGAGGGCTATCCGGCGGTGGCCACACCGATGGCCGCCGATATCGATTTCCTCAAATTCGGCCCGGAGCATGACCCGACGCCGGAACTCAACCGCTACCGCACCGCCGTGCACTATGCCGACAGCCTGATCGGCTCGCTGCTGGACGACCTGCGCGCACAGGGCCTGGCCGAGGACACCATCGTGCTGGTCACCGGTGACCATGCCGAAGAGTTCAACGACCTCAAGCTGAACTACTGGGGCCACAACGGCAACTTCTCCGACTATCAGCTGCAGGTCCCGTTCGTGCTGCATTGGCCGGGCAAGGCCGCTGGCCACGACGCACGCACCAGCTCGCACGAAGACTGGGTGCCGACACTGATGCGCCACGCACTGGGTTGCGAGAACGCACCGGCCGATTACAGCACCGGCCAGGACCTGCTGGCCGAGCCGCAGGGCACGCGTGCGCTGGTGGTCGAAAGCTGGTCGCAGCGCGCGGTGCGCCATGGCGATGCCATCTATGTGTTCGACAAGTTCGGCAACGCCACCGCCCTGGACCTGCGCTACCGGCCGCTGCCACAGCAGGCGCCCGATGCGGCCGCCGTACGCACTGCATGGGAAGCGCTGACCCGCTTCCGCAACCGCTGACCCTCAAGGATCGATCCTGCATGAACCGTCCGCTGCGCATCCTGCACACTGAAGCCGCCAAGGGAATGGGCGGGCAGGAGATCTACATCTTCCGCCACATGCAGGTGATGCGCGCGCGTGGCCACGAGGTGGCGCTGCTGTGCCAGCCCGAAGCGCGACTGGCCCAGCTGGCACGCGATGATGGTTTCACCGTGCATACCCTGCGCATGGGTGGCCTGCTGCGCCTGCTGCGCGGCATCTGGTCGGTCTCGCGCCTGGTGCGCCGCGAACGCTATGACGTGGTCAACACCACCAGCCGCCGTGACGCACTGATCGCCGCCGCCGGTGCACGCCTGGGCGGCACGCCGCTGGTGGTGCGCTCGCGCCACCTGATGAGCCCGGTCAACTCGCTGCTGACCTATACCGGCCTGCCGCACCGGGTGCTGACCGTCAGCAGCTTCGTCAAGCAGTTGCTGGCCGCGCGCGGCATTCCGGCCGAACACATCGGTATCGTGCCGCCCATCGCGGTCCCGCCGCGCTGGAGCGAAATCCGCAAGGACGACCCCTGGCAATGCCTGCAGGAGGTACGCGCGGACGTGCGCGCCGAACTCGGCTTCGGCGAACAGGACATCGTGGTCGGTTGCGTGGCGGTGCTGCGCGAACCCAAGGGTCATGCCGACCTGCTGCAGGCGATGGTGCCGCTGTGCAAGACGCACCCGAACCTGCACCTGGTGGTGGTCGGCGATGGCCAGCCGGTCATGGACCGGCTGCAGGCGCTGCGCGACGAGCACGGGCTGCAGCAGCAGGTCCATCTGCTCGGCTATCGCGATGGCGCATGCCGGCTGATGGCTGGCTTCGACATCTTCGCGCTGGCATCGCACAAGGAAGCGGCCGGTACCGTCTTCCTGGAGGCCGCCTATGTCGGGGTGCCGATCGTGGCCACGCGGGTGGGTGGCGTGCCGGAGATGGTGGTGGATGGCAGCAATGCGATCCTCACCCGGCTGGGCGACAATGCAGCCCTGACAGGCGCCCTGCGCCTGCTGGTGGACGATCCGGAACGGCGGCGGCAGATGGGCCGCGCCGGGTGGGACTGGATGCGCAGCGCGCACCGGTTCACTCCCGACGGCCACGGTGAGACCACCGAACACTATTACCACCAGTGGCTGAAGGAGCTGGGACATGGCTGATGCCCGAACCGTACCGGTGCTGATGCACCACCACGTCAGTCCGTCGCCGGGCATGATCACCGTGTCACCGGAGAATTTCGAAAGCCAGATCGCGTGGCTGGCCGGCAACGGCTGGACGTCGCTGACACTGGACCAGTACGCCGGCTTCCTGGCCGGCAAGCCGGTGCCGCGCAAGTCGATCGTGATCACCTTCGACGATGGCTACCTGGACAACTGGGTGTATGCGCACCCGATCCTGCAGAAGTACGGCATGCACGCGGTGGTGTTCGTGGTCACCGGCTGGATGGGCGAAGGCCCGGAGCGGCCCCACGCCGGGCTTGCCGGGGCAACGTTGCCTGCCACGCCGGACCATCGCGGCTGCGAAGCGGCGATCTACGAGCAGAACCGCAGCGACGACGTGATGATGCGCTGGAGCGAAGCGCGCGCGGCCATCGCCGCCGGCACCTTCGAAGTGCATTGCCACACCCATACCCACACCCGCTGGCTGCGCCGCGACGACCTGGACCGCGCACAGCGCCGTGCCGGCCTGAGCCACGACCTGGCAGTCTCGCGCAACGTCCTGCAGGACAAGCTTGGCGAGGTGTCCGATACACTGTGCTGGCCCTACGGCGATTTCGACCAGGACCACATCGAGGTGGCGCGCGAGCACGGCTTCCGCTACCTGCATACCACCCACCCGTTCGGACGCAATGTGGTGGGCGGCGACCCGGAGCGCATCTATCGTTTCGCGATCCGCAACCGCCCGGCCAGCTGGCTGCGAAAACGCATCGCACAGAGCTACAACCCGCTGATCGCACCGCTGTTCAATGGCTTCAAGGCACGCCAGAAGAAGATGGTGCCGGGGCCGTAGGCAACCCACCGCCCTGCCCCTTCAACGAAAACGCCCCGGCATTCCGGGGCGTTTTCGTTGGGCGGATGTGCAGCGGCCTCAGGCGGCGGCTTCACGTACCGCCGCGGACAGTCGATCCAGCGTGTCCTGCATCAGCGTCGCATCATCGGCCTCGACCGTGACCCGCACCACCGGCTCGGTACCGGACGGGCGCAGGAACGCACGGCCACGGCCGGCCACCGACTGCTGCGCGACAGCCAGCGCGGCCTGCACGCTGCCGGCCTGCACCGTGGCCTTGGCCGAGACATTGCCCAGCCGCACGTTGACCGTCTTCTGCGGCACCCGCACCAGTCCTTCCAGCGCCTGGCGCAGGGTCTGCCCGCTGTTGCGCAATGCCACCAGCACCTGCAGCGCGCTGACGATGCCGTCGCCGGTGGTGGCCCGATCCAGGCACAGCAGGTGGCCGGAGGCTTCACCGCCGAGCACGCCGCCGCCTTCCATCAGCGCCTGGTGCACGTAGCGATCGCCGACATTGCTGCGCACGAACGGAATCTGCAGGTCGGCAAATGCCTTCTCGACGCCGTAGTTGCTCATCAGCGTGCCGACCACCGGGCCGCGCAGGCGGCCTTCGGCTTTCCATGCACGGGCCAGGATATACAGCAGGTCATCGCCGTCGACCGGGTTGCCCTGGTCGTCGGCCATCAGCACGCGGTCGCCATCCCCATCGAAGGCGATGCCGAGATCGGCGCGGGTTTCGCGGACCTTGGCCGCCAGGTTGTCGATGTGGGTGGAACCCACGCCGGCGTTGATGTTGACGCCGTTGGGCTCGGCACCAATGCCGATCACCTCGGCGCCCAGTTCACGGAACAGCAGCGGCGCGATCTGGTAGGTGGCGCCGTGCGCGCAGTCCAGCACCAGGCGCACGCCACGCAGGTCGAACGCGCGCGGCACGCTGGCCTTGCAGAACTCGATGTAGCGGCCGACCGCTTCGCGCGCACGCGACGCCTTGCCCAGCTTTTCCGATTCGGCGGTGGTGAACGGGATGTCCAGCGCCGCTTCCAGGGCCAGCTCGGTGGCATCGTCGAGCTTCTCGCCCTGGGCGGAGAAGAACTTGATGCCGTTGTCGTAGTGCGGGTTGTGCGAGGCGCTGATGACGATGCCAGCGTCCACGCCAAGCGTACGGGTCAGGAACGCCACCGCCGGGGTCGGCATCGGCCCCAGCAGCTGCACGTCGGCACCGGCGGCGACCAGGCCGGCTTCCAGTGCCGCTTCGAACATGTAACCGGAGATGCGGGTGTCCTTGCCGATCACCACGATCGGCCGGCGCCCGTCCTGGCCGCGCTGGTCGACCAGGACACGGCCCAGGGCGTTGCCCAGGCGCAGCACGAAGTCGGCCGAGATCACGCCCTGGCCGACCCGTCCACGGATGCCATCAGTACCGAAGTACTTGCGGCCTCCCATCAAGCCACCTCCGGCGCCGGCTGACGGCCCAGCATTGCCAGCAGATCGGACAGGCGGTCGCGCATTTCGCGACGGTCGCAGATCTGGTCGATGGCGCCGTGCTCCAGCAGGAATTCCGAGCGCTGGAAGCCTTCCGGCAGCTTCTCGCGCACGGTCTGCTCGATCACGCGCGGGCCGGCGAAGCCGATCAGCGCCTGCGGCTCGGCGATGTTGATGTCACCCAGCATCGCGAAGGAGGCCGACACGCCGCCGGTGGTCGGATGGGTCAGCACCGAGATGTACGGCAGGCCGGCTTCACGCAGCTTGCCCAGCGCGGCCGAGGTCTTGGCCATCTGCATCAGCGAGAACAGGCCTTCCTGCATGCGGGCGCCACCGCTCTGCGAGAAGCACACGTAGGGCGCACCGATCTCGACCGCGGTTTCCGCGGCCAGTGCGAAACGCTCGCCGACCACCGAGCCCATCGAGCCGCCCATGAAGGCGAAGTCGAACGACGATGCCACCAGCGCACGGCCCTTGAGCAGGCCGCGCATGGCGATCAGCGCGTCGTACTCGCCGGTGTTCTTCTGCGCGATCTTGATGCGCTCGCTGTACTTCTTCTGGTCCTTGAACTTGAGCAGGTCGGTCGGCCCCAGGCGCGCACCGATCTCGGTGGTGCTGTCGGCATCGAACAGGGCGGCCAGGCGCGCACGCGCACGGATCGCCATGTGATGGCCGCACTTCGGGCAGACTTCCAGGTTCTCTTCCAGTTCCGGACGGTACAACGCGCTGCCGCAGTTGCTGCACTTTTCCCACAGGCCCTCGGGGACACTGCGCTTCTTGCTGGGGGTGTTGTCGGTGCGGATGCCGGACGGCATCAACTTGCTGAGCCAACTCATGCGGGAGGACACTTCCGTTCAGGGCGGCCCGGGGGCCGCAAAGGCGGACAGTCTAGCTCCGCTTTCCCCGCCCGTGCACCCCCTTGCCAGCCACGGGGCAGCCGGAAAAAACCATGCTGGGACGTACGTTTAGGTGCTGGGGCGGTGCCCGCCGCTGGCCGGCAGCCCTTGCGTGCAGACCGATGGGTAGTGCCGGCCGCTGGCCGGCAGCCCTTGCACGCGAGCCCTCAGGAGGATGCCGGCCAGCGGCCGGCACTACCGTTACGCGTCCAGCGCCTGCCGCAGCGGGGCGAGGAAGGTCCGGGCGTGCTGCGCGGCCTCTTCCGCCGAGCCCGCTTCGGCCAGCGCCGCCACCAGCGCGCTGCCCACCACCACGCCGTCGGCCTGCCGGGCCATGGCCGCGGCACTGGCGGCATCCTTGATGCCGAAGCCCGCCACCACCGGCACCGACGCACGCGCGCGCAACGCCTGCAGGCGGGCACTGGCGGCATCGCTGTCCAGGCGCTCGGACGCGCCGGTGACACCGGCAAAGCTGACGTAGTAGAGATAGCCACGGGCCAGCGCCAGCAGCTTGTCGGCTCGCGCCTCGCTGGTGGTCGGCGACGCCAGCAGTACCAGCGCAAGGCCGGCTGCGTCGAACGCCTGCTGGGCGTCGCCCGCTTCTTCCGGCGGCAGGTCGACCAGCAGCACGCCGTCCACGCCGGCGTCGACGGCGGCCTTGGCGAAGGCCGCGTAACCGTGGATCTCCACCGGGTTCAGGTAGCCCATCAGCACCACGGGGGTCTGCGCATCGCGCTCGCGGAACTGCGCCACGGCCTGCAGGACGTAGCGGCTGCCGGCGCCGCGCGCCAGCGCGCGCTCGGAGCTGCGCTGGATGGTCGGGCCATCGGCCATCGGGTCGGAGAACGGCACGCCCAGTTCAATCACGTCGGCGCCGGCGTCGACCAGTGCGTGCATGACCGGCACGGTGGCCTCCAGCGAGGGATCACCGGCCGTGACGAAGGGGATCAGCGCCTTGCGCTGCTGTTCGCGCAGACGCTGGAAACAGGCATCGAGTCGGGATACGGACATTTCAGGCACATCCTTCAATCAGTTCAATCGCATCGCTGGTTCCCCAGTACATCTGGGTGACCCGCCCTTCAAACAGTTCCACGCGGATACCCAGGTCCGAACCCGGGTCCTGCCAGGTGAGGTACTCGCCCTGGTCACCATCGTAGGCATGCGGGCTGGATACCGGCGGCTTCGGGAACTGGGCCATGGCCTGGGCGCGGGTCATGCCGACACGCAGGCCGAACGGACCGGGCTGCTGGGTCGGCGCCCCGCTGTCCGGATCCAGGCCGAGATCGAAACGGACGACGCGATCTTCATCGGTCATCATCGACACGCCGGGCGGCAGCCCCTTGCCGTCGTAGTACTCGCAACTGCCGCCGATGGCTTCGACCGCCCCTTGCGCGGTCCACGGCCCGAGTGCCTTCAGATCGCTCATGTGCTGGCCGATCAGCACCTCGCCGGCATGGTCCAGCGCCACCGAGACCACCGCGGGCGCGCCATCGCTGTCCATATCTTCCGTGGACGGCGGATCGACGATCGGCGCACGTGCCATCGGGTCGAGGTCATCATTCGCGGCCGCCTGCTGTGCCGGCTGCGTGGTGGCCTTGGCGGCCGGTGCCAGCAGCGGCGGCTCCGGCGGCTGGCACGCGGCCAACCCCAGCGCCAGCAGCAGCACGCCACTGTTGCGCAGCAGCGCGCTCACAGCACCAGCCCTTCGCGCGCGGCGATGGTATGCACATCCTTGTCGCCACGGCCGGACAGATTGCACAGCACGATCTGGTCACGCGGACGCTCACGCGCCAGCTTGATCGCCTGCGCCAGCGCATGGCTGGACTCCAGCGCCGGCAGGATGCCCTCGGTATGCGCCAGCAGGTGGAAGGCCTGCAGTGCTTCGTCATCGGTGATGCCGAGGTAGCGCGCGCGGCCGGTATCGGCCAGGAATGCGTGTTCGGGGCCGACGCCCGGATAGTCCAGGCCGGCCGACACCGAATGGGTCTCAATGATCTGGCCGTCGTCGTCGCACAGTACATAGGTGCGGTTGCCATGCAGCACGCCCGGGCGACCGGCGGCGATCGATGCAGCATGGCGACCGGTGCTGATGCCATCACCTGCGGCCTCGGCGCCGACGATCTCGACCTGGCGGTCGTTGAGGAAGGCATGGAACAGGCCGATGGCATTGCTGCCGCCGCCGACGCAGGCAGTGATCGCATCGGGCAGGCGGCCGTACTCGGCCAGCATCTGCTCGCGTGCCTCGCGGCCGACGATGGCGTTGAAGTCGCGCACCATGCGCGGGTAGGGATCCGGACCGGCGACCGTACCGATGATGTAGAAGGTGTCCTGCACATTGGTCACCCAGTCGCGCATCGCTTCGTTGAGCGCGTCCTTCAAGGTGGCCGAACCGGAGGTGACCGGCACCACCGTCGCGCCGAGCAGCTTCATGCGGTAGACGTTGATCTTCTGCCGCTCGATGTCGGTGGCGCCCATGTACACCACGCATTCCAGGCCCAGCCGCGCGGCAACCGTGGCGCTGGCCACGCCGTGCTGGCCGGCACCGGTCTCGGCGATGATGCGCTTCTTGCCCATCCGCGCCGCCAGCAGCGCCTGGCCGATGGTGTTGTTGATCTTGTGCGCGCCGGTGTGGTTCAGGTCTTCGCGCTTGAGCAGGATCTGCGCGCCGCCGACATGGTCGCTCAGCCGCTGGGCGTGGTAGATCGGGCTCGGCCGGCCCACGTAGTGGGCCAGGTCGCGGTCGTAGGCGGCCTGGAAGGCCGGATCCTGGCGGGCCTGGTCATAGGCCTGGGCGAGTTCCTGCAGCGGGCCGACCAGGGTTTCGGCAACGAAGCTGCCACCGTAGCGGCCGAAATGGCCCTGGGCATCCGGGAAGGCGTGGTAGTCGGCAATGGGGGAGGCAGACATGGAAGCGACCGCTGGTTCGAGACAGGTGGATACTCTAGCGCACGGGTCGTGACCGGAAAATGGATATTATCTGGCATATACCGTCAGGAAATCTCACATGAGCCGTTCGCTGTTGCCACCGCTCAATGCGCTGCGCGCGTTCGAGGCCACCGCCCGCCTGGGCGGGGTTGGCCGCGCCGCGCAGGACCTGCACGTGACCCACGGCGCGGTCAGCCGCCAGCTGAAGCTGCTGGAAGACCACCTCGGCCTGGCGCTGTTCCAGCGGGCCGGTCGCGGCCTGCGGCTGACCGCTGCGGGCACGCGCCTGCAGGCAGCGTGCAGCGAGGCCTTCAGCGGCATCGAAGACTGCGTGCGCGAACTGCGCCGGCCGACCGCGGCCCCGGCGCTGGTGCTGGGCTGCAGCGGCAGCGTGCTGGCGCGCTGGATGATTCCGCGCCTGCCCGCACTGCAGGCTGCCCTGCCCGGCGTACGCCTGCAGTGGTCGGCGCTGGATGGCAGCTTCACCGAGGCGCAGGCCGCACTGGACGCGGTGCTGCTGCTGGCGCAGGGGCCGTGGCCCCGGGGCTGGCAGGTGCGTGAGCTGGCGCCGGAACGGGTCGGTGTGGTGGTGGCCCCCTCGCATCCGGCCGCGCAGCGCCTGCGGCATGTGCCGCCCTCGGCGCTGCTGCAGGAGACGCTGCTGCACACCAGCTCACGGCCGCAGGCATGGCCGGCGTGGGCGCAAGCGCACGATCTGGACACCTCGAAGCTGCAGCTGGGTACTGCCTTCGAGCACCTGTACTACCTGCTGGAGGCAGCGGTGGCCGGGCTGGGCCCGGCGATCGCACCCGAGCCCCTGGTGGCCGAGGACCTGGCCGCCGGGCGACTGGTCGCGCCGTGGGGGTTTGCCGCCACCGGTGGCTTCTGGGTGCTGGCGCGACCGGATGGACCGGCAGATGGGCGCGTGGATGCGCTGGCCGACTGGCTGGGCCAGCAACTGCGCTGACAACAAAAAGGGGACGGAGGGGATTAAGTCGCAAGTGGCACAAACGACTTAATCCCCTCCGTCCCCTTTTTTTCAGCTGGCAGTCGGGGTGACCAATCGCTGCTGCAGGTCTTCGCGCAGGCGCGACAGCTCGACTTCGGCCTGCTGCCGCTGCTGCATTCCTTCGCGATGGATGCTGCGCACTTCCTCGACCGTGGCGATCAACTGGTCGTGCACGTGGCGCAGCGTCGCCACGTCGATCACGCCGCGCTGGTTGCTGCGCGCGGTATCCACCGAGGCCTGGCGCAGCAGGTCGGCGTTGCGGCGCATCAGCTCGTTGGTGGCATCGTCGATGGCGGTGGACAGCTCGACCGCGGCCTTCTGCTCACCCAGCGAAAGCTGGATGGCGAACTGGCGCTTCCACGACGGGATGGTGATCTCGCGCACCGTGTTGAACTTCTCGATCAGCTGCAGCGCGTTGGCCTGGATCAGGCGGATCATCGGCAGCGACTGGTCGGCCGCATGCTGCATCAGCTGCAGGTCGGACACGCGCTTTTCGAGGAGGCGGATCGCGTTGTCGACTTCGCTCTGGCGGATGCGCTGCTGCGGATCCTCACTGCCCTGCCCGGCCTGCTGCTCGGCCTGCAGTTCGGCCAGGCGCTGCTTGCCGGCCGCAGCATACAGGCCCAGCGCATGGCGTTCTTCGCGGACGATGTCATGCATGCGGTCGAACTCGCCCACGCGCTTGCCCATCAACGCCTGCTGCACACCGACATCACCCAGCAGCTGCTCGATCTGCGCATTGGTGTCGCTGAACTTCTGCACCAGCTCGCCCTTGGATACGCGCAGGCGGTCGATCAGGCCACCGATCACCGGCACCTTCGACCGCTGCGCGAAGCCGTCCAGCTTCAGGCTGCGTGCGATGCGCACCACTTCGCCCAGTTTCTCGCCGCTGGCATCGAGGTCACGATTGCGCACCTGGTCCAGCAACTGGCTGGAAAACGCCGCGGTGCGCGTGGCCGCTTCGCGACCGAAGACCTGCAGGTTGCCCGGGCGCAGGTCATCCAGCTCCAGACGGATCTCGGCGATGCGCGGCAGATCCTCGCGGACCAGGCCAAGCGCCTGCAATGCGCCTTCATCGAGCGGAACGGCGGTAGTCGTGCCGGGCACGAGGGCACCGGGGGTCTGGCTGTCCTGGGTCATCGGGCAGTCTCCTTGCAGTTGGGTAAGCGGCAGCGGCGGCCGGCTCAAGGCAGTCTAGCCTGAGCCGCCGCGACCTCGTCATCGATCTGTGCGTGCAGCGTGGCGGCCTTCGCCGCCAATGTGGCGCCGGCCGCGGCCTGGCCCGCCGCGGCGGCCTGCCGCCAGGCTGGCAACAGGACGTCATGGATGCGCGCGAAGCGTTGCAGCAGCACGTTGTCCTGGTCCTGCAGGAGCTGCCACTGGCCGGCCTCGAGACGGCGCAGCGTGGCCAGCCGGCGCAGGTGATCGAGCCGTTGCGACAGCGCGGCCTGGCCGGCGGTATCCAGCGACGCCAGCCGCACCGCTGCCAGCTCGACCCAGGCGTCCAGCGCTGCGGCCGCCGCTGAATGTCCGGCGATGGCCATGGCCCGCAGCTGCAGCTGCTGCTGCAGCTGCTGGGCCTGCTCGCGCGCCTGCAGGGCCAGCACGCCCAGCTGCGACTGCAGCGCACGTCCTTCCGCCTCGCGATCGACATCGCGCCCCAGCAGGCGGCCCCACCAGCCCGCCTGCTGCCGGATCTGCGCCGGGTTATCGGCCTGCAGGGCCAGCGCGATGCGTGCCAGTGCGGCCACCAGCCCTGCGCCCGCGCCCGGCGGCAACGGAGTTTCGCGCCGCGCCAGCACCTGCAGCAACGGCGCACCATAGTCGGCCAGCGCGGCGACATCGGCCGTGTCCGGCAAGCTCGGTGGCGGCAGTGGCGCCTGCATGGTCACGGCAGCGGCGGCGGCTTCGGTGTCGTCGCTGGAATCTCCTCACCGTCGTCCGGCGGCAACGACTCGCCGTAGAAGTGACGCATCAGCGCCTCATCCAGCGCGCGCTCCTCCGGCGTCGTGGCACGGCGCACACGCGCACGCTGCGCCACCGCACTGTTCGGCACCCCACGCTCGACCTGCTGCCGCGCCCAGCCGGCGAACGCGGCCAGGGTCTGGGACACCTGTGCCTGCTGCGCCTGCGATGCCGCCAACAGTTCCACCAACGGTGCCAGGCCAGCCTGCAGGTCGTCGGCCAGGACCGTCGTCGGCACACTGGCGGCTGCCGCGACCGGCACCGGCGCGGCGGCCGGACGTGTTTCAGAAAGACGATGCAGGGCCTCCAGCAACGCCGGCCACGGTGCCGGGTCGGCAACGGCAATCGCTTCCGGCGCCGGCGGCGGAAGCTGCAGGGCGGTGGCGATGTCGGCCAGCTGCGCGACCACGCGCCCGCCGACATCGCTGTCGTCGGCCCCCATGGCCTTGTTGCGCAGGAAGTCGCGCTTGATCTGCGTCCAGCGTTGCGCCTGCGTGTCGTCCAGCACGCCGCGCAGCTCGGCCAGCTTCAACAGGTTTTCTTCGGCGCCGGTGGTCAGCAGCTGTGCCTCGCCCAGGTAGTGGTCGGAGATCAACTGCTGCAGCTCGTCCTCGTTCATCACCGGCGAGATCTTCTCGGCCAGCTTGTTCATGTTGCGGTAGCTACCCTGCAGCCGGAACGGCGGCTCGGTGCGGTAGCGATCGTCCTGCGCGGCACTGGCGATGTACTGCTGGTTGACGCGGTAGACCACGTCGCGCACGCGCAGCATGCGCTGCAGGGTGGCGGTGATTTCGTTGATCTCCGCGCTGCTGTAGGCGTGGCTGAGGCCGTTGGTCGAGACCTCCTTGCCCATCGCCCGGTCGACCAGCGTGTACAGGTCAGCCATGTCGCGCGTAGCCAGCGGCGCCAGCACCGGGTTGGAAGTCAGGCTGTTCTCGATGTAGCTGAGGGTAAAGGCCGCCTCCATGCCACCGAGCACATCACCCAGGTTGTAGATGTCGGCACGGTTGGCCAGCATGTCCGGAATCTTGAACACCTCGCCGGACTCGGTATACGGGTTGCCGGCCATCACCACGCAGAATTTCTTGCCGCGCATGTCGTAGGTGCGGGTGCGACCGCGCCACACACCTTCGATACGGCGGGTGCCATCGCACAGCGAGATGAACTTCTGCAGGAACTCCGGATGGGTGTGCTGGATGTCGTCCACATACAGCATGGTGTTGTTGCCCATTTCCAGCGCCAGGTTGAGCTTCTCCAGCTCCTGCCGCGAGGTCGCGTCCGGTGCCTGGGCCGGGTCCAGCGACCGCACCTCGTGACCCAGCGCCGGGCCGTTGATCTTCATGAAGACCAGGCCCAGGCGGTGCGCCACGTATTCCATCAGCGTGGTCTTGCCGTAGCCGGGCGGCGAAATCATCATCAGCAGGCCCATCAGGTCGCTGCGCTTGTTCTCGCCGACCGTGCCCATCTGCTTGGCCAGGTTGTCACCGATCACGCCCAGGTAGACATCATTGATCAGCTTGTTGCGTACGAACGAGGACAGCGGCCGCGCCTTGAACTCGGAAAGCCGCAGGGTCTCGCGCTCGCGGCCGATGATGCCCTGGCGCAGCGCCTGGTAGGCATGGAACGCTGGCACGAAATGACGCAGGTGCTGCTTCAGGCGCGCCAGGAAATCATCCAGCGATACCACCAGCGTGCCGTTGCTGATGCGTGCGTGTTCACCCAGCAGGCCACTGACCTCCGCCTGCAGCGCGGCGTCGCTGGCACGGGTACGCAGCTGGCGCTGCACCAGCAGCAGCGCTGCAGCCTCGTCGACGTAGCCGGCATGCGGGGCATGCGCCGGCATCCGCGCCAGCGCCCGCAGCCACTGACCGGCCAGCGCCCAGCGCGTGGCCAGCGGATCCTGGCTGCGCTGCAGGGCGCGTTCGACCGCCTCGCGTTGCCCGGCCTGTTCCAGCTGCCGAGCCAGTGCCTCCAGCAGCGCCACCGCATGGCGGCTGCTGCTGAACACCGGTTCGCCGGCCGCCAGTTCCTCGCCCAGATAAGCGGCCGCGGCCTCTGCGGCATCGGCATCGAACGGCAACGCGTGGGATTGCGCATACGCCAGCAGTGCCTCGGCCATTTCCGCACGCAACGCCAGGCGCCCTTCGTCGGACCCCAGCAGGCGTGCCAGCGCTTCAGCACCCATCTGGCGGGCCGGCCATTGCGCCACCGCTTCGCGCCGCTGCTCGGCAGCCCAGAACAGCACCGCCAGCGCACGCACCCGCGGTGCATGCCGCAGGCTGCCGGCCGCCTGCTGCGAGGGCAGCAACGCACGCAGGATCAGCGCGGCATCATGGTCATGGATGCCGCGCTCGTAGCCTTCGCGGTAGCGCGGTGCGGCAAACGCACGCACGCGCTGGTCCAGTGCTTCGGGCGTGGCGACGTCGTGCTGCAGCGTGGCCAGGTCAAGCCCGTCGCTCCCCTCCTGCGCGGCCATCAACAGGCTGCCGGCAAGATACTCGCCGCGATACAGTGCAGGTGATTCGGAGTCCAGGGTGACCGGCCAGAACGGCTTCAGCGCATCCAGCTCCGGATCGTGCAGGGTCTCCAGGAAGTCGGTGCCGGTCAGATGGATCGCCAGCGTGTCACCACGCGGCAGCAGGGTCAGGTCCAGCGCCTGGGTGTTGACGCTGAAGCGATGGCGCGGCCCCAGCCGCACCACGTTGCCGCCCGCCTCGTACAGATCACTGCGGTCACGCAGCTGGCGCACCGCCTGGTCACGCACGCCCTTCAGGCGCGCTTCGATGTCGTCGGCCTTGACGTTGTCATGCAACGCGCGCAGGCGTTCGGCCAGCTCACGCAGCTTGAGGATCAGCGGATCGCCGGCAAAGAACGCATTGAGCTCATCGGCGGTGGCGAAGCGCTCGGTGCGCTTGGCCAGGCCATCGAGGATGCGGCTGGCCGCATCCAGCACCGAACGTGCCTTGCGCTGGCGGTCATCCAGCAGCGCCTGCTTGTGCGTTTCGAAGGCTTCAACCAGCTCTTCGCGCTTGCTCAGGATGTCGCCGAGGAACTGCTCGTGTTCGCCGAACTGGCTCTCCAGCTCCTCCAGCTGCACCAGCAGGCGCGACAACTGCTCGTCGGCACGCTCCGGGTCCGTGGCCAGCGCCAGCGCGCTGGTGATCGACTGCGAGAACAGCGCGAACTGCGCGGCGAACTGCGCCACGGCCTCGGCTGAGCCGAGCGACCTGCGGCGCTGATCGGCACGCGCGCGGGCCTGGTTGAGGCGGCCGTACAGCACCGAAATGGACTCGACCACGCGGGTGCGGGCGGTGGCATCGTCCACCTTCAGGCCGGCCATCAGTTCAGACAGCATATCCAGATCGGCCGCCATCCCGCGCAGCCCCTCCAGCTGCTCATCCAGCTGGCGGGCACTCTGCGCCTGCTGCGCAGCCTCATCCAGCGCCTGCAGGCGCGTGGTCAGCGGCACCAGCGCGGCATCGCCGGCGAGGAAGTCACCCGTGGCGGCGCCGACATGATCCTGCGCCTCCACCAGCTCGGCCGTCATCGTCTCGATGCGCGCGGTGTCGATGTAGCGCAGCTCGCGGATGGTCAGCAGCCGTCCGCGCAATGCGGTGATCGCATTGAGGGCCTCGACGAAGGCCTGCACCTCGCTCCAGTTCTGCGGCTGCAGCCGGCCCAGCAGCGCCTTGTGCGCGGCCTCTGCCTCGACCATCGCCTGCGCCGACTGCTGGCGGATCGACTGCACCTTCTCGTACTCGTCCAGCACCGATTCGCCGGTGGCGCTGATCTGCCGCAGCAGCGCCTCGGCGCCATCGCAGGCCGCGTCGCCCAGCCAGTGGTGGGCATCGAACAGGCGCCGGGTGTCGGCCACCAGGCGCTGGTAGCGCTGCACCGACACGTCCTGGCCATCGATCTCGCGCGCCAGGTTGAACAGGTTGGAGATGCCCCGCACCAGTTCGGCGTTGCCGATGCGTCCCATGAAGGTGTTGCCGGGTGGCCGGCTTGCAGCAAACTCGTCACTGCTGAACGGGGTCTGCCAGACCTGCATCGGATGGATGCGGGTCGGTTCGCTGCCTTCGGCATGGAACAGCACCATGCGCCCGTCCTGCATCAAGGCGTAGCCATGGCCGAACACCGGGTTCTGCAGCACGCGCTGGATGGTGTTGTAGACGAACAGCGCCGAGCGCCCGCCTTCGCGCTCGTAGAAGATGTACAGCACGTCCTCGCCGTTGGGCGAACGGATGCTGCGCTTGAACTGCATGCCGGCCATCGAGGCGTCGAACGCCTTGTGCTCGCCGCCCTGCAGGTAATAGCCACCCGGGAAGATCACGCCGTGGTCTTCGGGCAGCTGCACGCAGGCCTGCACGATCGCATCGTTGCGCACGATGCCGCCGGTCAGCGTGTTGTAGATCAGCCCGCGCCACTCCGTCTCGCGGTACGGCAGCACTTTCAGCAGCACCAGCGAGCCGACCCGGGCGAACTCGAACTGGGCGTCGTCCAGCGACTGCGTGCTGTCCTCCACCGGTTCGCTGTAGATGCCCTGCCCGGTCTCGGTGTTGTTCTCGACCTTGATCGTGAGGTCGCCGCCGGTGGTCTCCACGAACAGGGTATCGAGGATGTTCAGGTGCGAATGGCGGCCATTGACCGCCAGGTCGCGGGTCGCCCGGGTCCATTCGAAGTCGAACGGCGGCGGCAGTGCGATATCGCGCTCACCGCGCGCATCCAGATAGGTCAGTTCGCCATCGCGCGACAGCGCCCAGCGGAACACGCGCACGTCGCTGCTGCGCTCACCGATCTGGAACGACGCCAGCAGCTTGTCGCCCACCACGATCAGCTGCAGCAGGCGCGCGTGCTTGTAGTAGGCGTACAGTTCGTTGAAGTCGTGCACGAAGCCGGGCTGGTCGAGGAAGCTGCCCTTCAGCTCCAGCGCCGCCACGTCGTAGCCGTCGCTGCCCTGCACCAGCCGGTACAGGCCGAACACGTCCTCGATGCGGGTCTGGGTCTTCAGCCCGATGAACACGTTGTAGCCGAACAGCAGGCGGTCCGGCCCGACCTGCACGATGTCACGGCCGACGCAGTTGTTTTCGCTGCGGATGCGGAAGCGCCCGACTACCTCCAGGCGGCTGTCGCCGAACTCGGCCAGGCGCTGGCGGTTGAGCGTTTCGGCCAGGCCCTGCAGGCGCTGGCCCTGCTCGGCCAGGCGGCGGCGCAGGACTTCATAGGCACCGCCCTGGGCAACGGCCTGGTCGACGGTAGTGCCGCCGGCCTCCGGTGCAGTGGATTCGGCGGACGGATGGGTATCAGACATCAGCAGGCTTCCGGCTCACGGGCGGACGGCCGCGGTTGCGGCCGGCGCGGGCGGGCGATGGCCGCAGCAGCCATCGCCCGATGCATCAACGGGCGCTGTCGACCACGGTGGCCGACACGGTCGGCACCGCTTCGGCATCCTCGGCGATCTGGCGCGGCGCCGGTTCGGCCACGGCCACGCCCAGGTAGCGCTGCATCAGCTCCTGCACGATCGGGCTCTTGCCGGCAAAGCCTTCGATCGACTTGCCCAGCGACACTGCCTTGACCAGGTTCTCGAACATGCCGCCGTCGCCACCGACCAGATCGATATCGGCGTTGCGCAGCGCGCTGGCGATGACGTTGGCGTTCTCGCGCGAGACTTCCTTGCCGGCTTCGATCGAGGCCAGCGCCTGCTTCAGGCTGTTGTCCAGCATCATGCGGAACTCTTCGTGGCCACGTGCCTGGTCGCTCAGCGAAGCGATCGCTTCGAACTTGCGCACCAGGCCTTCGGCCTCGGCCAGCAGCTTCTTCTGCACCACGCCGGCTTCGGCGTTGCCCAGCGATTCGGTGGCGGTGGCACGGGCCAGGCCCATCTTCTCCTCACCCTGCGCCTGCGCCTGCAGGGTCTCGGCCAGCACGCGGGCTTCGTTGCTGCCCTGCTTCAGGCTGGCTTCGGCCTTGGCTTCGATCACGCGGGCCTCGGCGATGCCGACCTTCTCGATGGCCAGTGCCGAAGCTTCACGCACCTGCGCTTCGGCCAGGCCCGGTGCGGCCTGCTCGGCGCGCAGCGCGTCGGCCAGCAGGCGCTTGGCTTCGGCCTGCTTGCCGGCTGCTTCGTGTTCGGCCTGGGCCAGCGTGGTCAGTTCCACTGCGCGGTGCTTGGAAGCGGTCTCGCGTGCCTGCGCTTCCTTTACCTCGCGCACCAGCGATTCCTGTGCCTTGGCCTCGGCTTCCAGGATCAGCACCTGCTTCTGGCGGTCGGCCTCGGAGACCTCGCGCACTTCCTTGATGCGCTCTTCCTCCTGCGCCACGGTCTTGTCGATGGAGATGCGTTCGCGGGTGATGTTGGCCACGTCCATCTTGCCCTGCTCGACCACCTTGTCGCGCTCCACGCCCTGCAGCTGCACTTCGCGGTCGGTGGTGACCTGCTCAAGCTGGCGTGCGCGCTCGACGCGCTCGGCCTCGATGGCCACGGCGCGCTGGCGGTTCTGCTCGGCCACTTCCACTTCGCGCAGGCGGTTCTGGTCGCGGATCTCGATCAGCTGCTGTGCTTCGATGCGGGCGTTCTCGGACAGCTGGCGCTGCTCTTCCTGCACCTTGGCGGTCTCGGCCTCCTCGCGCGCGCGGATGGTCTCGATCTCGCGCTTCTGACGTGCTTCGGCTTCGGCCTGCTGGCGTTCCAGCGCCAGCAGCGCTTCACGCGCTTCCACGTTCTTCTTGGTGATGGCGAGCTTCTCGTTCTGCTCCAGCTCGTTGGTCACCACGTTCTGCGCGGCGGTCAGCTCGGTGATCTTGCGGATACCCTGCGCGTCAAGGATGTTGAACTGGTCCAGCAGCGCCTTCGGGGTCTGCTCCAGGTAATCGATCGCCACGTCTTCCAGCACATAGCCGTTGAGGTCGTTGCCGATCACCGCGATGATCTCGTCGCGGAACTCCTGGCGCTTCTCGAACAGTTCGGTGAAGTCGAACTTCTTGCCGACCGTCTTCAACGCTTCGGAGAACTTGGCGTTGAACAGCTCATCGACGGCATGCTTGTCCGACGCACGGTCGGCACCGATGGCCTTGGCCACGCGCAGCACGTCGGCCTGGGTCTCGTTCACCCGCAGGTAGAAGGCCACGGCGATGTCGGCACGCATGTTGTCGCGGCAGATCAGGCCTTCCTTGCCACGGCGGTCGATCTGCAGGGTGATCAGGCTGATCCGCATCAGCTCGGCGCGGTACAGCACCGGGATGATCAGCGCACCGGTGAAGTGCACCTTGGGCGTGGAGCTCATGTCGTTGACGATCAGGGCCACGCCCTGGTCGACCTTGCGGTAGAAGGCCTTGAACAGCCCGGCCACGCCCAGCAGCAGGACGAGCAGGCCGCCGGCGACGGCCAGGAACGGTAAGAGGGATGCCAACGTCATTGATGAGTCTCCTTGTTGCCCGGAAGCAGGTTGTCCTGGAAATCGAGGGCGATCGCATCGGCGCGGACCACCCGGTAATAGTGTTGTTCGGCCATGTGCTCAACCAGCACGATGCGCTCGCCACGCTGCAGTTCGATGTCGCTGCGGATCTGCAGCACCAGCCCGGCGCCGCCATCATCGACCGTGGCATGACCGCTGCGTGCGTCCACCTTCGGCGACGCGACCACGCCGGCCCGGCCGAGCAGCGATGCCTGCGGCACCGGCCGCAGGCGCAGCAGGAAGCGCCGGACCGGGCGCAGGATCAGCGCGATGAGCGGTACCGCTGGCAGCGGTGCCAGCACCGCCACGAGCGTACCCAGGCCCCAGCGCAGCAGGTCCGGCAGCGGCAGCAGTACGAACAGATGGATGAAATAGGTGATGAGCCAGCCGAACAGGCTCAGCAGGGTGACCACCACCATGATCGGGACGCCACCCAGGCCCCAGCGCGCCAGCATGGCCGACAGGCCACTGAGGTCGGTCCCCGCCTCGAGCGCGCCATCGGCGCCGAGATTGCCAAAACCGTCATCGACCAGGCCGAACGCCGCAACCGCCCAATACATCACCGACACCAACAGCAGAATGCTGTACGGCAGCGTCGGGTAACCGAGTACGACGGTGAGAAACTCCTGCATCGCTTGCCTTCCTGGGCTGTGGGCGGCGGCCGCCCGTTCGGGGCGCGCCGCGCGCGTCCCGTCGATCCCCGCGCCAGCCCTCATGGCAGGCGCGCTTGGGACCATCCTATGTGAAGAATGCGTGCAGGCTCAAATCCAGGTCCAAATCACGGCAAATAATGACGCCAATCACTCGAGAACCGTGCAATCGGCGCGGCGCACTTCCTCGACGAAGGTGCGCATCTTGTAGCCGTCCTTGATGCCCGGCTCCAGTTCGATGCCACTGGAGACATCCACGCCCCACGGCAGGGTACCCAGCACCGCGTCGTAGACGTTTTCCGGGTTCAGGCCGCCGGCCAGCAGGAACGGGCGATGCAGGCCGGTCGGGATCCGGCCCCAGTCAAAGGCCACGCCGGTGCCGCCACCGCCACCCGGCGCGTGGCTGTCGAACAGGAAGCCGGCGGCGCTGGGATAGCGCAGCTGCAGGGTGCGGGCGTTGATCTCTTCACGGCCGCCCATGGCGATCGCCTTCAGGTACGGCATGTTGAAGCTGCGGCAGAAGCTCTCGTCTTCCTCGCCGTGGAACTGCAGCAGGGTCGGTCGTACCGTGCGCAGCACCTCGCGCACTTCTTCCTTGCTGTTGTTGCGGAACAGCGCCACCACGTCGACCATGGGCGCGATCGCCTGGCGCATCGCGCGTGCCTCGGCCGGAGCGACCCGGCGGCTGCTTTCACGGGCGAAGATGAAACCCACCGCGTCCACGCCCAGCTCACCGGCCAGGCGGACGTCGCCGGCCCGGGTCATGCCACAGAACTTGATGCGCGTGCGGTAGTAGGAGCGGCTCATAGCGTGACCTCGGCGGGCAGATGCCAGTTGTCGGGGTACAGGGGCCCAAGGAACACCAGGCCCTGCGGCGGTGCGGTGGGACCGGCTACGGTGCGATCGCGCCCGGCCAGCAGTTCGGCGATCCATTCCACCGGCTTCTCGCCACTGCCCACCAGGATCAGCGATCCGACGATATTGCGGACCATGTGATGAAGGAATGCATTGCCCTGCACGGCGACCTCGATCACCTCGCCCTGGCGGCTGACCTGCAGTGACTGCAGTTCACGCCGTGCATGCAGCGCCTGGCACTGCACCGAGCGGAACGCGCTGAAGTCGTTCTCGCCTAGCAGGGCCTGGCCGGCGGCATGCATCAGGCCCGCGTCCAGCGCACGGCGCTCCCAGCTGAGGGTCTGCCGCTGCAGCGCCGGCCGCACTTCGCGGTTGAGCAGGCGATAACGGTAACGGCGTGCCCGCGCCGAGAAGCGGGCGTGGAAATCATCGGCCACGGGCACGCACCAGCGCACCGCGATCGAGCGCGGCAGGCGGGTGGTGGTGCCCAGCATCCAGGCGCGCGGATCGCGCACCACGTCGGTGTCGAAATGCACGACCTGGCACTGGCCGTGCACGCCGGCATCGGTGCGACCGGCACAGACCACCTGCAGCGGCGCATCGGCCACCGACGACAGGGCCTGCTCAAGGCTGGCCTGCACGCTGGGACCACCCTCGCCCAGGTTCTGCCAGCCCCTGAAATCGCTGCCGTCGTACTCGACGCCAAGCGCGTAACGCATGTGCTACCTCGATGTTGCGGGAGGGGCGGCGCTCAGGCCGGATCGCGTTCGGACCAGACCGCCAGTTCGTTGCCACCGGGCTCGACGAACTGGAAGCGGCTGCCACCGGGGAAAGAAAACACCGGCCGTACGATCTCGCCGCCAGCGTCGCGCACCGCTGCCTCGATGGGCGCCAGCTGGTCGGCATACAGCACCAGCAGCGGCGCGCCGCTGTCACTGGCTCGTTGCGGCTGGCCGCGGAAGAAGCCACCCTGCAGGCGGCCATCGTCGAAGGCGGTGTAGTCGCTGCCATAGTCGACGAACGACCACCCGAACACCTTTTCGAAGAAGGCGCGGCTGTCGGCCGGGTCACTGGAGGCGAATTCAACGTAGTCGATACGGCGCTCGCGGCTCATGGCACGGTCCTTGTCGGCGGGTTCGGTCACGGCAGGCGGGCCAGCAGTTCGCGAGCCTGGGCCTGGCAGTGCAGGTCGCCGCCCTCGGCCACTTCCAGCAGCAACGTCCGTGCGGTCTGCGCATCGCCCAGGTCGAGGTAGGCGATGGCCAGTTCCAGGCGTTCCTGCCCGGCGCGCGGCGCCCAGCCGGCATCGCTGGCCGGCGCGGCAGTACCGTCTTCATGCGCGGCCGCGGCCAGCGCGTCGTGCGGCGCCGCGCTCGAATCCCCGCCGTCATGATGCTCGGCCGGCAGGTCGAACACGCCGCGGAACTGCGGCTGCTGTTCGGCGTGCAGCGCGTAGTCCGGTACTGCGATCTCGTCAGGGACCGCCTGCGCGGGCGGCTCATCCTGCACGGGGGTGTCCTGCATGGCCACCGGCTCGTCCCAGCGCGGCAGGTCGGTCACGGCCCCGGGCAGCTCCACCACTTCGTCATCGCGCAGCGTCTGCGCCTGCCAGTCAGTCTGGGCGGCGACGTCGGCGACCGCTTCGGCAGCCACGTCATCCTGCACCTCGGCTTCGGTCGCCCAGGCAGGCATCGCCGGTTCCTGGCGGCCACTGTCGGACACCGCCGTCGACCACGAAGACTGCTCGGCCAGCGTATCCAGCGCCGCGCCGGCCGGTACCGCAGCGGCCAGGCCGGCGGCGTCGCCTTCCTCGCGCAGCGGCGGCAGTGGCGACGGCTTGCGACGACGCAGCAGCCAGGCCGCGCCGGCCGCCAGCAACAGCACCGGCAGACCCAGCCAGTACCACGGCGTTGCCGCATCGCGGGCAGCCGGTGCCTGCGCCAGGCGCTGCTGCGCCGCGGCCAGGTCGTTGTCCTTCATCGCGATCAGCGACTGCTGCTGTTCCTTGAGTTTTTCCAGGTCGGCCACCCGCTGCTTCAGCTCGCCGATCTCGGCATCGCGGGTCGCGATGTCCTCGCGTGCCTGGCGCAGTTGTTCGTTGCCCAGCATGTCACCCTCGCTGCCGGCTGCAGTGCCGGTGGTTGTGCCCGCGTGCGCGGCCTCGGAGGCCAGCGCCGGAGCGATTTCAAGTCGTGCCCCAGTGGCCGCAGCCGGGGAAGAAGCCTTCGTGGTTCCCGCCGTGGCGACCGGGGCGACAGTACCCGCCGGTTGCGGCACGGTGCGCGCCTGACGCCACTGTGCGGCATGCTCGCGCACCAGCGCGGCGGCCTCGGCGGCATCGACCGCCGCCAGTGCATCGCTGCCGGGCATGCGCAGCACGGCGCCCTGCCTGAGCAGGTTGACGTTGCCACGGATGAAGGCCTCCGGGTTGGCCCGCAGCAGCGCAATCATTGCGCGGTCGCGGCTGACCTGGTTGCCGCGGGCCACCACGCTGGCGATCTGCGACAAGGTCTGCCCACGCTGGACGGTAACGCTGCCATCGGCTGCCGGTGCGGCAGCGGGTGCAGCCACTGCACGCGGACGAGCCGGTGCGGGTGCCGGCGTGGTGGCGGTGGACGGCGCAGGCGCGCTCACGCTCTCCGCGGCGGCGGGCGCCGGGGCGGCCTCACGGGCGATGGTGTTGGAGAGCGTACCTGCGGGTGCAACGATTTCCGGCTCGGCCACGGCCAGTGCGCTGGACGGTGCATCGACCAGCGCCGAGTACTCGCGCACCAGGCGGCCCTGGCCCCAGTCCGCCTCGATCAGGAAGCTCAGCGACGGGGTCTCGACCGGCGTCTGCGAGGTCACCCGCACCACTGCCCTGCCCTGCGCATTGCGGGTCAGTTCGAACTGCAGTTCGCCGACCAGCCCGGTCGGCCGCTGCAGGCCGACGCGCTCGAAGGTGACCGGTGAGGCCAACGCGACACGCAGGTTCTCCAGCTCGGACGGATCGGCCGAGACCACCGGGATTTCGGCCAGCAGGGGCTGGCCCGGCTTGGACAGGACACGGATGTCGCCCAAGCCCAGGGCAAGCGCCGAACTGCTGGCCAGGGCCAGCAGCGCGGTGGAAAGATAGAGGAGGGGGCGCTTTGCGCCCCTGGCCCGTTTATTCATGGCGACACTATAAAGCGTGCGGACCGCGGTCCGCACCCACCGATGGAGACCTTCGGTAGTGCCGGCCGCTGGCCGGCAGACACGCACGTGCCATCACGGCAATGCCGGCCAGCGGCCGGCACTACCGGTGAGGCAACCGCTGTGATCAGCGCTGCTCGGCGGCGACCAGCTCGGCCAGCTGCACGGCATTCAGGGCGGCGCCCTTGCGCACGTTGTCCGATACGATCCACAGGTTCAGGCCGCGCGGGTGCGACAGGTCCTCACGGATGCGGCCGACGTACACCGCGTCGGTGCCCGAGGCGTGGGTGACCGGGGTCGGGTAGCCACCGGCCTCGTGACGGTCCACCACTTCGATGCCCGGCGACTGCTCCAGCAGCGCACGTGCTTCGGCCACGGTGACCTTGTCGCGGGTTTCGATCGCCACCGACTCGGAATGGCCGTAGAACACCGGCACGCGCACTGCAGTCGGGTTCACCAGGATGCTGTCGTCGCCGAGGATCTTGCGGGTCTCCCAGATCAGCTTCATTTCTTCCTTGGTGAAGCCGTTGTCCTGGAAGTCGTCGATGTGCGGGATCAGGTTGAAGGCGATCTGCACCGGGAAGCGCTGCGGATCGATCTCCTGGAAGCTCAGCAGCTGGCCGGTCTGCTTGCCCAGCTCCTCGGTGGCCGAACGACCACCGCCGGACACCGACTGGTAGGTGGAGACGTTGATGCGCTCGATGCCGTACTTGCGGTGCAGCGGCGCCAGCGCCACCAGCATCTGCATGGTCGAGCAGTTCGGATTGGCGATGATGCCGCGCGGACGGTTGGCGACCTGTTCCGGGTTGACTTCGGACACCACCAGCGGCACGTCATCGTCGTAACGGAAGGCCGAGGAGTTGTCGATCACCACCGCACCTGCGGCGGCGAACTTCGGTGCGTATTCCTTGGACACGCTGCCACCGGCCGAGAACAGCGCGATCTCGACGCCGGCCGGATCGAAGGTGGCCAGGTCCTGGACCGTGACCTTCTGGCCGTTGAACTCGATCTCGCCACCGGCCGAACGCTCGGAGGCCAGGACGCTCAGGGTACCGACCGGGAAATCACGCTCGGCCAGGATCGACAACATGGTCTCGCCGACGGCGCCGGTGGCACCGACGACGGCGACGTGGAAACTGCGCTGTGCATTGCTCATGGGGGAACTCTCACGAAAACGGGAATGGGGAAAAACACGCACGACAGCTGGGTTCGGGGAACCTCCTCAAGCGGGGCGCGCGGAGGTTCCCTATCGTTTCCCGGTTTTTTTGCCCAGCGTCACGCGCGCGGCCATCGCCGCGTCAGCGTTGATCGCGCTCGGCATCCGCGACGGGCCGCCGTCCAGGCCGAGCCCGGCAAGCAGATTATCCACGGCCAGCTGTACCATCGCCGTGCGCGTGGCCAGCGAGGCGCTGCCGATATGCGGAGTGAGCACGACGTTGCGCAGCGCCAGCAGTTCCGGGCGTACCGTTGGCTCGCCTTCGTACACATCCAGACCCGCCGCAGCCAGGCGACCGTTGGCCAGCGCATCGGCCAGCGCGATCTCATCGACCAGGCCACCGCGGGCGATATTCACCAGCGTCGCCGACGGCTTCATCTTCGCCAGTGCGGCGGCATCGATCAGATGATGCGAGGCCGGCGTGTACGGCAGCACCAGCAGCAGGTGGTCGGACTGTGCCAGCAGCGTATCCAGGTCCACATAGGTCGCGCCCACTTCCGCCTCGGTCGCCGCCGGCAGCTGCGACCGGTTGTGGTACAGCACCTTCATGCCGAAACCGTGCGCGCCGCGACGGGCGATGCCCTGGCCGATGCGGCCCATGCCAAGGATGCCCAGCGTGCTGCCGTGGATATCGGCACCGAGCATGGTCTGGAACGACCACTGCTGCCACTGCCCTTCGCGCAGCCAGCGCTCGGACTCGGTGATGCGGCGCGCGGTGGCCATCAGCAGGGCGAAACCGAGATCGGCGGTGGTTTCGGTCAGGACGTCCGGTGTGTTGCTGGCCAGGATGCCGGCGGCGCTGAGCGCGTCGACGTCCAGGTTGTTGTAGCCCACCCCGACATTGGCGATCACCTGCAGCTGCGCGGCGCCGGCCACCTGGGCCGCGCCGATGCGCTCGTTGAGCGTGAT
Source organism: Stenotrophomonas sp. YJH_SMC_69 (assembly GCF_059370495.1). NCBI lineage: Bacteria > Pseudomonadati > Pseudomonadota > Gammaproteobacteria > Lysobacterales > Lysobacteraceae > Stenotrophomonas > Stenotrophomonas sp. YJH_SMC_69. The sequence continues at coordinate 165,150 of NZ_JCAFTS010000003.1, read as the reverse complement.
GATCGCGCCGTCGGCGCTGGCCAGTTGTCCGGCGATCTGGTCCGGCGCCCAGGCGGTGACGGTGTCGGTGCTGCGCAGCTGCACGCGATCGCGCAGCGGCGCGATGGCCGTGTCGATCAGCGGCTGGCTCACCCACACGGTCGGCCGCGTGTCAGCCATCGATCTGCCCGGGAATGCGCGGGGTGATCGTGCCGACATCGCCGCACTGCGCGCGGTGGCGCAGCGCCTGGTCCATCAGCACCATCGCTACCATCGCCTCGGCGATCGGGGTGGCGCGGATGCCGACGCAGGGGTCGTGGCGGCCGGTGGTGACCACCTCGACCACGTTGCCGGACGTATCCAGCGACGGGCCCGGCAGGCGCAGGCTGGAGGTCGGCTTCAACGCGATCGAGGCGACCACCGGCTGGCCGGTGGAAATGCCACCGAGGATGCCACCCGCATGATTGCTGGCGAAGCCCTGCGGGGTCAGCAGGTCGCGGTGTTCGGTGCCCTTCTGCGCGGCGCTGGCGAAACCGTCGCCGATCTCCACGCCCTTCACCGCGTTGATGCTCATCAGCGCGGCAGCCAGTTCACCGTCGAGTTTGCCGTAGATCGGCTCACCCCAGCCCGGCGGCACATTGTCGGCGACCACGTCCACGCGCGCGCCGACCGAATCTCCGGACTTGCGCAGCGCGTCCATGTACGCCTCCAGTTCGGGCACCTGTGCAGCGTGCGGCCAGAAGAACGGGTTGTCTTCCACCGCCGACCAGTCGAAACCGGCCGGGGTGATGTCGCCCAGCTGCGACAGGTAGCCACGCACGGTGACGCCGAAGCGCTCGGCCAGCCACTTCTTGGCGACCACGCCAGCGGCCACGCGCATGGTGGTCTCGCGTGCCGAGGAACGGCCGCCACCGCGCGGGTCGCGGATGCCGTACTTGTGCCAGTAGCTGTAGTCGGCATGGCCCGGCCGGAACTGCTGGCCGATGTTGGCGTAATCCTTGCTGCGCTGGTCGGTGTTGCGGATCAGCAGCGCGATCGGGGTGCCGGTGGTCAGGCCCTCGTACACGCCGGACAGGATCTCGACCTCGTCGGCCTCGCGCCGCGCCGAAGTATGCCGGCTCTTGCCGGTGGCGCGGCGCTGCAGGTCGTGGGCGAATTCGGCCGCGTCCAGCGCCAGCCCCGGCGGGCAGCCATCGATCACGCAGCCGATGGCCGGCCCGTGCGACTCGCCGAACGTGGTGACGGTGAACAGCTTGCCGAACGAATTGGAGCTCACGGGCGCTGCGCCGCCAGTTCGGTGATGCGTGCGCTGTGGGCGATCAGCTCGCGGCATTCAACCGCGAAGATACCCATCTGGCCGACCTTGAATTCGATCCAGGCGAAATCGACTTCCGGCAGCAGCTTGACCAGATGCTGCTCGGATTCGCCCACTTCACAGATCAGCAGGCCGTCCTCGCTCAGGTGCAGCGGGGCATCGCGCAGGATCTTCAGCACCAGGTCCAGGCCGTCGTCGCCGGCACGCAGGCCCATCTCCGGCTCGTAGGAGTATTCCTGCGGCAGGGCATCGGTCTCGTCGTTGGTGACGTATGGCGGATTGGTGACGATCAGGTCGTAGTGGCGGCCGGACAGGCCGTTGAACAGGTCCGACTTGATCAGGGTGACGTTGTGCGCCTGCAGGCGCTCCTTGTTTTCTTCGGCCAGCGACAGTGCATCGTCGCTCAGGTCGACGCCGTCCACCTGCCAGTTCGGGTAGTAGTGGCCCATGGCGATGGCGATGCAGCCCGAACCGGTGCACAGATCCAGTGCACGGTACACGTCGCGGCCGGCCAGCCACGGCTCGAAGCCGCATTCGATCAGTTCGGCGATCGGCGAGCGCGGTACCAGGGCGCGCTTGTCGCTCTTGAAGCTCAATCCTGCAAACCAGGCCTCACCGGTCAGGTAGGCGGCCGGGATGCGTTCATCGATGCGGCGCTGGAACAGCTCCAGCACGCGCAGCTTTTCGGCCTGCAGCAGGCGCGCCTGGCCGTAGGCCGGGCCGAGGTCGTGCGGCAGGTGCAGGCTGTGCAGCACCAGCTGGGTGGCCTCGTCCAGCGCGTTGTCGTAGCTGTGCCCGAAGGTCAGCCCGGCTTCGTTGAAACGGCTGGTGCCGTAGCGGATCAGATCGATGATCGTGTGGAGTTCGGCGGCCGTTTCAGCGGTCATGGCGGTACTGCGGGCAAAGTGGCCCCCGATTATAGGGGCTGGCGCCCGTGGCGGCATCCGTTGCGGCGGAAACGATTCGGGCCACAGCCGGTATGATGGGGCCCACTTCGCGCGGGAGCCCCCATGTTCAATCGCAACGCCGGCATCATCCTGCTGATCGCCCTGGCGGCGGGTCTCGGCCTGCTGGCCGCCCAGCAGGTGTTCGCGCCGAAGCCGCCGGCCAATGCCCCGGCCACCGAAGCGATCACGCTGTATCCGCAGCCGCGCGAACTGCCTGACTTCAACCTGGCCCAGTCCGACGGCACCCGCCTGATCCCGGGCGAACTGAAGGGCCACTGGACCCTGGTGTTCCTGGGCTTCACCTTCTGCCCCGACGTCTGCCCGACCACGCTGGCCGCGCTGGCCGGCGCGCAGAACCAGTGGGAAGCCCTGCCCGACAGCCTGCGCCCACGCGTGCTGTTCATCTCGGTCGACCCCGACCGCGACAGCGCCACCCGGCTGGGCGAGTACGTGCACGGCTTCCACAAGGACACCCTGGCCGCCACCGCTGACGTTCCCTCGCTGGAGCGCTTCGCCACCTCGTTGGGCTTCGTGTTCCAGAAGGTGCCGGGCAAGCATTTCGACGAGAACCCCGAGGATTACACCGTCGAGCATTCGGCCAGCCTGGCCGTGCTCGACCCGCAGGGCCGCCTCGCCGGCCTGGTACGCCCCCCGTTCAACGCGCCGGCGATCGCCCGCGACCTGCAGAAGCTGACCGAGAAAACCGCCCCATGAGCCTCACCACCGCCCTGACGTATGCCCTGCCCCACCGCCTGCTGTCCTCGATGGCGCGTTCGCTGGCGTACTCGGACGATCCGCGCGTGTCGCGCTGGCTAATCGACACGGTCACCCGCAAGTTCAACGTCAACCTGGACGAAGCGGCCAACCCGGACCCGCGCAGCTATGCGACCTTCAACCAGTTCTTCACCCGTGCGCTGAAGCCGGGCGCACGCGTGGCCGATGCCGATCCGCGCAGCCTGGTGATGCCGGCCGACGGCCGCATCAGCCAGCTCGGCAGGATCGAGGCCGGCCGCATTTTCCAGGCCAAGGGCCAGTCGTTCACCGCCGCCGAACTGCTGGGCGGCGCCGAGGATGCCAAGCCGTACAACGACGGCCTGTACGCCACCGTGTACCTGTCCCCGCGCGACTACCACCGCGTGCACATGCCCTGGACCGGCACCCTGCGTGAAACCGTGCACGTGCCAGGGCGCCTGTTCAGTGTCGGCCCGGCGGCCGTCAACGGCGTACCGCGCCTGTTCGCACGCAACGAACGCCTGGTCTGCCATTTCGATACCAGCTTCGGCCCGATGGTCAGCGTGATGGTCGGTGCACTGCTGGTGTCCGGCGTGGAAACCGTGTGGAGCGGCGAGGAGATTCCGCACTACGGCGACCGCATCACCCGCAAGGACTACCGCGGCCAGGGCATCAGGCTGGAGCGTTTCGCCGAGATGGCACGCTTCAACTACGGCTCGACCGTGATCGTGCTGCTGCCGCCGGGCGTGGCCGAATTCGCCCCGCAGCTGGGCGCCGAAAGCCCGGTACAGCTGGGCCAGGCCCTGGCGAAGCTGCGCTGATAAAAAGGGGACGGAGGGGATTAAGTCGTTTATGCATAAACGACTTAATCCCCTCCGTCCCCTTTTCCACAACGGGATGCCGGCCAGCGGCCGGCACTACCGGTACGCGCGTTACTGCAGGGCCGGGGCCGGGCCGACGTCCATGCCGTCGTAGTCTTCCACGCCCTTCTCCGCGGCCAGCGCTGCGAATTCCTGGTTGCGACGGTCCAGCGAGGCTTCGTCGTGGATCTCCACGCGCTCCACATGCAGCACGTGGAACGGCGCGTCACCCTCTTCCGGATCTTGTTCGAACAGTTCCACGAAGGTGTAGCCCTGCGCCTGCAGGTGCTCTGCCAGTGCCTGCAACGGCTCAGCAGTGGAGTGCACGAAGAAGTACCCCCACAGCAACGGGCCGTTGATGTCCCAGTCGGTGTTTTCGCGGAGGTTGGCGAACAGGTTGCGGGTGTCTTCGAGATCCATGCGGGTTCCAGGGGTCGGGGGAATTACTTGTCGCAGCCCTGCAGCTTCAGCGTCTGGCCGTGACGCAGGCTGTAGGCCGGGGCCTTCAGGCCGTTGGCGCGGGCCAGGGTCGGCACGTCGCACTGGAACTTCGCCGCGATGGCGCCCAGGGTCTCGCCCTTGCCCACCTTGTGGCTGCGCACCGGCTTCGGGCGCGCGGCCGGCGCCGGGCGAGGCGTCGCCACCGCCGCCACCGGCGTGGTCGGCACACTGGTGGAGGCCGCAGCGTCGGCCACCGGCACCACGCCGCCCACGGCGACGCTGCCGGTGTAGCTGGCCGCGGTCGGGCGCTTGATCGCCGCGTTCAGATCGGCGGTGATCAGGGTGCGGGCCAGGTCGGCACGCGGGCCACTGACGCAGTTGCGCTGGTACAGCCCGGCGATGCGGGTGGTGGCGTTGATCAGGGTGCCGGCCGGAATCCAGCCATCGGCTTCATAGCGCGGGTTGAGGTTGCGCAGCGCGCGCATGTAGCCATCACGGGTGCCGTGGCTGCCCAGGCAGATGGTCAGTTCATAGATGGTGGTGGACTTGGCCAGGCGCAGCGTGGCCGGCTGCGCGCTGATCTTCGGGAACTCCACGCCATACTGCTGCGGGTGCAGGAAGATCCAGGCCGCGGCAATCACCATCGGCACATAGTCCTTGGTCTCGCCCGGGAACTGGTTGTAGACACTGTCGGTCCAGAAGCTCTGGCCGGCGCTCTGCTTGAACACGCGTGCGGCACGGCCTTCGCCACCGTTGTAGGCGGCCACCGACATTTCCACGTTGTTGTTCAGTTCGCGCAGGCGTTCGTTGAGGTAGCTGGCGCTGGCCTCGGCGGCGCTGCGCGCATCGAAGCGCGTGTCGAAGCCGGTGCCATCCGGGCCGAGGCCGAAGCGACGGCCAGTGGCCGGCATGAACTGCATCAGGCCGGCGGCGCCGGCACGCGAGGAAGCGTGCACGCGGCCGTTGGATTCCTTGGCCATGATGCCGAACAGCAGCGCCTCGGGCAGGCCACGCTTCTCCCACTCCGGCCACATCACCGCGCGCAGGTTCTGGTAGTTCTCGTAGCTGGTCAGCAGCGCAGGACGCATGTCGGTCAGCCAGCGACGGATGCCGGCCTGCACCGCCGGGTTGTACTCGACCATGCTGTCGAAGGCGTGCCGCTTGTCGTTCAGCAGCGCGGCAGCGCGCGCGGCCTCGGGCACATCCGCGGTCAGCGGGCCGATGTGATCCGGGTCGGCTTCCAGGCGGTCACCCCCCTCGTCGGCCACGTCATCGCTGGCAGCGGCATCGGCGTCGTGCTTGAGCAGGCGCTTGTAGCTGGCCAGCAGGGTGCCCATCTGGCAGCCCTTCTGCTTCACGCAGTCGTTGAGGACATCTTCCATGTCCTCCAGCGCGGCGTCGGCCTCGTTGCTGCCCTTGGGGTCGGCATTGGCGACCAGCAGCAGGGCGTCGCTGTAGCGCTTTTCGGCGACGGTCATGCGCTGCTGCAGCGCATCCACCTTCACCTTGTCCCGGGCCGAAACCCGCTGCGCATGGGCGTCGGGCGCCAGGGAAACCAGGCCGGCCAGGGCCAGCAGCGGCCAACCGCGGGAAATCAGGACAGGAACGGGCATTGATGGCACTGTGTGCGAAACAGGCAGGCAGAGTAGCGGCGCCGCCAAGGTCCGGGCAAGCCGACCTTCGGACCGTCACTGCCGGCGGTTAACATTGGGCTATTCATCACAAGGGCTGGACCATGGATCCGATTCTGCTCGGCAAAGGCATTACCGACGATATTGCCGTCACCCTGCTGCCGAAACTCGGCAACCGCCACGGCCTGGTGGCCGGAGCCACCGGTACCGGCAAGACCGTGACCCTGATGACGCTGGCCGAGGGCTTCTCGCGACTGGGCGTGCCGGTGTTCCTGGCCGATGTGAAGGGCGATGTCTCCGGCCTGGCCGTGCCCGGCAGCGGCGCCGAGAACCTGCTCCAGCGTGCCGCCGAGATCGGCGTGGCCGACTATGCGCCGGCCGCCAGCCCCACCCTCTTCTGGGACCTGTACGGCAAGCTGGGCCACCCGGTGCGCACCACCGTCAGCGAAATGGGCCCGACCCTGCTGGCGCGCATCCTCGAGTTGAACGACACCCAGTCCGGCGTGCTCGACATCGTGTTCAAGCTGGCCGACGACCGCGGCCTGCTGCTGCTGGACATGGACGACCTGCGCGCCCTGCTCGGCCTCGTCGCCGAGGAGCGCAAGGACATCTCCACCGAGTACGGCCTGGTCAGCGCGCAGTCGATCGCCGCGATCCAGCGTTCGGTGCTGCGCCTGGCGCAGGACGGTGGCGAGCACTTCTTCGGCGAACCTGCGCTGGAGCTGGCCGACATCATGCGCGTCAACCACGACGGCCGTGGCATGATCGGCATCCTCGCCGCCGACCAGCTGGTACTCAAGCCCAAGCTGTACTCCACCTTCCTGCTGTGGCTGCTGTCGGAGCTGTTCGAGCAGCTGCCGGAAGTGGGCGACCTGGACAAGCCGAAGCTGGTCTTCATCTTCGACGAGGCGCACCTGCTGTTCGACGATGCGCCGCCATCGCTGGTGCAGCGCATCGAGCAGGTGGTGCGCCTGATCCGCTCCAAGGGCGTGGGCGTGTATTTCTGCTCGCAGTTCCCCGACGACGTGCCAGGCAACATCCTCGGCCAGCTCGGCAACCGCGTGCAGCACGCACTGCGCGCGTTCACCCCGCGCGACCAGAAGGCGGTGAAGACCGCGGCCGAAACCTTCGTGCCGAACCCGAAGCTGGACGTGGCCAAGGTACTGAGCCAGCTCGGCACTGGTGAGGCCCTGGTCTCCACGCTGCAGGACAAGGGCATCCCGATGCCGGTGCAGCAGACCATGATCGCGCCGCCACGCTGCCGGATGGGGCCGATCACCGAAGCCGAGCGCGCCCAGGTGCGTGCCGGCAGCCCGGTCGGCAGTCGCTACGACACCGCGATCAACCGCGAATCGGCCGCCGAACTGCTGGCCCAGCGTGCACAGAAGACTGTCGAACAGGCGCAGGCGCCGGCCGCGCGCAGCCGCGAACAGGACGAAGCGCAGGAAGGCGGTTTCGGCCAGGCGATCAAGGATGCGATCTTCGGCACCAAGCGCCGCCAGGGCATGATCGAGACGATGGCCAAGCAGACCACGCGCACCGTCGGCACCAAGCTGGGCAACCAGATCGTGCGCGGCATCCTGGGTGGCATCTTCGGCGGAAAGCGTTGATCTGCCACGGCCGGGGTCAGAGCCCTTTCCGCTGGAAAGGGATCTGACCCCAGGGTCGGATCCCCCCCCGCCAGGGAGGGCTCCGACCCCGCTCCCCGTTCGTCATCCAGAAAAGAAGTCGTATTGCATGTCGCGTTGGCGCCCCCCCGCAGAAAAAAGCACGGCACTGATCACTGCCTCCGGGCATGCCCGGCTGAAGGCCGAACTGGATGAGCTGTGGCGCGTGCGCCGCCCGGAGGTGGTGAAGGCACTGGCCGCGGCCGCCGCGGAAGGTGACCGCTCCGAGAACGCTGAATACACCTATCGCAAGAAGCAGCTGGGCGAGATCGACCGTCGCGTGCGCTACCTGACCAAGCGGCTGGAATCACTGCGCGTGGTCGACACCACGCCGACCGACCCGCTGGCGGTGTTCTTCGGCGCATGGGTGGAACTGGAGAATGTGGACAGTGGCGAGACCAGCCGCTATCGCATTGTCGGGCCGGATGAGACCGATGCCGGGCTGGGCTGGATCAGCATCGATTCGCCGTTGGCGCGGGCGCTGCTGAAGAAGCGACTGGATGATGAATTCTCGGTGGAGCTGCCCGGCGGGCAATTCACCTTTGCGGTGATCGGGGTGGAGTACGCGCCGTTGTAGAGTCGAGTCATGCCCGACCTCGCTGCCGTTGTAGAGCCGAGCCCATGCTCGTCTGATGGGCAAACGCAGCCGAGCATGGGCTCGGCTCTACAACGGCGGCGGGTATGTGCGCCCTGCGCGCAACGGGCGGAAATACCCGGCATTGCGATAGAAGGCGGAATCCTGCACGCCGTGCCAGCCAGGAACACCGGCCAACGGCAGGGGCCGCAGCTGCAGCGGATCGGTCACTGCCCTGCCTTCGGCAATGGCCGCAGTCACCGCGTCAACGCAGGCAGCATCGGCATCACCCTGCACCACCACGCACTTGCCCACCAGCAATCGCCCCGGCAGCAGTGCCTGTTCCATCAACGCGTGCCCGAATACCGTGGCAATGGCGATGTCACCGCTCTGCCAGCGCGTTGGCTCGAACAACGCAGGCCAGTCATGCCCATCCCACGCGCGCAGCAACGTGACATCCCCCACACGCACGATCACGCCGGTTTCGTCGAACTGGGTCAAGGCGGCCTGCGCGCGGTTGCGCTGGCCGGGTGGCATGGCTTCGATATGCCGGCACTGCTGCACGTTGAGTGCCCGCTTGAGCTGCTGGTGGGAGGCCCACACCAGCGCGTTGAACAGGTCGTGCCAGTTGTCGGCACGGGTGGCGATGCGCCCCTGCGCGATGCGGGCCTCGTAGTGCAGGCCATCGGCCAGCAACGCGGCATCCTGTTCGACCAGCTGCCAACCCGGCAGGGACAGGCGTGCGTCAAGCGCCGCTATGGACGGCCAGTGGGGGCCATCCAGCAGATCACGGAAATCCTGCAGCCCGGCAAACAGCGGCTGCGCGAACACCTGCGGATCGATCGCCGCACGTGGCGGCGGTACGAAGCGCCGGACGCCGCCCCCGTCATTGGCGGCGGTCGTCGCTGCGGTCACAGCATCTTGAGGTCGAATGCCGGGCGGGGAGCGGCGGGCAGCGCGTCACCGTACAGGTCGTGCTCGTCGCTCTCGGTGATTTCCACGTCGACGAATTCGCCCACGCGCAGCGGCACCTGGTCGGCGTTCTGGATGTGCACCAGTCCGTCGATCTCCGGCGCATCGGCCCTGGAACGGGCCACGGCGATATCGCCTTCGATGGCGTCGACCAGGCACTGCTGCACGGTGCCGATCTTGGCCTCCAGGCGTGCGGCGGAGATCTGCGCCTGCTTCTCCATGAAGCGGGCCAGACGCTCCTGCTTCACTTCCTCCGGCACAGCATCGGGCAGATCGTTGGCGGTGGCCCCCTCGACCGGCGAATAGGCGAACGCGCCCACGCGATCCAGCTGCGCTTCGTCGAGGAACGACAGCAGTTCTTCGAACTCGGACTCGGTCTCGCCCGGGAAGCCGACGATGAAGGTCGAACGCACGGTGATGTCCGGCGCGATACGGCGCCAGTTCTGCACGCGCTCCAAGGTCTTCTCGACCGCACCGGGGCGCTTCATCAGGCGCAGGATGCGCGGACTCGCATGCTGGAACGGGATGTCCAGGTACGGCAGGATGCGGTTCTCGGCCATCAGCGGCACCACTTCGTCCACGTGCGGATACGGGTAGACGTAGTGCATGCGCACCCACGCATCCAGCTCGGACAGGCCTTCGCACAGCGCCTTCAGGCGGGTCTGGTAGGCCTTGTCGCGCCACATCTTCTCGGCGTACTTCACGTCCACGCCGTAGGCAGAGGTGTCCTGCGAAACCACCAGCAGCTCACGCACGCCACCACGCACCAGGCGCTCGGCTTCGCGCAGCACCTCATCCACCGGGCGCGAGACCAGCTTGCCGCGCATCGACGGAATGATGCAGAAGCTGCACTTGTGGTTGCAGCCTTCGGAAATCTTCAGGTAGGCGTAATGGCGCGGGGTCAGCTTGATGCCGTAGTCGGGCACCAGATCCACGAACGGATCGTGCTTGGGCGGCAGTGCTTCATGCACCGCTTCCATCACGCTCTGGTAATCCTGCGGGCCGGACACCGCCAGCACGTTGGGGTACGCCTCGCGGATCTGCTCAGGGCGCTTGCCCAGGCAGCCGGTGACGATGACCTTGCCGTTCTGGTTCATCGCCTCGCCAATGGCATCCAGCGACTCGGTCACCGCCGAATCGATGAAGCCACAGGTGTTGACCACCACCACGTCGGCCGAATCGTAGGACGGGACGATGTCGTAGCCTTCCGAGCGGAGCTGGGTGAGGATGCGCTCGGAATCGACGAGGGCCTTCGGGCAGCCAAGGCTGACGAAGCCGACTTTGGGGTTCAGCTGGGACATGGAATCGCGGGACTCTGGGGGCCTGGGCCCCTGCCGGCATGGCAGGGGTTCCTGGGGGCCGGGGCCTGAAAGGGCGCCAGTATACCGGGCTTCGGGCCAGCGCCCTGAATCGCCGCTGCCGCCTGCGGCGCCTGGCCCGTGAAGGGTCAGTACCCGGTCATATCCAGCACCACTGCAACCGCCCGGTCTCAGCCAGCGGCTGCTTCAATGGGCAGCGCTTCTTCCACCTCGATCGCCTCGAACCGGTACAGTGCCCCGAACTTCAAGGCATACGCATCCAGCGGCGATACCGGGATCACCATCTGCGGAAGAAGGTTCTCGCCCTCCGGCCGGAAATGCAGATTGACCACCCCCGACTGCTCCACTGCGCGGGTCAGCAGGACAAGACGTGCGTTGAACTTCATGTTGGATCTCCAAAAAAAGGGCCGCATCCACCGGCGGCCCGAACGGTTTTCATGCAGGGCACCCACCGCGACGGGCAGGTGCACGGGTCACCACACGCCCATGCGCACGCGCAGGCGTCCGGCTTCGTCATAGACCCGCCAGTTGCCATCGCTGTACTCGGTACGACGCCCGCCACCGGGGGCACTGACACTGAACGCGTCGGCCACCACATCGAAACGCGAGACCTGGCCGCTGGACGCCAGTTGCACGCCCCCTACCCGGCCATCTGCACGGACGTTGACCGACCACTGCGCGGAAGACTCGGTGCCTCCGGCCGACCAGGTGGGCGGGGCGGTTGCTGCCGCGTCCACCTGGCTGAGCATCGGGCGGAACATCCAGAAATAGGGCGTGTTTCCACCGGTGCCGATCACGATCACGCGAAAGCGAGCGAAGGTCGCCGTGGCGGGCGCCTTGGTGATCAGGAACGTGCGCGTCAAGCGGTCGAGCGTGATCGGGGTTCCGGTATCGCTCCTCACGCCCGGGCTGTGCACCAGCCCCAGGTGATTGCCGGCCGCATCGAAGAACGTCATCTCTAGCTTGGCTTCCACGCGATGGGTATTGATCCAGGCGGACGCGCAATAGGTCTTGCCGCCTTCGATGGCGATGTCGTACTCGGTTCCCCACCATGCCATTTCGCCTGCTGCGACGACGCCGGGCGTCACCGCGCCCAGCCCGAAGATCCCCTGCGGATGCCAGTTGTCATCGCCGGTGGGGTTGCCCAGTTCGGTCCACCGCCCGTTCGGATTACTGCCCCAGCCCCACCCCGAGCGCTGCCAGAAGGGGAACGTGGTGTTCATCAGCAGGTTGCCACCGGCGCCCAGATTCTTGACCTGCGCCTGCATGCTGGTGACCACGGCTGCATCCGCCTTGCCACCCAGTGAGGCCTGCACGCCATCGATCCGCCCGGACAGCGCAGTCAGTTGCGTACCCTGCTGGCTGACCTGGCTGTTCAGCTGCGAGAAGCCGCTGGCCGATACATCGCCCACCTGGGTCTTGAGCTGGGTCAGGTCACGCGCGGTGGTGTCCAGCTTGGTGCCCTGCTGGCTTACCGAGGTGCTCAGCCCAGTGATGGCCGAGGCATTGGCATCGTTGGCCACCTGGTCGGTGATGTCATAGACCTGGACGCTGTCCACCCGCACCTGACCGTTGTCGGGATGAACATAGAGGTTCAAGCGCCAGGCATCGATGCCGCTGTTGAAGGCATCGAAGTCGAACGATCGGGTCTCGAACGCCTCCACCGCGAACACGGCACGCAGATCCTGGTAGGACTGCTGGCCTGCCGCATTCTTGCGATACATCCGCACCAGCAGATTGTTGGCGCCGCCAGCACCGCAGGCGCGGACGATCACCCGCAGGCGGCGCGCGCCGTTGATCGGCACCCATTTGCCACCGTTGGCCTGCAGGGTCGGATTCACGTTCGTGTAGCGGTTGAGCAGCACACCTGGGCGTCCGTCGCCGTTGACCGTACTCCACACCGCCCCATTGGCCGCCGCCGATGCCGTCCACCCCCCCAGCCCTTCGGCGAAGTCGGGATTGGGCAGCAGGCCGCTTCCGGTGTTGAGCACGCCCTTCAGCCCGCTGGACAGGCCGGTGAGCTGCTGCGCCTGCGCGTCGACCTTCGTGCCCTGCTGATCGACTTTGGTGGTCAGCGCGGTCACCGCGGTGGCCGTGGCAGCGGCGCTCTGCTGCGCGGCGTAGGCGTCGGTGACATCGATCATGCGGATGTCGTCCACCTGCACGCGCACGCCCACTTCGCGCGCACCACTTCCTCCCGGAATGCTGACCAGCATCCGCCACTTCGCCGCAGACGCGGCGGTGTTCAGGTAACCGCTGACCTTGGTCCAGCCATCCTTGCGCAGCGAGGCCAGTGCGTAAGCCTGCAAGGGCCACGAATTCTCCGCGTTGGCTTCGTTGGTGGTCTGCCAGCCCACCCGGATGGAACCAGCGGTCGGCTGGATACTGTCCGGATGCAGGCGGGCGTAGTACTCCACATAGATGCGGCGATTGCCGGTGATGGGGGTCCACTGCCCGAGGTACAGGTCCGCATTGGTGTTCGGGCTGGTGTTGGCCGCAACGTTCACGTCCAGACCGCGCTCACCGGTCCGGCGAGCATCGGCGCGGGCGGTGTAGATCGTGCCCGCCGCACTGCCCAGCAGTTGGCCATCCTGGAACGTTTCGAACGCACCCAGCGGGAACAGGCTGTCGCTGCCATTGAGGACCGACTGCACGTCCGACTGCAGCTTGAGCACACTGGACGCACTGCTGGTGACACGATCGCCCAGCTGCACCACGTCGCTGCGCAGGTTGGCGATGGCCGTCGCGTTGCCGGCGATGTCCTGCGCATCGGTGATGTCGTAGAACTCGATCCGGTCGAACAGCACCTTGCCGCCGGCATTGGTCAGATGCACCTGCGGCATGATCTCGTTGCGATCCTGCGCGGCAGACCATTCGGCCGTGTAGGTTTTCCAGGACGCATCGGACAGGTTCAGCGTCACGTCGGCATGGCTTTCACTCACCCCGCTGGTCCGCACGCGCAGCCGGCAGACCAAGGTCGCCGTCGCATCGTCGAAGGCGCGGGCGACCATCACCAGGCGGTACCGCCGCGACCTGCCGGCAACAACGGGCAGCCACCGCGCGTCATTGGCCGTGATGGCCGGATTCTGCCCGGCCTGCGGCCCATGCGTCATCAGCAACGCATCACCACTCTGGCCCGATGCCTTCACCCACTCCACGGTGTTGGCCGACACGGTACGGGTCAGCGTCCACCAGGCGGCACTGCCAGCAAAGTTACTGTTGCGCAGCACGTTGTCGCTGCTGGTCACCGAGGTGTCGACCCGCGCGGCCAGGCTGGTCAGGCTGTCGGCGGCGGACACCAGGTCGGTACCGAGCTTGCTGACGTCGGTGCGCAGCCCGGTCAAGGCGTCCGCATTGCTCCGCGCCGTACGATCGAGCATCGACGAATCCTGCGATCCGGTCGGCACGCCATTGAGCACGGTGACGGTCATTTCCACCCACATGCCAGTACGGCCGGTCTCCGGCAAGGGCGACAGGATCTGCCTGCCACCGCCGGCACCACTCCTGCGCCGCCCGATCATCACCAGCATCCGCGACCCCGACAGGGCCGCCAGGTTTTCCTGTGACAGGCCCGCGTCCAGCAGGCGGGTGCGCAGGCCACTGGTGTCGCTGTTGCTGGCACTACTGATCGCCCCCACTGCATCGGACGTATAGGCAATGAAGTACTGGTTGTCCTTCAGCGTCTGGTCGTACCAGGTGTTGAAGCGGGCCGACTCGCTCTGCAGATTGCCATGGGTATCGAACACCGCCGTATCGGTGATGCTGTTGTCCGCATTGATGATGCCCACCCGCAGCCCCCGGTTGGCGCCCATGCCCGGCACGATGCTGCCATTGGCACGGTACACACCCGATGCACGGGGGCCACCGGTGGGCCAGGCGAGGATATGTGCGTTGGCGATGATGTTGTAGGCCACCATGTTGCCGATGCCCGAGGCCAGCCGGGTGACGTCCTCGGCGGCACTGCTCAGCTTGCCATCGATCTGTTCCACCCTGGTCGACAGGCCACTGACCGCCGCAGCGTTCGCGTCGACATCGGTCACATCCTCCACCCACAGATCGTCCAGCCACAACGTGCCGGCCGTGCCATTGCGGTTGATCGTGACCTTGATGCCCTGCACCGTGCCGGTAGGCGACAACGTCACGAAGGTCTCGGTCTTGACCCAGTCCGCCGATTTCGGGAACGACTGCGTGGCGCCGCCCATCAGGTTGCCGTTGTGGTCGGCGACGCGCAGCTTGGTATTGTCGGCGGTGCCGTCGAAGTCCTCGCTGGTCCGCGTCCAGCACGACACTCGATAGCGACGGCCGGCGGTCAGGGTGATGACGCGCCCCTCATTGACCGCGGCGCTGACCACCGTATTGCTTCCGCCCGCATAGGGCTCCGCCTTCCAGCACAGGCTGTTGCCGCGGCCCTCGCGCACCACCGATGCTGCGGTGGTGTTGAAGAACGTCCAGCCGGTGCCAGCGCCCAGGTTGAAGTCGCCATTGAGCGCGAGGTTGCTGCCCGCGCCCATCACCGCTTCCATGCGACTCTTCAGCTGCACCAGGTCCTGGCTGCTGCTGGTAACCCGGCCATCGAGCTGCCCGACTTCGGTCTTCAACGCATTGAAGGCGCTGGATCCGATCTTGTCCCCCATCGTGGCATCGAGGCTGTCCACGCGCCGCCCCAGCGCGGTGTCAGCGGTCACCATCGCCTGCTGCAGGCTGCTGACACTGGCACTGGTGGCCAGCGCGCCGGTGCCTGCCGGCATCCGTGCCTGGAGTGCCTGGATCGACTGCGCGTTGACCTGGTCGCCACTCAGCCGTGCGGTCTTCTCGGCCGCGATCAGGCCCTGGCTGACCCCTGCCAGGTCACCGCCCTCGTAGCTGCCGCGCAACTGCACGGCCAGCGACTCGCGCCGGCCCGCTTCGCTGCTGTCTGCTGCGACGCGTGCAGTGGCTTCGTCCTGCAACATGGCCACCGACGCACCCGGCGTCGGGCGGCCGATCGCCACCCAGTCCAGCAGGAAGTAGTCGGCATCGGTCTGCGCCTTGGACAGATCCAGGCGGATCTGGTCGACGATGGTCCCGTTCCATGGAATGTTGTCCACGTCCAGCGTCGCGATGCCGTTGCTGTCATAGCTTGGCTCCGCGAACTGCACCATGCGTGCGTTGTCCCACGACTGGCCGGGACCATTCCACAGCAGGCGCCCGTCCCAGGCAGGACTGCCCACCTTGCGGATGCGCAGCTTGACGAAGCGGTGCGCCGCGCCCTGGACATCCTGGCCGCGCGGGCTCGTCACGAAGGCGTCGCTGGCATGGTTGGCCGGGCGCAGCCAGCCCTCCACCAGCGTTGGACTGCCGCCATTCGCGCCCCAACCTTCCACGCTGCTGTCGAAGTACCAGATGCGCTTGCTGTCGAACTGCACGCCACTGCCTGCCGACAGCTGGCTCACCATGCGGGTCAGGTTCTCCACATCTGACCGGCGCTCGCTGGTTTCGCGGGTCACCGCCGTGGTCAGCTCGGTGCGGGTATTCAGATCGCCGGCAGCACGGTCCAGCACTTCGCGCGCCAGGCCATCGGTGTTCGCCTTGAGCGCCTGCGCCTGCTGGTCCAGCCGTTCGGCCTGGCCGGCAAGTCGTTGGGCGCTGGCGGTGATCTGGTCCTGCAGGCGCAGCGATTCGCTACGCAGCGCCTCGGCTGCACGGGTGGCGGCGGCCAGGTCGCTGTCGATGCGGGCGTTGATTTCCTTGCCCAGGTCCTGCTTGACAGATTCGACCACACCGCCGATTCCCTCCAGCGTCTGCCCGGTATTGCGCCCCAGCGAGCGTCGCAGGTAGCGGGCACCGACGGACAGCACGCCAGCGGTGTTGCGACTGCGGCACGCAAACGTCCAGCTGCCCGCCTCTGGCAATACGGCTTCGATTGCGGAGGTGAAGAAGCCACCGGCATCGCCCAGCGGGGTCATGTGCTCCCACAGCGGGTTGTCGATACTGCCGGCGGTATAGCGGATTTCCACGCCGGCGAAATCAGCCGACCGCACGGTGTCGCCGGAGAAGCCCCACACATACCGGCGCACGCCACCGCTGAGCTCTTCGATGTCGAACAGATCGACCAGGACCGGCGGCGCATCGGCACCCAGCGTGGTGTACTGGGTGGACACGGCAACGCCGGCACGGCCATCGGGGCTGTACGGACGAACGACCACCGGATAGGTACCCGCTCCGGGAATCGCCCAGCTCGCTGATCGCGTGGTGGTGCGTGCCACTTCCTCCAGCGCGGCATTGCCGTCTGGATCGGACAGGACCCGCGTTTCGCCGGTGGGTCCACTGATATCGAAGCTGGCCTGCAGTTCGGTATGCACGCTGCCACCCCGGCTGACCTGGCGCTCGACCACCTTCAGATTGCTGGCCACCGGCCGGGTCTGCAGCGAGGATTCATTCGACGGCGGCACATACTGCCCGGTCCGCACGTAGTGCCAGAACTCGGGCCCCTCCTGCACCACCTCCACAGCGGCGCCCTTCAGGTCACCTTCCGGGCGGATGCCGGTCACGCGCACGCGGGTACCCGGCGTCTGCTTGAAGTCGTAGATCCAGATCGTGTCGTGTGCAGGATTGCCGTCGTTGTGGCCCGGCAGCGGTGCATCTGCCGGCCACGGATCGGCCAGCACCAGCCTGTCACTTGGCTCAGCGCCCGGAACCACGCGCAGTACGCGGTAGACACGCTCGCCTGGAATACGCAGGCCGATGAACGCACTGCCCAGCGAAGGTGCCGGGACCGTCTCGTCCAGTTGCAGCGTGGCAACGCCTGCAGCGTCGACGGCGGCATCGATCAGGCGGCCACCGAAGCCCCACTG
The DNA here is from genome assembly GCF_059370495.1 of Stenotrophomonas sp. YJH_SMC_69. NCBI lineage: Bacteria > Pseudomonadati > Pseudomonadota > Gammaproteobacteria > Lysobacterales > Lysobacteraceae > Stenotrophomonas > Stenotrophomonas sp. YJH_SMC_69. Next base: position 147,880 of record NZ_JCAFTS010000003.1, on the reverse strand, counting down.
GGTAAGGTCGTGCTGCAACGCCAGCACCGACAACCGCGAGTAGGCCAGGTGCTCGATGTCGGTGCTGTAGCTGATCGACTTGTATTGATAGACGCTCTGCGCCAGATGCCAACGCGCCAGCATCGCGGCATGGGCTTCGGAGCTGACGCCCTCACCGGTGATCTTGGCTGGATTGAGCATCACCTCCACGCCCGGCGCCGGCACGCGCAGCGTCGCCGCCTTCCAGGTGCGGCGGTCCAGGTAGCTGTACTCGATGCCGTCGGCAGCGTTGGCCAGGGTGTAATCGACCTGGAACTGGCCCTTCTTGATCGTGGCCATGTTGACCACGCCGGACAGGGGCTGCTCATCGGCCGCCCAGGCCACGCCCAGCCGGCCCTTGGCCCAGGTCACCTGGCCGAAGCCGGCCAGCGCGATGGCGTCGAGCACTGCCTGGTGGCTGCGCACCTCGGTCAGCCAGTAGTCGTAGCCCAGCGCGTTGTCCGCGCAGTGCAGCATGAAGGCTTTCAGGCTTTCGATATCGATGCGCCGGTCGGCCATGCCCAGGCCGGCGATGCGCTTGCCGTTCTCATCATGGATGCCACGCGCGTAGGCCAGGATCTGTGCGCCCGGGTTGCTGGTTTCCTCGGTCACCCAGCCGGCCGCTTCACCCTTCCACACCGGAATCGGTCGCGCATGAGCCACGCAGCGGATCTCATCCGGGGTGCCATTGAGCTGGCCGGACGCCTTCATCTGCAGGCCGATGGCAGGAATGCCGGCATGGCTGGCGTCGTCGCGCTGCACGCTGACCAGCGTGGTCCAGGTGAAATTCGCCTGCGCGCCACTGCCATCGGTGTTCTGCCCGGCCACGCGTACGCGCACGTCGTACTGGCCCAGCTCCACGTCGCGGCCGTAGCTGACGCGGCGCGCCTTCTGCGTGCGTCCCACGACGCTGTAATTGCCGAACGACTGCCAGGCATCGGAGCCGACCGGCCGGTACTGGATCTGGATCTGCTCGCGGTTGTCCTTGTCCTTGCCCTTGGACGTGGTATCCCACAGCCGGAACTCGATGTTCACCTGCAGGCGCAGAGAGTCAGCGGAGCTGGTGCGCTCCACCCACGGGCTGGCCACGTGCTTGGCATCGCTGCCGGTATCGAGCAGCTGCGCGCCTTCAATCACATCCGCGTTGCTGTACAGCGGAATCGCTTCGTCGGGCATCTGCGGGAAGCCGCGGAACCAGGTGCGCACGCCTTCGTAGCTGGACAGCGCTGAATCACCGTTCTGCAGGGCCTCCACCCGGCCAACGTTGATGCCCGGGCTGAGGGTCAGGCCGACGTACTGCTCATCGCCCTCGAACCAGGTATAGGGGCGGCTGATCAGGTCCGGAGCGAGGCGCGTGGAACCGAACAGCAGGCCCAGCGGTTCATAGGCGCGCACACGGTTGCGCGGCGCTGCCAGGGAATACGCCGTGTCGGCGACACCGCCGCCACCGGGCTTGGGCGGCTTCGGCGTGAGAACCTTGTTGATCAGCACGCTGCCGGCCACGTAGACCGCGGATGCGGCCAGCGTGCCGTACGTGCCTGCGATGGCGCCTGCGCCCCACGCGGAACCGGCCACCAGCGTGCCGATGCCGAAGGTGAAATAGGTCAGCGCGATCATCGCCACCAGCGGAATCACCGCCTTGCCCACCACGCTGCGCACTTCGATCAACTGGCCATGGCGCGGTCGCGTGTGCATCCACTGCTCGCGCGGCACCTCCAGCCCGTCAACGCAGACCTGCCATGCGCGGCCATCGAGCCCGTCTACATGGCGCATGAGGAATGCGTACAGGCTTTCACCCGGGCGCAGTTCGACCGGCACGTTGCGCTGGCCATCCAGCAGCACCGGGTGCGGGGTGATGATGAGGCGGCCGTCGACCGCCGGTTGTGGTGTCAGTTCCATGCGTAGTATCCCTCGATCCTCAGCCCAAATCCGGGCAGGTCACGAACGCGGTGCAGCACGCTGCAGCCGTTCGTTTCGTTGCTGTGCAAGACCCAGCCCTCATGAGCCAGGAAAAAGAAAACCCCGGCGTGGCCGGGGTTGTGTTGTCCGCGTTCGATCATCAGTACCAGGTCGCCGTCCTGTGGAGGCCCCTCGCGAGGTACCGCCTGCGCGCGCGACAATGCGCCCAGCTCGGCCGAGCCGCGCCGCCCGCGCGGCCGGCGTCCGGGCAGTGCCACTTCACGGGCGAACAGCGCCCGCTGCACCTGCATCACCAGGTCGGCGCAGTCGCACGCTGCTTCGTCATAGGGGATGCCCACCCATCGCTCGACGTCGACCAGGCGCATCAGAAGATTCCCGGCAGCGTGAACGGATTGGCATGCAGCAGCACGGCCTGCTGGCGCATCAGGAAGTCGACACCACACTGGGCACTGACCGTGCGCGTGTTGACCGACACCTGGGTCATCGGCAGGTCGTACTCGGCCTCGATGGCATCCGGATCGGCGCGATCGGTCAGCATCAACCGTGCGGTCACCATCTCTCCGGGGGCAAGCCCTTCCAGGTCCTCGGTGAGTGCGCGGCCGATGTTGTCGATCACCAGCTGCGCGCGCGGTGCCTGTCCACTGACATCGTCGGGAAGCTGGAAGCCGAACGGTGCGGCAATGAACTCCTTGCCGTTGCTGGTCCAGTTGACGTTGTCGTTGACGATCCGCAACACCTCCGGCATCGACGGCGCCGACACTTCCAACAGCATCAGCGGTCCCTGGGTGTCGGCCAGGCGCTGGCGGCGCTCATGGAAGGAACTCATCGCATGTACTCCAGTACAAGATCGCGCTTGGAGAAGCGGAACCGGGTGTTCAGTGGCACCAGGCGGCCGATGCCCTGCGGGAAGCGGGCGCTGATCGGCTGCCCGGTCCGCGGGTGCTCCATCGTGAACCAGCCGACGCGACCGACATCGTGCAGGTACCACGCTTCGAATGCCTCGGCGTCAGCCGCGGTGCGGAACTGCACCGAGGCGTACACGTTCTTCATCACCCGGCTGTTGAGCGCGCGCATCTTGCTGGGGCCGCGCTCCATCTCGGTCCGCTCTTCCGAAGCGACGATCTCCTCGCCGTAATCCGCAAAGCGGATTTCTGCATATTCTGGCCAACTGCTCATCCCACTGCCTCCGTCCATCCGTATCGGGCCCGTCCAATGGCGCCCAGCTCACCACCGTTGAGGCTGTCGCCCACGATGTCGATCACCAGCCGCCGTACTTCGCTGCCATCGGGCATGCGCTGCCGCTCTTCCCGGGTGTTGACCCGGCTTTCGCCGTAGTTGTTGATTTCCACATTCATCCCACCCTCGCCGGCACGGGCGATCGGTACCTGCACATAACCCCCGCTATCACCACCGGACAGGCCATTGCCGGTTCGCAGCGAAGTGCGCAGGGCGAAGAATGCCGATGGGCCGCCGAGCGCAGCCATGTCTTCCTGGCTGAGCACGCCCTCGCCCTTGTGGACGATGCCGGCCGGCTCGTACTTGCCCCCTGGGCCCGTGTACCCGCCGATGGAAAAGCCGGTGATCTTCGGCCCGAACATCTGCCCGATCGAACTGATCAGCCCACTGACCATCTGTTTGGCTGCCACGCGCGCCAGATCGGCGATGATCGAGTCGGCGAGGTCGGAGAAGGACAGCTTTCCGGTCTGGGCAAACTTGACCAGACTGTCTTCCAACCCGCCCAATGCATTACTGAAGACGCCGTGGCTCAACTCGGCGGCATTGGCCGCGGCATCGGCATAGTCCTCGAACGCCCGCATTGCGCCGTTCTTCCAATCGGACTGGTATGCCTTCTTGTTCTCCTGGAACTCTGCCTCGCGTTGCAGTGACTGTTCATGGAATGCATCGAGCTCGGCCAGCCGGGCTCTGTAGCGCTCCGACTCGATGACCTTGCCGTCCTCACCACGCGACTCGTCGTCCAGCGCGCGCTTTCGATTGTCCCGATCCTCATCCAGAGCGGAACGGCGTTGCATGCGATCCACGCTCGCTGCGCCATGGCCGATGCCGAACAGCGCCTGGTCGTTGCCGCGCTGCTGTGCATGCGCCGCCTGCTGGAGCTCCCGCTGCAGCTTCAGCAGATCCTGCTGGGCCTTCTTCGACGCTTCAGCGGCTGCCGCTTCCTTGGCCAGGGCCACCGCGGCGTCCAGCGAGGCCTTCACCCGCAGTTGCTTCTGCTCGCTGAGCTTCTTCTCGGCATGCTCCATCTCGTCAAGGAGGGTGACCTGCAGCTTTTCCGCCTCTGTCATCCCCTCCTTCAGCTTCTGCCGCACCCGGTCCTGGGCGATCTGCTTCTCGATGCGATCCATCAGCCCGGCGTACGCATCAGCCTGCTCGTGCACGCCCCTGACCGACTGCTGGGCGGCCTGCTGCTGTTCGCGGAACTGGGCCTTGCGTTCGATGTCGGCCTTCTTGCGCGCGGCATCCCTGTTGAACTCTGCGCGCTGGGCCGGGTCCATCTTGTCCGGGCCGCCCCTTGCGTTGATCTCCGCGCCGCGTTCAGCCATCCAGGCCGCGTACTCGCCACGGGTCAGCCGGATCCACTCGACCTCGTCCCGCCACGCCTCTCCGCGCATGGCGCCCAGCATGCCGTTGAAGGCATCGGTCGCCTTCAATGCGTTCCATTGCGTCGCACCCAGAGACGCGATGAGCTGGTCAAGCGTCTGGTTGTCCACGTTCTGGATGGCCGCGGCAATCGCATTGAACAGCTTCTCGTCGAGGGCGCCCCTGATCGTTTCTTTCAGGCCCCGGAACTTCTCCTGGACCGGCGCGACCTCCGCCTGGAACGCTTCCAGGTTCGCCCTGGCCTTCTCCAGCTCGGCGTAGTCCGAGGCTGCACTCAGGCCCGCCCCTTCCCGTCCCGATCGCTGGCCATGACTCACTCGGCCTTCCCAATGGACGACCGAGCCCTGCAGCGCCTTCTCGCGTGCCTCCAGCTCTCGCAGCGCCCTGGCCTGCTCATGCAGCGTGGCGACCGCCTGCTCCAGGGGCAGCGTGCCCGCGCCCATGCCCAGGCCGGCCTGGTCCATCGAGAACGACATCTGCTGCAGCGACTGCATCTGCTCCTTGTACTCGCTGCGCGCACGTTCGGACGCCTTGACCATGTCCAGGTACGCTTCGCCCAGCTTCTGCACCGACGCGATGGCGATGCCCCATGGGCCACCGGCGGCCGTCAGCAGGCCGCTACCAAGCTCCTTCAAGCCACTGCCGAGCACATCGCCGCCGACGTTGGCCTTTGCCTTTGTCGCGGCCTTGCCCGTTGCGCCCTCCGGTGCCGCATGCACGCGCGCCAGCGCGGCGGCCGTCCGCTCGGCCTCCGCGCGCAGTGTCTTGAGATTCTGCGTTGCCAGGCGGCTGGCCTCCGCCATTGCGGTACGGAAGCCCGTCGTGTTGACCCGCAGTACTACGTCTAGATTCTGGTTAGTGGACGCCATACGCGTTCCTCCAAGAATGATGAGGGGCCCCGCAGGGCCCCAGGTTCGATTGCATGCCACGCATCGGAGAAGCAATGCCCTGCCCCGCCCGGAATCACGCCGCAGCGTTGCGCCGCGATGCGCTGCCGAACAGTTCCAGCAGCTGCTGCGAGCGCTCCTTTGCCGCCCTCTCCGGCGACGCACGCGGTCGCACCAGCAGGAAGTCGTCGGCAGTGGTCGTATTGCCGTGCACCTGCGCCAGCACACTGGTCAGCTGGGCGAGCATCCCCTGCAGGGGCTGGTCCAACGGCTCCAGGCGTGCGAACGCATACATCTCCGAGAGCTGGCGGGAGGTCACTCCCGCCAGCAGGTGGTCCGGATGCGGGAGGCCCAGCCTCCACGCGATCCGGAACTGAAGCCGGCGCTCAGGCCGGCGGATCAGTTTTTTTCCAGCTCTCCCACGGCCGCATCGCCGAGCGCATTGAGCGTCTGCGCGACACGGAACACGCGATCCAGCGCCGCGGCCGATTTCGTGCCCAGCTGGGCCACCTCGTGGTCGGAGAACAGGCGCTCGCCCATTTCATCGACCAGGCACAGGCCGACGAATCGCGCGCGGAAGTCATCCACCTTGGGCGTGTCACCGCCATAGGTCTCCTGCTCCCAGCGATCACGGTCACGCGCCGACATCATCGCCACGCGCACGCTGCCGCCCCATTCGGGTACGGCGACGTCCTCGTGCCGGCGATCCTGCGCGTCCAGGATCTGCTGCTTGCCCAGCAGCATCACGGGGTGCCGCCAGCGGTCACGGTTACCAGCGCGAACTCACGCGGCAGCAGGTCCGCAGTGAACGTCAGCACCTGGTTGGTGCCCGGGGCCACGTTGAAGGCGGCGACCTTGGCGACGAAGGTAGCGGCATCGCCGGTGGGCAGCACCATCAGGAAGTGCAGGTCGGCATCCGGATCGGCGTCGCGCAGGATCTCCTGGCCTGCCGAGCTGCCGACCGGCCAGCGGTGGCCGGACACCTGCACGGCCTGGCCGCCGGACAGACCCGCGATGTTCTCCATCTGCTTGGAACGCAGGTTGGTGGCATCAAGGGTGTTGGCCTGGCCGCGGCCGAACGGGAAGGCGGTCAGGCCGTCGATTTCGGTATAGCCGGCCGGATTGTTCGGCGCGGTCGGGGCGGTACCGGCCTTCACGTACAGCGCGGAGTCCTGGGCGGAAATGGCTTGATTGATGGACATGGTGTTGAATCTCCTGGAAATGAAAAAGCCGCCTTGCGGCGGCTGGGGTTCGGGGTGATCAGGCTCGGGGCTGCCTGCAGTGGGTCATCGTGGCTGGCCCGTCACAGCCACCGGTTGCGCGTTGCGACCCGCAACACGCGGACAACAAAAAAGCCCCCGGCTCGCGCCGGAGGCTTGTATGTCATCGTGGCTGAAAGCTTAGGCTGCGGGTGTGCACCGGTCAATGCAGAAACAGCCCTCTGCACCGCCTTGGGAACGCACTGCCGCAAACCCGCAGCCGCCCGATCCGGCACAGCCGCTGACGCCGCGCTAACCGGCGCAGCGCCGACAATGCAGCTCTGTTCCCAGCAACGAGGAAGATGACGATGGCCGAGTGGATCACCCTGGATACGCATCACGGCCCGGTACGGGCCTGGCAGGCCCTGCCGGACGGCACCGCGCGCGGCGGACTGGTGGTGGTGCAGGAAATCTTCGGCGCCAATCCGCACATCCGCAGCGTGGCCGAGCGCTTCGCAGCCGAAGGCTATGCGGTGCTGGCGCCCTCGTTCTTCGACCTGGTCGACGGCCCCGACGCCGACCCGGATGCGCTGCCCTACGACGCCGAGGGCGTGAAGCAGGGCCTGGAACGGGTCGGCGCGCTGGGCATGGAACGGGCGCTGGAGGTCGTGCGCGCGGCGGCCACCCGACTGGCGCCCTACGGCAAGGTCGGCACCGTCGGCTACTGCTGGGGCGGCACGGTGGCGATGCTGTCCGCACTGCGCCTGGGGTTGCCGTCGGTCAGCTACTACGGTGCGCGCAACGTGCAGTTCCTCGACGAGGCGCCCAAGGCCCCGGTGATCTTCCACTTCGGCGCCCAGGACCGCAGCATCCCGCCGGAAGCGGTCCAGGCCCACCGCGAGAAGCTGCCGCAGATGGCCACCTACGTCTATCCGGCCGATCACGCCTTCAACCGGGAGGTCGGACATGCGTATGATCCAGACAGCGCCGCCCTGGCGCTGCAACGCACCCTGGACTTCTTCTCGGAGCATCTTGGATGAGCGAATTCGAACTCGATTCACGCCTGGCCACCGATAGCGTGCTGGTGGCGGAAGGACCGTTGTCGCAAGTGCGGCTGATGAACGACGAACGATTCCCCTGGCTGGTGCTGGTACCGCGCCTGGCCGGGGTGACCGAGTGGATCGAGCTGGACGGCGAGCAGCAGGACAAGCTGCGCACCGAGCTCAACCGCGCCTGCAAGGCCCTGAAGGGTGCCGACGGGGTGGAGAAGATCAACATCGGGGCGCTGGGCAACATCGTGCGCCAGCTGCACTTCCATGTCATCGGCCGCCATGACGGTGATCCGGCCTGGCCGGGCCCGGTCTGGGGCAGTGGCCCGGCGCACCGCTACGAGCCGGCGGCGCTGGACCAGCATGTCGCCTACTGGAAGGAACGGCTAGGATATCCGGCCCAGTCCTGAGCCTTCGCCGACCCGATGCGATTCAACCTCGTTGCCGCCGTCCTGCTGATCCTGATCGGCCTGTTCATGCTCGCCAGCAATCTCGGCTGGACGCACCTGAACCTGTCCAAGCTGCTGTTGACCTGGTGGCCGGTGGCCCTGGTTGGTGTCGGCATCGCGATGCTGTTCGGTCGCGGCAAATAAGGAAGGCGGCGCATTGCGCCGCCTTCCCTCATGTAGAGCCGAGCCATGCTCGGCTTCAATGCAGGGCAGCCGAGCATGGCTCGGCTCTACAAATCGCCTGCAATCGTCAGGTCCGCGGCAGGGTCACGCCGGTCTGGCCCTGGTACTTGCCGCCACGGTCGCGGTAGGACGTCTCGCAGACGTCGTCGGCGGCCGCCTGGAAGAACAGCATCTGTGCCACGCCTTCGTTGGCGTAGATGCGCGCCGGCAGCGGCGTGGTGTTGCTGAATTCCAAGGTGACGTGGCCTTCCCATTCCGGCTCCAGCGGCGTCACGTTGACGATGATGCCGCAGCGCGCGTAGGTGCTCTTGCCCAGGCACACCACCAGGGTATCGCGCGGGATGCGGAAGTACTCGACGGTACGCGCCAGCGCGAAGCTGTTCGGCGGGATGATGCATTCGTCGGCGGTGATGTCGACGAAGCTGCCCGAGTCGAAGTGCTTGGGATCGACGATCGTCGAGTTGATGTTGGTGAACACCTTGAACTCGCGCGAGCAGCGCACGTCGTAGCCATAGCTGGACGTGCCATAGCTGACGATGCGCTGGCCGTTGGCCTGCTTCACCTGCCCGGCCTCGAACGGCTCGATCATGCCGTGCTGCTCGGACATGCGGCGGATCCAACGGTCACTCTTGATGCTCATGCTTTGTCCTGGGGGTACGAGGGGGCGCGAGGATTCTAGCAGGGGCCCGGCCTCGGCCGGCGGCCCCTGCCCCGGCCCTTACAGCAGCGACGACAGGATCGGGATCGAAGCCCGCGGGCGCCTGCCCACTTCCTCGATCAGGCGCTGTGCGGCATGGCGGTAGGCCTGGGCCGGCGCCGAATCCGGCTGGGCGACGGTGATCGGGGTGCCTGCATCGCCCTGTTCACGGATGCCGATCTGCAGGGGCAGAGAGCCCAGCAGCGGCACGCCGTACTGCGCGGCCATGCGCTCGCCGCCGCCCTCGCCGAACAGGTGCTCGATGTGCCCGCAACTGCTGCAGGTGTGCACCGCCATGTTCTCGACGATGCCCAGCACCGGCACCTCGACCTTCTCGAACATCTTCAGCGCTTTCTTCGCGTCCAGCGTGGCGATGTCCTGCGGCGTGGTGACGATCACCGCACCGGCCAGCGGAATCTTCTGGGTCAGGGTCAGCTGGATGTCACCGGTGCCCGGCGGCAGGTCGATCAGCAGGAAATCCAGGTCGTCCCACAGGGTGTCGTTGAACAGCTGGGTCATCGCCGAGGTGGCCATCGGGCCCCGCCAGATCATCGGCGTGTCCTCTTCGATCAGGTAGCCGATCGACATGGTGTCCACGCCAAAGGCACGCAACGGCTCGATGCTCTTGTTGTCCGGGCTTTCCGGGCGACCGGACAGGCCCAGCATGGCCGGCACGCTCGGCCCGTAGATGTCCGCATCGAGCACGCCCACGCGCGCACCGAGCTGCTGCAGCGCCACGGCCAGGTTCACCGAGGTGGTGGACTTGCCGACGCCGCCCTTGCCCGAACCGACCGCGATCACGTTGCGGATGCGGGCATGCGGCGTAAGTCCCTTCTGGACCTGGCTGACATGGGGACGGCGGGGAGAACTGTTCACAACGGGCACCGGCGGGGTCAGGGGGATAACCCGACATCATACAAGCTGGATGCAAGCTGACTGAAATTCAGGAATGCGACAGATTCGTGCACAGATTGTTAAGTTCATGTTACGTTCGATGAGCACTGTTTTGAGCTGCGGAGCCGGATATTCCAGCCCGCGCGATGGCGCATGCGCAGTGCCGTTTTTGTTTTTGCTCTCCAATGGAATTACATGAAACACGTCAGCAATACCGCACGTCGCAACACGCTCGCCGTCGCCCTGATGTCCGCTCTGATGGCCGCCGCCCCGGCAATGGCCCAGGACAAGGCGACCAACCTGGACAAGATCACCGTCACCGGTTCGCTGATCCCGCAGACCCAGGTCGAAACCCAGACCCCGGTGATGTCCATCACCGCCGAAGACATCCAGACCCGCGGCTTCAGCAGCGTTGCTGAAGTTCTGCAGCAGTCGTCGCTGACCACCGGCGGCCTGCAGGGTGGACAGACCTCGGGTGCGTTCACCCAGGGCGCCGAAGCCGCCGGCATGTTCGGCCTGAACCCGGGCTACACCAAGTACCTGATCAACGGCCGCCCGATGCTCTCGTATCCGGCGCTGTACAACGGCAGCGAGTCGTTCAACAACATCAGCGGCATTCCGATCGACATCGTCGAGCGCATCGAGGTCCTGCCGGGCGGCCAGTCGTCGCTGTACGGCTCGGACGCGATCGCCGGCGTGGTCAACATCATCCTGAAGGAACGCATGGACGGCGGCACGATGTCGATCCGTGGCGGCACCTACACCGAAGGTGGTGGCAGCAACATCCGCTTCAGCGCCGCCAAGGGCTTCAACGCATTCGACGACCGCTTCCACGCGCTGGTCAACGTGCAGATCGAAAACGGCAGCCCGATCTGGGGCTACCAGCGTGACATCACCAAGCAGAACAACCCGGTCGGCTATACCGCACAGCTGCCGTCGAACGACTTTGCCGTCATCGGCAACGCCGACAACAAGCTGTACATGATGGACCCGACCCGCTGCGCCAACGTCGCAGGCCTGTACGACGGCACCACCACCGTCGGCAAGCGTGCATCGGGCGAATCGTGCGGCTCGGTGTACAGCGCCGGCTACAAGACCCTGAAGAACGGCAAGAACAGCGGCCAGTTCTACTCGTCGATGACCTTCGACGTGAACGACAACTTCCAGCTGTTCGCCGATGTGCTGTACAGCAAGGAAAAGACCGAGTTCACCTCCGGCTCCAGCGCCCTGTGGTGGGGCACCAAGTCGGTGATGGGCGGCTTCTACGACCAGGGCCTGGGCAAGGTCGTGAACCTGCAGCGCGCCTTCGCACCGGAAGAAATCGGCCCGGGCCACTACAACAACATCCTGAACTCCGATGAGAGCCGTTCCTACCAGGTCACCCTGGGTGGCAAGGGCATGGTCGGCGACTGGGACTACAGCGCCAGCTTCACCCGCGGCGAATACCGCCTGGACCAGAACCGCTTCGCGCGCTGGAAGGACAAGATCGAAGGCTTCTTCGGCGACACCGTGCTGGGCCCGCGCCTGGGTACCACCGCTGATGGCTTCGGCATCTACAACCCGGACTACGCCGCGTTCTACTCGCCGATCACCCCGGACCAGTTCGCCAGCTTCACCGGCTATGGCACCCACCGCAGCAAGACCTGGCAGAACCTGGGTCGCGTGCAGGTGACCAACGGGTCGCTGTTCTCCCTGCCGGGCGGCGACGCCGGCCTGGCCGTGGTGCTGGAAGGTGGCAGCGAAGGTTGGGATTACTCGCCCGACCAGGCCTTCGTCGATGGTAACGCCTGGGGCGCCACCGCCGTGGCCGGTGCCGGCCACCGCAGCAACTACGCGGTGACCAGCGAACTGCGCATGCCGGTGTTCGAGTCGCTGACCATCAGCGCCTCGGGCCGCTACGACGCCTTCAAGATCGCCGACAAGACCGTTGACAAGGCCACCTACAGCATCGGCCTGGAATACCGCCCGGTTGAGAGCCTGCTGCTGCGCGGCAAGTACGGCACCGCATTCCGTGCGCCGACCCTGTCCGATGCCTTCCAGGGCATGAGCGGCTCGTTCGCCTCCGGCCAGAACGACTACTACCGCTGCAGCCAGATGGGCTACGCGCTGCGTGACGAAGCCTGCTCGTTCTACAAGACCACCTCGGTGTACAGCGAAAAGTCCGGCAACCCGGACCTGAAGCCGATCACCGCCGACGTGTGGAGCGCGGGCGTGGTGTGGGCCCCGGTGAGCAACTTCTCGCTGTCGGTCGACTACTACAACTGGAAGATCAAGAACGAGGTCAAGACCCTGAGCACCGACCAGCTGCTGCTGGCCGAGTACCAGTGCCGCAACGGCCTGCCGAACAACACCTCGGCCAGCTGCCAGAACGTGACCGACTGGGTGTCCCGCGACGCCGGTGGCAACCTGGCCCGCGTGTACACCCCGAAGCTCAACGTGGCCAGCCAGAACCTGGAAGCGGTGACCGTCGGCGCCAAGTACCAGCAGGACCTGGGCCGCTTCGGTTCGCTGATGTTCTCGGGCAACTACACCAACATGCTGAAGCGTGAAGTGGTGCCGCTGCCGGGCGCACAGAAGCTGGATCTGCTGAGCGATCCATACAACATGTGGTACTACGACAACTTCGCCAAGGTGCGCGGCGATGTGTCGGTGGGCTGGGCCATCTCCAAGTTCACCACCACCCTGTACGCCAACTACGTCGGCAGCACCCCGAACTACCTGGCCTACACCGGCCGCAGCTATGACTACGTCCACTCCTCCGGCGCCAAGGCCGGCAAGTGGGGCTCGTACACCACATACAACATGAGCCTGAACTACCAGGCGCAGGACGATCTGACCCTGTCGCTGATGGTCAACAACGTGTTCAACAAGCTGCCGGAAGGCCAGCGCTACAACTACCCGGGCAACGAATCGACCCCGTTCAACGACGGCTTCTACAGCGTCTACGGCCGTCAGATCTCGGCCCAGGTCAAGTACGACTTCTGATCCCGTCGTATTCCGGACTGCGTGTCTGGACCAGGCCCCGCTTCGGCGGGGCCTTTTTTTGTCCGTCGCACAGCACGGCCACATCCCGTTCACGGCTCAGACACGTTTGACATGAACCGAAACAAATCAATACATATCAATGAGATGAAGGAGAAATGGGCGCTCCTGTCACTGCAAGGCGCGCCCATCACCCACAGCTTCATGACTCCCTCGTGAACGTTTGACAGGCTCGGTTAATGTCGTGTTAATCTCGGGTCATCGGCACGTGAAGCCGGTACCAGCGCCGGGTGGCAGCACGCTGCCGACCCCGGGCAAGGGGCACACGGAGACGCCGACAAGGACCTGTCCCGGTGTACGACGCAATCATTCGATTCAAGGGGATTTCAGATGATCAATCGCAAGTCGCTCAGCAAGCACCCGCTGAGCTTCGCCCTCGCCTCCGCCGTGCTGCTCGCTGCGGCTGCCCCGGCGATCGCACAGGACGCCTCGGGCTCGACGCAGACCACCGAAGAGGCATCCAAGTCCAAGGCCACCAATCTGGATACGGTGACCGTCACCGGCTCGCGCATCAGCCGCGACGTGTTCAACTCGGTCTCGCCGGTGCAGGTCGTCACCCGTGAAGAAACCACCCTGGCCGGCTTCAACTCGACCACGGCGGCCCTGCAGAGCACCGCGGTCACCGCCGGTGCGGCGCAGATCAACAACGCCTATGGCGGCTACGTCACCGACGGTGGCCCGGGCGCCAACACCCTGGGCCTGCGCGGCCTCGGCCCGACCCGCACCCTGATCCTGCTCAATGGCCGCCGCGTGTCGCCGGCCGGTACCCGCGGCTCGGTGGGCTCGACCGACCTGAACGTGCTGCCGAACTCGATCGTCGACCGCGTCGAAATCCTGAAGGACGGTGCGTCCTCGATCTACGGCTCCGACGCCGTTGCCGGCGTAATCAACATCATCACCAAGAAGAAGGTCGATGGCGTCAGCTTCGAAGCACAGCACAACGCCACCGATGGCGGCGGCGGTGAAGAGCGCCGTTACTCCATCATGTTCGGTGCCACCGGCGAGCGCTCGCACTTCTCCGGCTCCTATGAGTACTACACCCGCAACGAGCTGACCCTGGCCGACCGCAGCTGGGCCGGTGGCTGCCCGACCGACATGTACCGCGACATCGACGCGGGCGACTATTGGGGCAGCGGCGACTTCATCGACCCGCTGACCGGCAAGCCGAAGTGCTGGTCGCTCGATGCCGGCGGCACCACGCTGAACACCATCGGCACCAACACCCGTACCGGTGTTGCGGCCCCGGGCGGCGCCGGCACCCGCTTCAACCGCTGGCGCCCGAATGCGGCCATCACCACCGGCCTGGTGGGCTACGAAGGCGTGGACCTGAACACCCGCGACACCTTCGATCCGGCCATGCGCAACCAGTCGCTGATCTCGCCGACCAAGACCCACACCCTGTACCTGCAGGGTGGCTTCGACCTCAACGCACTGGGCGATGCCGAGCTGTACTACGAGTTCCTGGGCAACAAGCGCAAGTCGACCCAGACCGGCTATCGCCAGCTGACCCTGGACTATGCCGTGGGCAGCCCGCTGATCCCGGCCAACCTGCGTGACAGCGTTGCCGGTGCTCCGACCGACCAGACCAGCGGCAAGAACCTGGGCGTGCGTGCGTTCATCGGTTTCGGCAACGACACCAACAAGCAGAACGTCGACTTCCTGCGCTTCAATGCCGGCCTGCGTGGCCACCTGAGCTCGGAGTGGAACTATGACTTCAACGTCATGCACTCGCGCAGCGACGCCGACTACACCTTCGAGAGCTTCCTGACCAGCCGCCTGCGCCAGAGCCTGGACGTGGTCTCCAACGGTGCCGGTGGCTATGTCTGCCGGGACGGCTCCAACGGCTGCATCGCCGCGCCGGCGCTGAACACCAACACCATCGGTGGCAAGCTGCCGCAGGACTGGAAGGACTGGGTGTTCGTGCCGGTCACCGGCAACACGCTGTACAAGGAAACGACGGTCAACTTCAACGTCAACGGCCCGCTGTTCGACATGCCGTACGGTTCGGCCGGTGGTGCATTCGGCGTCGAGTACCGCAAGGCACGCATCGACGACACCCCGTCGCCGTACTCGATCAATGCCGACCTGTACAACCTGACCAACGCCACTCCGACCCGCGGTTCGGACTCGGTGTTCGAAGCCTACGGCGAACTGGAACTGCCGCTGCTGTCCGGCGTCACCGCTGCCGAGGAACTGACGGTCAACCTGTCCGGCCGCTACACCGACTACAAGTCCTACGGCTCGGATGAGACCTACAAGATCGGCGCGCTGTGGACCCCGGTGAAGTGGCTGTCGTTCCGTGCGTCGTACGGCACCTCCTACCGCGCACCGGCGCTGTTCGAACAGTTCCTGGGCGGCACCACCGGCTTCCTGAGCAGCAGTGCCGACCCCTGCAACGAGTATGGTGATCGCAACCCGAGCTCGCCGCGTTACCAGAACTGCGCATCGCTGGGCCTGGCACCGGACTACCTGGCCACCCAGGGCGTGACCGTGGTCACCCAGGGTGGTGCCGAGGCCGGCCTGGAAGCCGAAACCTCCAAGGCCAAGACCCTGGGCGTGGTGATCCAGCCGGAATTCGGCAGCGGCTTCGGTGACCTGTCCTTCGCCGCCGACTACTTCGACATCGAAGTGAAGAACGGCGTCGACAGCGCGGGCGGCGCGAACATCCTGTCGCGCTGCTACGACAGCGGCAGTGCCGACTTCTCCTCCGGTTCGGGTCTGTGCCGCCTGGTGGCCCGCAACCCGGTCAACAACCAACTGGTGGTGACCAACGGCTTCATCAACCTGTCCACCGACAAGGTCCGTGGCCTGGACTTCACCACCCGCTATGTCCGCGAAATCGGCCCGGGCACCCTGCGCACCACGCTGCAGTTCACCCACTACCTGGAACAGGCCAGCAAGGTCTTCTCCGACGATCCGCTGGTGGACTACAACGGCATGCTGTCGCGTCCGGAAAACACCGCCTCGCTGGACCTGAGCTACAAGTGGAAGAACTGGCAGGTGCGTTACGGCCTGGACTGGATCGACAAGATGGACAGCTACGCGTACTACGAGGAGCGCAACCCGGGTGACTTCGATCCGGCCACCTCGGCGTACAAGCTGTACACCCCGAACTACTTCCTGCAGGCCATCTCGGTGAAGTATGAAGCGGACAAGTGGTCGGTCACCGGTGGCGTGCGCAACTTCGCCGACCGCAAGCCGCCGACCATCTCGCAGGGTGTCTACAGCACCGTCGGCAACGCGCTGCTGTACAGCGGCTTCGACTACTTCGGTCGCAGCTACTTCCTGAACATCACGCGTTCGTTCTGATCCTGCTCCCTGCAACCGCCGCCCTTCGGGGCGGCGGTTCCATTTCAGGCACCGGATTCTCCGCAGGCCGGTGCCAACGCATTCCGAGGTTGCAATGAAGCGAGCCCTGCTGCTGGCGGCCCTGGCCAGCCTTTCACCGTTGCTGCACGCCAAGCCTGTGGCGCCCACCATCGAACAGATGGCCGCCTTCCCGGCCATCTCCAGCCTGTCGTTGTCACCAGACGGAAAACACATCGCCGGCCTTCGCGCCGATGGCGAGGAGCGCGTGATCGTGGTTTGGCGGACCGATGCACTGGACAAGCCACCCACGGTGATCGGCGCCAACCGCATGAAGTTCCAGAGCGTGTCGTTCATCAAGAACGGACAGCTGGCCGTCGTGCTGTGGCAACCCTACGACCTGCGCGCCGACCGGGTGACCAAGACCTTCGTCAGCAAGTTCTTCATCACCGACATCGAAGGCAAGCAGTGGAAGGAGCCGATCACGCCGCCGCGCGCCTCCAGTCGCAATGAAGAGCTCGAGCAGGCACTGGCCAACGCCACGGTGCTCGACACCCTGCCCAACGATCCCGACCACATCCTGGTGGTCAACGGTTCGGGCAGCAGTTCCGGTGACGTCTACAAGGTCGACCTGCGCAACTTCACCTCCCAGCGCATCCAGAAGACCGAAGAGCGCGTGGCGGGCTATATCACCGACCTGGACAGTGAACTGCGGGCACGCCTGCGGCAGGACGTCGACGGTACCGGCGCCTACGTCGCCACCGAGTTCCGCTCGCCTGCCAACGGTGCCTGGGAGGAGCATTTCCGCTCCTACGTGAAGAACCGCGACGTCAACCAGGTGATCGGCTTTGCCGATGATCCGAACATCGCGTTCGTACTCAGCAATGTCGGCCGCGACAAATCAATCGTCTACGAGTACGACATCACGGCCCGCAAGCAGAAGGAAGTGCTGTTCGAGCACAAACTGTTCAACGCCGGCTCGATGCTGATCAACCGCCACCGGAGCGGTGCGGTACCCTTCGGCGAGATCATGGGAATCGGCTACGCCGGTCCGCGCGGCGACGACATCCAGTGGACCTCTCCGCGCATGAAGGCCCTGGACCAGGGGCTGCGCCAGGCGCTTGGCATCCGCCAGGAGCCGCTGGCGATGGTCGATACCGCGAACGGCCAGCGCTACACCGCCAACTACGATACAGGCCTGAGCTACCGCATCGTCGACTACACCGCCGATCTTTCCAATGTGCTGGTGGCTACCTCCGGCCCTTCCAACCCGCCCGAGTATCACCTGCTGCACGACGGCAAGCTGACCCTGCTGGCCAAGACCTATCCGCAGATCCAGCCAGCCGCGCTGGGCACCACCCGGCTGGTCTACTACAAGGCACGCGACGGGCTGGACATTCCGGCATTCCTGACCACGCCCAGCGCCGAGCTGTGCGGTGCCGGCCCGTGGAAAGCCGTGGTGCATCCGCACGGCGGCCCGTGGGCACGCGATGGCATGGACTTCGACGGCTCGATGTGGGTACCGCTGATGGCATCACGCTGCATGGCGGTCCTGCGCCCGCAGTTCCGCGGCTCGGCCGACTGGGGCCGCAAGCTGTGGATGGCCGGTGATGCCGAATGGGGCCAGAAGATGCAGGACGACAAGGACGATGGCGCGCAGTGGATGATCGACCAGAAGATCGCCCAGCCCGGCCACATCGCCATGTTCGGCTTCTCCTATGGCGGCTACTCGGCGTTCGCGGCTTCGGTGCGTCCCAATGGCCTGTACAAGTGCGCCATCGCCGGTGCCGGCGTTTCGGACATCAAGAAGATCTGGTCGCGCTTCTATACCAACCCGTTCTTCCGCCAGGCCCAGGCGCCGACCGTGGCCGGCCTCAACCCGGTCGACAAGGCCGGTGAAATGAAGATTCCATTGATGGTCTACCACGGTGACCGCGACCGCACGGTGCCGATCGAGCAGTCGGAGTGGTTCGTGAACAAGGCCAGGGGTTCGGGGCAGCCGGTCGAGTTCCACGCCATCGCCGACTACGCGCATGGTCCCGCCTGGACCCGCGCGATCATGGGTGACCAGCTCAGGCTGATCGACGACTACCTGGGCAAGGGCTGCGGCGGCGGCGGCCTGTAAGCCGCACCGCTTCCTGCAAGGGCGCCCACGGGGCGCCCTTGCACGTTCTGGCCCTTGCGCCCGGACATGACCTTCGACACCCTTGCAGGCCAGGCCGGCGGCGTATCGTTCGGCCCACGGCCGTACCTGCGGCTTCTCCCTGACTCACTCGGCCTGGAGGCCAAGAATAGTGATGACGCGCACTCCCAAGATCGTCCTGCTCAGCCTGGCCGTGTCGGCCGTGCTGGCCGGCTGCGGCAAGAACGAAACCCCGGCCAAGGATGCCGCGACCCCCGCCCCGGCCACCGCCGAAGCCACCACCTACAAGCTGGACGACAGCAAGCTGCCGGCCTACAACGCCTTCCAGCCGAGCGACCTGGACACCACCAAGGACGCGTGCACCGCCTTCGGCGACTACGTCAACAGCAAGTGGCTGGCCGCCAATGAAATCCCGGGCGACCGCACCAGCTGGGGCGCGTTCACCATCCTCGACGAACGTTCGGTGGCCGTGCAGCACCAGCTGGCCGAACAGGTTGCGCAGGTCAAGAATCCGAACCACATCGAGAAGATCGTCGGCGACCTGTGGGCCACCGGCATGGACGAAGCCAAGATCAACGCCCAGGGCATCGAGCCGCTGAAGGCCGACCTGGCTGCGATCGACGGCCTGCAGGACAAGGCGGCCATCGCCAACTACCTGCGCACCAGCGCCGCCAAGGGTGACAACCTCCTGTTCGGCTTCGGCGCTGAAGCCGACTTCAAGAACTCCGGGGTGAACATGGCCTATGCCAGCCAGGGCGGCCTGGGCCTGCCGGATACCACCTACTACACCGATGCCAAGAACGCCGACAAGCTGAAGGCCTATCAGGCGCATGTCGCCAAGGTGCTGGAGCTGTCCGGCGTGGCCGCGGCCGATGCAGCCAAGCAGGCCGAGGACGTGGTCAAGTTCGAAACCCGCCTGGCCAAGGCCTCCAAGTCGCGCGTGGAGCTGTCGCGCAACGTCGAGCTGTACTACAACCCGGTCACCCTGGCCGACGCCGACAAGCTGACCCCGAACTTCAGCTGGACCGAGTTCTTCAAGTCGCAGGGCGTGGCCGCGCCGGAGAAGTTCTCGCTGGCCATGCCGGCCTTCCATGAGGAAGTGAGCAAGTCGCTGGCCGACACCGATCCGTCGGTGTGGCGCGCCTACCTGCGCTTCCACACCGTGGACAGCGCCTCGCCGTACCTGGCCGATGCCTTCGTGCAGGAGAACTACGAGTTCTACGGCAAGACCCTCAACGGCCAGAAGGAGCAGAAGCCGCGCTGGAAGCGTGTGCTGGGCACCATCGAAAACGATGCCGGTGAAGCCTTCGGCCAGCTGTACGTGAAGGTTGCCTTCTCGCCGGAAGCCAAGGCGAAGATGGAAGAACTGGTGAAGAACCTGGCCGCCTCGCTGAAGGACCGCATCCAGGGCCTGAGCTGGATGAGCGAGGAAACCAAGGCCAAGGCCATCGCCAAGTGGGAAACCTTCACCCCGAAGATCGGTTACCCGGACAAGTGGCGCGACTGGTCGGGCCTGCAGACCCAGCGCGACAGCTACCTGGGCAACGTGCGCGCGGCCAACGAGTTCAACTACAAGTTCAACCTGTCCAAGATCGGCAAGCCGGTGGACAAGACCGAGTGGGGCATGACCCCGCAGACCGTCAACGCCTACTACAACCCGCTGCAGAACGAGATCGTGTTCCCGGCCGCCATCCTGCAGCCGCCGTTCTTCGATCCGAAGGCCGACGACGCGCTGAACTACGGCGGCATCGGTGCGGTGATCGGCCATGAGATGACCCACGGTTACGACGACCAGGGCGCACGCTTCGGGCCGACCGGCAACATGGAAGACTGGTGGACCCCGGCCGACAAGAAGAACTTCGAAGGCCTCACCGGCAAGCTGGTCAAGCAGTTCGACCAGTACAAGGTCGACGGCCAGGCAGTGAACGGCCACCTGACCCTGGGCGAGAACATCGCCGACCTGGGCGGCCTGGCCACCGCCTACGACGCCCTGCAGAAGGCCACCGCCGGCAAGGAAGATGCGAAGGTCGACGGCTTCACCCGCGACCAGCGCTTCTTCTTCAACTGGGCCACCGTGTGGCGCACCAAGTACACCCCGGAAAACGCCAAGGTCCGCCTGGCCACCGACCCGCACGCCCCGGCGCAGTTCCGCGCCATGGGTGCGCCGTCGAACCTGCCGACCTTCGCTGCCGCGTTCCAGTGCAAGGCCGGTTCGCCGATGGCCCGCACCGGCGAGCAGCAGGTGGTGATCTGGTAAGCCACGGCTGACGCTGCGGCAGACCTGCAAAGGCCCGGGAATCCCGGGCCTTTGTTTTTCACAGCGCCCGTCATCCACGCATGGCCCAGGCCGTTGGTAGATGCCGACCCTGGTCGGCGCACGGCCCGGCGGCGCCACCGTGACGCGTGCATGCCGCGCCCATGCACGGCTTGCTATAGTGCGCGCGCCCTCAATCCATCACGGATTCGTTCCACATGCCCAATTTCCGTCCGCTTGCCATCGCCCTGGGCATCAGCCTGGCGACCCTGGTCCCGACCCACGATGCGTTCGCCGCCAAGAAGAAGGCCGCGCGCGCCCCGGCCGTCAGCGCCCAGTGCAGCGACTTCTACGATGCCACCAACGCAGGCTGGCTGAAGGCCAACCCGGTGCCGCAGACCGGTGCCACCACCGCGCTCGGCCAGCTGGTCGAGCGCAGCCGCCAGCAGCAGCGTGAACTGCTCGACGCCGCGATGAAGTCGCCGCAGGGCAACGTGCAGAAGCTGCTGGGCGACTTCTGGGCCAGCGGCCTGGACGAAGCCGCCGTGGAAGCGGACGGCTCCAACCCGATCGCGCCGCTGCTGACCCGCATCAACGCCATCAAGAAGGCCAAGGATGTGCCGGCCTCGATCGCCGCGCTGCACCAGGTGGGCATCCCGGTGGCCTTCAACTTCGGCCCGGACGTCGACCTGAAGGCACTGGACCGCCACATCGGTTACTTCATGCAGGGCGGCATGGGCCTGCCGGACCCGGCGTTCTATACCCGCACCGACGCCGATACCGTGGCGCTGATGGGGCGCTACCGCAACTACGTCAAGCAGATCCTGGCGCTGACCGGCACCCCGGCGGCCAGGCTCGATGCCGAATCGCAGTCGGTGATCGCGCTGGAGACCGAGCTGGCGCGCAATGCGCAATCGCTGGCCGGCATCAACAACCCGTTCAACAACTACGCGCCGATCTCCACCAAGGAGCTCAACAGCCGTTACCGCAACCTGCAGCTGGACGCGTTCCTGAAGGCACAGGGCGTGGACGACGACCTGGTCTCGCTGGCCGACCCGGGCCTGTTCAAGCAGCTCGATGGCATGGTCACCAAGCTCAAGCCGGACCAGTGGAAGGCCTACCTGCGCTGGCGCGTGGGCGACTCGATGGCACCGTACCTGTCCAAGGCCTACCGCGACGCGGAGTTTGAATTCCGTGGCCGCGTGCTGCGTGGCGAAACGCTGCCGCCGCAGCGTTGGGAAGACGTGCTGGAGGCGATCAACGTGGCCGCCGGCCCGATGGTCGGCCGCGAATATGCGGCCCGTTACCTGTCGGCCGAAGACCGTCGCCAGGCGGCGTGGATCGTCGACAAGCTGCGCGAAGTGCAGATCGAGGCGGTCAAGAACAACAGCTGGATGAGCGCCGAAGCCAAGACCGAAGCGCAGGCCAAGCTGGCTGCGCTGAAGATCGAGATCGGCACCCCGTTGCGCGACCTCGACTACAGCGTGCAGCCGATGGGCCGCGGTTCGTTCGGCGGCAACATGCTGATCGCGTCGACCTGGCGCCACCGCGAGGAAATGAAGCGCATCGGCAAGGGCAACGCCGACCGCCGCTGGGACGTGCTGCCGCAGCAGCCGTCGCTGGCCTACGACCTGGCACAGAACCGCCTGATCGTTACCGCGGCGATCCTGCAGGGCCCGGTGTTCAATGCCAAGGCCGACGCCGCCGACAAGTTCGGCAGCTTCGGTGGCCTGGTCGGCCATGAGCTGACCCGTGCGATCGACGCCAAGGGTGCACTGGTCGACGCCAAGGGCGAACTGCGCAGCTGGTGGACCCCGGCCGACAAGACCGCCTGGACCCTGCTTGGCAACCGCGTGGCCGCGCAGTACAGCGCCTACGATTTCCCGGGCGTGAAGGGTGCCAAGGTCAACGGCACGCTCACCCAGGAAGAGAACCTGGCCGACATCGCCGGTCTGGAACTGGCCTGGGCGGCCTATACCGCGCAGGAGCCGAAGGCCAAGCCGGCACAGCAGCAGGGCTTCTTCCGCGCCTGGTCGGCGTTGTGGGCACAGCAGCTGTCGCCGAACGAGGCCGTGCGCCGCCTGACCGCCGACATCCGCGCGCCGGGCCTGTGGCGCAGCAACGGCACGCTGGCCAACCTGCCGGCATTCGGTGCCACCTTCAGCTGCAAGGCCGGCCAGCCGATGCAGCGCAGCGAAGCCGACCAGATCAAGGTCTGGCGCTGAGCCACGCGCACTACCCGTAGTACAGGGGGCGCCTTCGGGCGCCCTTTTTTGCGGGTGCAGCACGATCCCGGGTTAACACCGCGCGTGCTATCGCTGCGGCTTCGTCCATCGCGGAGCCCCGACATGGCACACAAGAACACGATCTGCCTCTGGTACGACAACGGCGCGCTCGAGGCCGCCACCTTCTACGCCAGCATCCTGCCCGACAGCGCGGTGATCGCCGTGCATCGCGCCCCCGGCGACTTTCCGGATGGCAAGGAAGGCAACGTGCTGACGGTCGAGTTCACGGTCTGCGGCATTCCCTGCGTCGGCCTCAACGGCGGACCTGCGTTCAAGCACAGCGAAGCGTTCTCGTTCCAGATCCAGACCGACGACCAGGCCGAGACCGACCGCCTCTGGGATGCGATCGTCGGCAATGGCGGACAGGAGAGCCAATGCGGCTGGTGCAAGGATCGCTGGGGCATCTCCTGGCAGATCAGCCCGCGCATGTTGATCGAAGCCGTGACCAGCAAGGACAAGGCATTGGCCAAGCGCGCCTTCAACGCGATGATGCCGATGAAGAAGATCGACATCGCCACCATCGAAGCGGCAATCAAAAAAGGGGACGGAGGGGATTAAGTCGTTTCTCCCCATGCCCCGTGTGCAGATGCAGATTGCGACTTAATCCCCTCCGTCCCCTTTTTGCGAGGTGTTGATGTCCTGGGATGCGATCGTCGTTGGTGGCGGCCACAACGGCCTGGTCTGCGCGGCCTATCTGGCGCGCGCTGGAAAGAAGGTGCTGGTGCTGGAACGTCGTGGCGTTCTCGGCGGTGCTGCAGTCACCGAGGAATTCCATCCCGGCTTCCGCAACTCGGTGGCGTCGTACACGGTGTCCCTGCTGCAGCCCAAGGTGATCGACGACCTGCAACTGCATGCGCATGGGCTGCGCATCATCAATCGCCCGGTCAACAACTTCCTGCCGATGGAGGATGGTCGTTACCTGCTGTCGGCACCGGGCCGCACCCAGGCAGAGGTCGCGAAGTTCTCCGAGCGGGATGCGCAGCGGCTACCCGAATACGAAGCGCGCCTGGAGATCTTCGCCGATGTGCTGCGCGCGTGGGCCCTGCGCGCGCCACCGGATGCCGGCGTTGCGGGTGGTTGGCGCGCGTTGCCTGCGCTGTGGCAGATGGGTCGTCTTGGTCGTGAACTGGCCACGCTGGATGCCTCGCTACGGCAGGAGCTGCTGGACCTGTTCACGCTGTCGGCAGCCGAGTATCTGGATCGCTGGTTCGAAAGCGAACCGATCAAGGCGCTGTTCGGCTTCGATGGCATCGTCGGCAACTACGCAAGCCCCTATACACCGGGCAGTGCCTACGTACTGCTGCACCACGTATTCGGCCAGTGCAATGGCGTGAAGGGTGCGTGGGGCCATGCGATCGGCGGCATGGGCGCGATCAGCCAGGCGATTGCAGCCTCGGCACGCGAGGCCGGGGCGGAACTGCGCGTGGAGGCCGGCGTGCAGCGCGTGCGAATCGAACAGGGCCGCGCGGTGGGCGTCGAACTGGCCAACGGCGAGATCCTGCGCGCACGCACGGTGGTCGCCAATGTCAATCCGAAACTGCTGTACGAACAATTGCTGGAACCGGCACAGGTACCCAACGCGACACGCGAACGCATGGCGAACTGGCGCTGCGGTTCCGGCACGTTCCGGATGAACGTGGCGCTGTCGCGGCTGCCGGAGTTCCGCGCCCTGCCCGGGCCCGGCGATCACCTCAGCGCCGGCATCATCATGGCACCCAGCCTGGATTACATGGACCGCGCCTGGCTGGATGCGCGCCGCGACGGTTGGGCGCGCGAACCGATCGTGGAAATGCTGATTCCGAGCACGCTGGACGATTCGCTGGCGCCGCCCGGGCAGCACGTGGCCAGCCTGTTCTGCCAGCATGTGGCGCCGGTGTTGCCTGAAGGCCGCCATTGGGACGATCACCGGGAGACCGTGGCCGACCTGATGATCGCCACCGTCGAACAGCATGCGCCCGGCTTCACCGCCAGCGTGCTCGGTCGGCAGGTGCTGTCGCCGCTGGATCTGGAACGCACCTTCGGCCTGGTCGGCGGCGACATCTTCCACGGCGCACTGAGCGCCAACCAGCTGTTCTCGGCACGGCCGATGGTCGGCCAGGCCGGCTATCGTGGCGCCCTGCCCGGGCTGTACCTGTGCGGTTCGGGCACACACCCCGGCGGCGGCGTCACCGGTGCACCGGGGCACAACGCGGCGCAGGTGGTGTTGCAGGATCTGTAGAGGCGTGCCGACCAACGGTCGGCACCTGCAGCGTCAAATGATCCCATTCAAAGCGTGCCAGCCAGGGTTGGCACCTGCCCGCGTGGGAGAAGGCGTGCCGACCAACGGTCGGCACCTGCAGCGTCAAATGATCCTTCGGATCATTTGACGCTGCGCAGATGGTTCGGGCGCTTCGGTGGGCCGGGCGGGCGGCGCCTGAACGGCGGCTGCCCGCGCCAGTAGCGGATCAGCAACCAGCCGAACAGCATGCCGCCGAGGTGCGCGAAGTGGGCCACGCCCGGCTGCCAGCCGGTCATGCCCAGCACCAGCTCGCCCACACCGAACAGGATCACGAAAGTGCGCGCCTTCATCGGGATCGGCGGGAACAGCAGCATCACCCGCTGGTTCGGGAACAGCATGCCGTAGGCCAGCAGCAGGCCGAACACGCCGCCGGAGGCGCCCAGCACCGTGGCAGGGTTTTCCAGCAGCGTACCCACCAGCAGCTGGCAGACACCGGCACCGGCCACGCACACCAGGTAGTACAGCAGGAAGCGCTTCTCGCCCCAGGTCTGCTCCAGCGGCGCGCCGAACATGAAGACCGCCAGCATGTTGAAGAACAGATGGCCGAAGCTGCCATGCAGGAAACCGTAGGTCAGCAGCTGCCAAGGCTGGAAGTTGCCACCCGGCGAGAACGCGTCGAAGCCCTGCTGCAACGGTTGCAGCATGAACGGCTCGAAGGTCTGCATGCCGAGCAGGAACGGCTGCTGCAGCAGGAACAGGATCGCGTTGGCGATCAGCAGGGCCTTGGTGACGGTTGGCAGTCGCGGGAACATGGGAGCACCGGCATGGAACGGCCTCCATCATAGCCGCAGCATCGTGTCTTGTTGGCGACCCGCAGGTCCGGCCTGTTCAGTCGCCAGCGGTGCTCAGCCCGGGCCCCACACCGCTGCGTCCAGCGCCGCCGCCGGATCGGTCGCCGGCATCCGCACCCGGCCGTTCTCCACCCGCACACCCTCGGCGCGCAACCGTTGTGACTGCTCGCGCCAGCCGGCCGACCCTTCTTCCATGGCAATGCGCCCGTCCGAGCGCAGCACGCGGTGCCAGGGCAGGTCCGGGTCGTCGTTCTGGCCCAGGATGCGTGCGGTCAGGCGTGCACGCCCGGGCAGGCCCGCGCGCATCGCCACCTGGCCGTAGCCCATCACCTGCCCCGCCGGGATTGCGCGGATCACCGCCAGGATGCGCGCACGCGCCTGCTCCGGCGTCAGCGCCGCAGGCGGGTCACCAGCAGAACGCCGATCAGCACCAGCACGGTGCCGGCGATCTGTGCCGGCCCCATCGGTTCGTCGAGCAGCCATAGGCTCATCACGATGGTGGAAACAGGGCCCAGCATACCGACCTGCGCGGCCAGCGACGAACCCACGCGCTGCACCGCCAGCATGATCGCCAGCACCGGCAGCACCGTGCACACGGTGGCATTGACCAACGACAGCCACTGCACCGGCGCCGGTGCCTGCCACAGCAGCGGCAGCGGATGGGTCACCGCGAAATGCAGCAGCACCAGCACGCTGGCCACGCAGCTGGCATAGGCGGTCAGCCGCACCGCACCGATGCGCGCGACCACCTGCCCACTGCCGAACAGGTACAGCGCATAGCTGAGGGCACTGCCCAGCACCAGCAGGCTGCCGACGATGATCTGCCCACCCTCGCGCTGCAGATCGTGGCCGAAGGCCAGCAGCACGCCGAGGTAGCTCAGCACCAGCGCACCGATCTGCCAGCGGCCCGGCCGCTGGCGCGCCAGCAGCACGTTGATCAGCAGTACCAGGGTCGGGTTCAAGTACAGGATCAGCCGCTCCAGGGTCACGCTGATGTACTGCAGTCCCTGGAAGTCGAGCAGGCTGGACAGGTAGTAGCCGGTGAAACCCAGCCACAGCACGCGGGCACGGTCGGCCCAGGACAACGGCTCGGCCCGGCGCGCGGCCCACAGTGCCATCAGTACGAACAGGGGCAGCGCCATCAGCATGCGCAGGGCGAGCAGCGTGGTGGCATCGACGCCGTGGCGCAGGCCGAGCTTGACGATGATCGCCTTGCCCGACGCGGCGATGGCGCCGGTCGCGGCCAGGCCGATGCCGCCCAGCGCAATGCGTGGGGAAGCAGTGGCGATGCGGGAAGCGGGAGTGGACATCAGGACGACGGCGGGCCGCGCAGAGCGGCCCGGTAAGGCGTGGGGGACGCTCATTGTCGCATGGGGGCGCCCGCTGCCCTGTAGAGCCGAGCCTGCGCTCGGCGTCGCCAGGCCGGTGCGAAAGGCTGCCGAGCAGGGCTCGGCCCCACAACGGCCCGGCTCAGCGCATCAGCACCACTTCTTCGGCCGAGGTCGGGTGGATCGCCACGGTGTCGTCGAACTGGGCCTTGGTCGCGCCCATCTTCACCGCCACCGCAAAGCCCTGCAGGATCTCGTCGGCCGCTTCGCCCAGCAGGTGGATGCCTACCACGCGTTCTTCCGGGCCGGCACAGACCATCTTGAACAGGCTGCGCTGGGTACCATTGGCCAGCGCCTGCAGCATCGGGCGGAAGCGGCTGTGGTAGACGCTCACCTGGTCGAAACGCCGGCGCGCTTCTTCCTCGCTCATGCCCACCGCGCCCAGCGGCGGATGCGAGAAAACCACGCTGGCCACGTTCTCGTAATCCATTTTGGACTGCGGGCGCCCCCCGAACAGGCGGTCCATCAGCCGCCGCGAAGCGGCCACCGCCACCGGGGTCAGGCCGACCTTGCCGGCGATGTCACCGACCGCGTGCACGCTCGGCACGCGGGTGGTCTGCCACTCGTCCACCTGCACCTGCTCGTGCTCGCCGATGTCGATGCCGAGCGCTTCCAGACCCAGGCCACGGCTGTTGCCGCGGCGGCCGGCAGCGAAGAACACCGCATCGAACACACTGTCGATCGGGCCGTCATGGCCGAACGCCCGCACGCGCTCGCCATCGCGCTGCAGTTCGCGCAGGCGATAGTCGAAATGGATCCGCACGCCCTGCTGTTTCAGGTTCTCGGCCAGCTGATCGGTCAGCTCGTAATCGAAGCGCTCCAGCAGGCGCTTGCCGCGCACCAGCAGGCTCACGCGGCTGCCGAGCGCCTGCAGCAGGCCAGCCAGCTCCACCGCGATGTAACCACCACCGATGATCGCCACCTCGGCCGGCGCCGCACGCAGGTCGAAGAAATCGTCGGAGACCAGGCCCAGCTCCGCGCCGGGAATATCCGGACGCAGTGGATGCGCGCCAGTGGCGATCAGGATGTGTTCGGCGCTGTAGTGCACGCCATCACTGCAGGCCACGGTGTGCGCATCAAGCAGATGGCCACGTGCCGGAATGCGCACCACGCCGGTTTCGTCCAGGCGCTTGTGGTAGCTGGTGTGGATGTTGCTGATGTAGGCCTGGCGATGGATCACCAGTTCCTTCCACGACAGCGCCGGGCGTGCCTCGACATCGAAGCCCATCGCATTGGCCAGGCCGATGCGCTCGTGCAGGTCGGCCGCCAGCCACATCGCCTTCTTCGGCACGCAGCCGACATTGACACAGGTTCCGCCCAGTTCGCCGGGTTCCAGCATTGCCACACGCTTGCCATGCTGCGCGGCGCGGATCGCACCGGCCAGGCCGGCGGAGCCGCCGCCAAGGACGATCAGGTCGTAATCATAGGATGCAGTGCTCATCGGAATCGCTCGGGTCGGTAAGGGGCAGGATCGATCGCTGGCGTGTGGCCGCAGACGAGATCGGCGATCCGCTGGCCGATGCCGGCGCTCATGCTGACGCCGAGCATGCCATGCCCCGCTGCAGGCCAGACGTGAGGATGCGCGGGCGCGCGGCCGATCGGCACAGCGCGTGCGCGCTCATCGCTCACCCCTGCTTCGTCCTGCGCCGCATCGGTGGCCACTGCCGGTAGGTCATTGCACGCCACAGCCATTCCATCGGACCAAAGCGGAAGCGCGCCAGCCACGCGTGCGAAACAGCCACCTGCACGGCAAACAACAGCAGCGCGAACAGCAGCTGCACGCTGCGCGGCATCATCTCGAACCTGCCCAGGCCGTAGTGGTAGAAGGTCCAGGTACACAGCAGCGACTGGCCAAGATAGTGGGTCAACGCCATGCGCCCCACCGGCGCCAGCCACGCCAGCCGCGTGCGCCAGTGCACGATCCACGCCAGGTAGCCCAGGCACATCGGCAGCCCGCCAACCGTGACCAGGGCCATCGCCGCGGTCACCGGCAGGTTGTAGGCGCCGGGTGCAAGGTAGGGTTTCCAGGCAACCCCCAGCAGCGTGACCAGCAGCCCCAGCGGCAGTGCGATCCAGCGCAGCGACGCGTACAGCCGCGGGAAGCGCTCCGGCGTCGCCAGCGCGCCACTGCCGGCGAACCAGCTGCCGAGCAGGAACATGCCCAGCACTTCCGGGCCGCTGATCAGCAACGCGCCCATCGAGGTGCCGAACTCGCTCAGGCGCTGCACAGTGGCCTGCGCCCAGCTGCCCTGCCCGTACACCTGCCGCTGCAGGTCGATGCTCTGCTGCGCCTCGGCAAGCATGCCCTGCACCTCTTCGGCCGACGCCATCGACACCATCGCACCCACCAGCAGCATCATCGCCACACCGCCGAGGTAGACGATCACGCCCATCCACGGCAGCCAGCTGCGCGGCGCCTCGCGGCAGGCCAGCAACGGCAACGAGACCAGCGCATACATCACCAGGATGTCGCCGGACCAGACCAGCAGTGCATGGCACAGGCCGATCAGCAGCAGGCCGGCGCTGCGGCGCAGGTAGAACGGGGTGAAGTCGCGCCCGGCCACCTCGGCGCGTTGTGCCATCACCGCAAAGCCGGCACCGAACAGCAGCGAGAACAGGGTGAAGAACTTGCCCTGCACGAACACATAGACGAAGGCGTCGGCCCAGTAATCGATGCCCCGCCAGTGCACGTCAATGCCGGTGAAGGCCAGGTCCAGCGGGCCGCTGAAAGCCTCGATGTTCATCAGCAGGATGCCCAGCAGCGCAGCACCACGCAGCACGTCCAGCACGGCGATGCGTTCGCCGGAAGCCACCGGCTGCAGGGAAGGAGAAGCGGCGTTCACGGGGCGTCCGTCAGGCAGGTCCGCCATTATGCCGCCGGCCCGTGCACCATGGATGGCCGCGGCGTGTTCCAGAAACGCAACGGCCCGCCGAAGCGGGCCATTGCTGCCATCACGATCGCGCTGCGATCAGTGCTGGTGACCGCCGTCGCCGTGGACGTGGCCGTGGTCCAGCTCTTCCTTGCCGGCTTCGCGCACGTCGACGATTTCGACGTCGAAGTGCAGGTCCTTGCCAGCCATCGGGTGGTTCAGGTCAACGTCGACGACGCTCATGCCGACCTTCTGCACGGTCACCGCACGCGGGCCGAAGTTGGTCTGCAGCACGACCTGCTGGCCCGGCGCCAGCTTGGTATTGCCGAAGTGCTTCTTCGGCACGCGCTGGGACAGGCCCTCACGACGCTCGCCGTAGGCATCGGCCGCCTTGACGTCGACGTTGAAGGTCGCGCCGGCTTCCTTGTCCATCATGGCGTTTTCCAGGCCCGGGATGATGTTGCCGTGACCGATCAGGATCGCCAGCGGCTCGCCGCGGTCCTTGGACGATTCGATCGGCTCCTGGCCGACTTCGGAAACGGTGTAGTGGAAGCGGACAACGCGGTCTTTTTCGATCTTCATGCGCAACTCTGTCTGGATCTGCCGGAGGCAGGCGGGTTGGGGCGGGTTGTCGCCCGGCGGGGACGCCGCCATCATGACGGCCAATCCAAGGTGGCGCATTATCCGGAGATCATGCACATCACGCCAGTTTCGTCCGGCCAGCGCCGGTTTCTCGCCCCGGCCCTGCTGCTGGCCCTGCCCCTGTTGATGACCGCCTGTGGCGGTGGCAAGGCCACCCGCCCGGCCCCGCCCCCGCCCACGGCGAACTGGCCAAAGACCGTGCCGGACAACCCCGAGGCTGCCAACTCGGTGCTGATGCGCGCCATCAGCCTGGTCGGCACGCCCTACCGCTATGGCGGCAACACCCCGGATTCGGGCTTCGACTGCAGCGGCCTGGTCGCTTATGTCTATCGCGAGATGCTGGACCTGCGGCTGCCGCGCACCTCCCGCGACCTGGCGGCGGTGCAGGGCCCGAAGATCGACCCGCAGCGCCTGGCCACCGGCGACCTGGTGTTCTTCGGCAGCCGCGGCAGCGTCACCCACGTCGGTATTTATGTAGGTGAAGGGCGTTTCGTGCATGCGCCGAGCACCGGCGGCACCGTGCGCCTGGACTCGCTCAGCGGTCCCTACTGGAAGGACCACTACACAGGGGCGAAACGCGTCCTTCGCTAAAATGAACAGGCGATATATTCAAAACTGTGACGAACATCACCGCGCAACTAACGAATTACTAACGGAATTTTTAACTTATCCGCGCTTTTACAGGGCATGATGCCCCATCGTTTTTTTCCTGTGACCGACGCGTGACGACTGACGACCTGAAAAGCGAAGGCCAGACTTCCGTATCTTCACGTAGTGCCCGCCCGCTGTTGCTTGGCCTGGCACTGTGTCTGACCAGCCTTCCGGCCTGGTCGCAGACTGCTCCGAACCGTTCCGATGTGACCCCGGCCCCGGTGGCCGAGAGCACCGCCCGACCGGCCGCCAAGGCCGAGGCTGCCGCTCCGCAGCGCAGCCGCGTCGATGCCGCCGCCAGTGCCACGCTGGCCGCCCTGTTGCCGCACCTGGCCGCCAACGACACCATTCCGCTGATGGACCGCTCGGCCGTGGTGGCCGGCGACCTCAGCCGCCTGCTCGCCAACTACGACACCAGCAGCGCCGCCAATGGCAGCGTCGTCGGCACCGCCGCCGACAACGGCAAGGTGCAGTCGCTGCTGCGCCGCGCGATGACCCTGCTGGGCACCCCGTACCGTTGGGGTGGCAGCAACCCGGACAGCGGTTTCGACTGCAGCGGCCTGGTCGGTTATGTGTTCCGTTCGGCCCTGGGCATCGAACTTCCGCGCGTCTCGCGCGAGATGGCCCACGATGACAATGCCGAACTGATCAACGACCGCACCGCGCTGGCCGCGGGTGATCTGGTGTTCTTCGGCCGCAAGGGCCGCGTCGACCACGTCGGCATCTACGTCGGCGATGGCCGTTTCCTGCACGCGCCGAGCTCGGGCAAGGACGTCCGCGTGGACACCCTGCTCAGTGGCTACTGGGGCAACAAGTTCATGCAGGCCCGCCGGGTCGACCTCTGACCGGCAGGCGTCACGGCGCCGTCTGACACGAGAAAGCCGCTGCCCTGCAGCGGCTTTTTTGTTGGGCCCGCGTAATGGTGGGTAGCTGCCGACCTTGGTCGGCACCGCCTCCATCCACGCATGGCGTGGATCTACCGCGGTCGGCAGCGCGTCAGCCATCTCCCAAACGAAAGGCCCGCCGGTCAGGGCGGGCCTTTCATCTCCACGCAACCTCAGCTGCGTGGCGGTGTCGGGTCAGGATCGTCCACGCCCACATTGCTGGACGGATTGTCATACACCGCCTGGTCCAGCAGCCCGGTTTCCTTGGCCACGATCACCGGCACCAGCATCTGGCCGGTCACATTCGTCATCGTGCGCATCATGTCGAGGATGCGGTCGATGGCATACAGATAGCCGATGGTCTCCAGCGGCAGGTTGGCTGCGCTCAGCACCACCGTGGCCATGATCACCGCGGTACCCGGCACGCCGGCCGTACCGAAGCTGCCCAGCACCGAGGCGATCAGCACCACCACGTACTGCTCCGGGGTCAGCGGCACACCGCTGTACTGCGCGATGAACACCGCGCACAGCGCCGGATAGATCGCGCCGCAGCCATCCATCTTGATGCTGGCGCCCAGCGGCACCGCGAATGAACCGTAGTCCTTGTTCACGCCCAGGTTGTGGGTGATCGAACGCAGCGCCACCGGCATCGCGGCGAAGCTGGACGAGCTGACGAAGGCCACCTGCATGCCCGGCGCCGCGCCGCGGAAGAACTTCAGCGGGTTCAGGCCGTGCGCCAGCAGCAGCGCGCTGTAGACCACCACGATGTGCAGGGCGCAGGCCACGTACAGGGCCAGCACGAAATGGCCCAGCGGCAGCAGCTTTTCGAAGCCATAACTGCCGACCAGGCCGGCGATCAGGCCGAAGGTACCGATCGGGGTGACTTCCAGCACGAAGCGGGTCACCTGGATCATGATGTCGCTCATCTGGCCGACCAGCTTGCGCGCCTCGGTCACCTTCTCGCCCAGCTTGACGATGGCAAAGCCCACCAGGCCTGCGAAGAAGATCACCGGCAGGATCGAGCCGCGACCGGCCGCCAGCACGGTCTCACCGGCCGCATTGACCTTGGTACCGATGCCGGACAGCGCGTAGAAGACATTGGCCGGCACCACGTCCAGCAGCACCTGCACCACACTGGGCACTTCGCGCGGCACGTAGTTGCTGGCCATTGTCAGCTGCAGCCCGCCGGCACCGGGCTGCAGCACGGTCCCCACGCCCAGCCCAACGCATACCGCCAGCGCCGCGGTGATCACGAACCACAGGAAGGTGCGGCCACTGAGCGCGGCGACCGACTTCTGCCCGTGCAGCGACGAGATCGCGTTGATGACCGCGAAGAACACCAGCGGCACGGCGATCATCTTGATCAGGGTGACGTACAGCTCACCGAGCGGGCCGAACCACGTTTCCGCGGCCGGGCCAAGCGCCCAGCCGGCCAGCGCGCCGAGCACGAAGCCACCGACCACGCGCTGCCAGAATGGAATCCGCAGCCAGGCAGAGACCAGCTTCATAGGCAATCCAGAGGGGAAGGAAGGGATGCTGGCACGATAGCCCAAGGCGGCCCGCAGAACGACCGCCCGGCCGGCAAATCAGTGTGTCATCGGCGTGCCTTGCAGGGGCGGGCATAATGAACGTCCCGTTACAGTTTGTGAGATCCCAGCGTCCATGCGCCGTTCCGTCTCCCTGTTGGCCGCCTGCGCCACCACCCTGCTGCTGGGCGCCTGCGCCAGCACCACCCCCGCCTCTGCCCCGGCCGGCCTGAAGGTCGCCGTCGACCCGGTCGCCCATCCGGCCGGCGAGACCCCGCAATGGTGGTACCGCAGTGGCGCCGCCCAGGCCGCCGCCAACGGCGCGATGTCCGGCAAGGCGAAGAACGTCATCCTGTTCCTCGGCGACGGCATGAGCCTGACCACCGTGGCCGCCTCGCGCATCTACGAAGGCCAGCAGAAGGGTGGCTCGGGCGAGGAGAACCTGCTGTCCTGGGAGCGCTTCCCGGCCACGGCGTTCAGCAAGACCTACAACACCGATTCGCAGACGCCGGACTCGGCCGGCACCATGACCGCCATCACCACCGGCGTGAAGACCCACATGGGCGCGATCGGTGTCAGCGCCGGCAGCCGCACCGACTGCGCCGACAGCCTGTCCAAGGGCCTGCTGACCTGGCTGCAGCTGGCCGACAGCGCCGGCCTGGCCACCGGTGTGGTGTCCACCGCGCGCCTGACCCATGCCACCCCTGCTGCCACCTATGCGCACTCGCCCGAGCGCAACTGGGAAAACGACACCGACCTGACTGAAGCGGCCAAGGCTGCAGGCTGCAAGGACATCGCACAGCAGCTGCTGTCGACCTCGCGTTATGGGCGCGGCCCGCTGGTCGCTCTCGGCGGCGGTCGCGGTGAATTCACCACCGTGGAAGAGCGCGATCCGGAATACGACGACAAGGTCGGCCAGCGCCTGGATGGCCGCAGCCTGGTGCAGGAATGGCAGCAGGCGCACCCGCAGGGTGCCTACGTGTGGAACAGCAAGCAGCTGGCGGCGGCCGCCAATGCGCCGGCCATCCTCGGCCTGTTCGAACCGGACCACATGCGCTACGAATACGAGCGCCCGCAGGATCCGGGCGGTGAGCCGAGCCTGGCCGAACTGACGGCTGCAGCGATCAGGAATCTGGCCAGGCACCAGGAAGGCTACGTGCTGATGATCGAAGGCGCGCGCATCGACCACGCCAACCACAGCGGCAACGCCTACCGTGCACTGACCGAGACCGTGGCGCTGTCCGACGCGGTGCGCGTGGCCAACGAACTGACCTCGGCCGACGACACCCTGATCATCGTCACCGCCGACCACTCGCATACGCTGAACTTCGTCGGCTACCCGGCACGTGGCAATCCGATCCTGGGCAAGGTGAAGGACAAGGGAGGCGAAGATGGTGCCGGCAAGCTGGACTACGCGCTGGACGGCACCGGCCAGCCGTACACCACACTGAGCTATGCCAACGGCCCGGGCCATACCGGCAGCAGCAACCAGCAGCCGGCCGGCCCGAAGCGTTACCCGCACAACCCGAGCAGCTTCGAACCGGCCAACGGCCGCCCGAACCTGCGCGAGGTCGACACCGAGCATCCGGACTACATGCAGGAAGCACTGGTGCCGATGAAGTCCGAATCGCACGGTGGTGAGGATGTCGGCATCTGGGCGCGTGGCCCGGGCAGCAAGGCGATCCGCGGCACGTTGGAACAGAACGCGATCTACCACATGATCGTGCAGGCCACCCCGGCCCTGCGCGAGCGCCTGTGCCAGGCCGGCACCTGCGATGACAAGGGCGTGCCGGTGCAGCTGCCGGCACCGACGGCCTTCGAGCGCAAGGCCGAGGCCAAGTGATCGTGCGGCAGGCCCGCCTCGACCGCGGCCGCTTCGCGCGGTCGCTGGTCCTGCTCGGCGTACTGGCCGGTTCCAGCGCGCTGGCGCAGGCGCCGGCCTGCAAGCTGCTGACCGACGAACACGGGTTGTGGCCGCTGCCCAACTGCGAGGTGGTCGATCACCGGCCGAAGATCAGCGCCGATGCGCTGAAGGACCTGAACTACGACGACCACGGCCTGGCCGTGGTGTATGCCGACCAGGGCTTCCACTACGTCGACCGCAAGGGCCGCAGCCTGCCTGTGCTGACCTGGGACAACGGCCCGGAAACACCGCAGGAAGGCCTGCTGCGCGGCCGCGTCGGCAACCGTGTCGGCTACTTCGACCTGACGTTCCGCCAGGTGGTGCCCGGCACCTACGATTTCGGGTGGCCGTTCCAGGATGGCGTGGCCGAGGTCTGCAACGGCTGTCGGCGCGGCACGCCGGATGCCGATGGCCACACGCCGATGGAAGGCGGAGAGTGGTTCCGCATCGACCGCGCGGGCCGTCGGGTGAAGTAGGTTTTTCGGCAGGGCTGCGCCCTGCACCTGCTACACGCCAGAGCAATAGCAACGGCCACGGCCGAAGCAACAGCAACAGCGTGCGTTCCGTGGGATGGCGGGGCACTGTGGGTTTGCGGGGACGCCGTAAACCCGTCCCTGGGGGCTTGGTCGCCGCATCCATGCGGCTCACACCCCGCAAACCCACAGTGCCCCGCCTTCGACAGTTTTCCGGCGGCTGTTGGTAGGTGTCGACCTTGGTCGACACATCTGTCAGATATCGAAATAAATCGGGGTCAGATCCGTTTTCCGCAGGAAAACGGATCTGACCCCATCGGCACGTCCAACAGTTCGCAGGAAACTGTCGAAGGCGGGGTGGGTCCGGTTGCGGGGGCGTGAGCCGCATGGATGCGGCGACCGAGCTTACATGGACGTACTTGCAGCGGCCCCCGCAACCGGACCCACCCCGCCTCCCCTCAGGAAACCAGCTTCTGCTGTTGCCGTTGCCGTTGCTCTGGATCGTAGCGGGTGCAGGGCGCAGCCCTGCCGAGCAACCCTATACTTGCCGCCGTGACTGCCTTCCCTGCCCTCGTTCCGCTGGATGCGCCACTGCTGGTGGGCTACAGCGGCGGTGTCGACTCGACCGTGCTGCTGCACTGGCTGTGGCGCAGCGCCAAGGCCTCCGGCACGGCGCTGCGCGCGGTGCACGTGCACCATGGCCTGCACCCCGATGCGGACGACTGGGTGCTGCATTGCCAGCAGCAATGCGCAGCGCTGGGCATCGAACTGGCCGTGCATCGCGTGCAGATCGACCCCACATCGGGCCTGGGCCTCGAAGGCGCAGCACGGCAGGCGCGACGCGCCGCGTTCGCCGCCGAACTGCGCGACGGCGAAACACTGGCGCTGGCGCAGCACCTGGACGACCAGGCCGAGACCTTCCTGCTGCGTGCCCTGCGTGGCTCCGGCGTCGATGGTCTTGCCGCGATGTCCGCAGACAGCCGCGTAGGCGAACACCGTGTGTGGCGACCGCTGCTGGCGGTGCCGCGCCGTGCGCTGCTCGATTACGCGCACCAGCACGCGCTGCGCTGGGTTGAAGACCCCAGCAACGCCGACGACCACGCCGATCGCAATTTCCTGCGCCTGCAGGTGCTGCCGTTGCTGCGCCAGCGCTGGCTGCACACCGCCGCGGCATTGGCGGGCAGCGCCCTGCATTGCCGGCAGACCCGCGAACTGCTGGACGAGGAGGACGCCGAGCTGATCGTGCATCTGGAGGTGGCACCGCGTGTGCTGTCGCTGCAGCTGCTGCGCCAGGTGTCACCGGGCCGCGCCGCGCGCGTGCTGCGTGCCTGGGTGATCGGCCATGGGGCCGCCCCACTGCCGGCCACGGTGCTGCAGCAGGCGCTGGACGAGCTGCTACCAGCCAGCAACGATCGCCAGGCGCGGGTGCGCTGGCACGATCATGCCATCCAGCAATGGCGCGATCACGCCTATCTCCTGCCCGCGCAACTGCCGGCGCTTCCCCATGATTGGCAGGCCGGATGGGATGGACGCGCGCCATTGGCGCTGCCCGATGGCGGTCAGCTGCACCTGCACGGCGCCGAGGCCTTCGAACGGCCGCTCCAGGTCCGTGCGCGTGTGGGCGGCGAACGCATCCTGCTGCCCGGTCGCCAGCATTCGCATGCGCTGAAGGACTGCCTGCAACGCGAACACCTTGCCCCCTGGCGACGCGCCCAGCTGCCGCTGGTCTTCGATGGAGCGCAGCTGCTTGCCGCCGCCGACGTGGTCATCGCAGCTGCCCTGCAGGCCTGGTTGCAGGCCCACGACGCGCAGCTGCAGTGGCGTCCCGGCGGCTGGTGAATTGACCCCCGCGCGCAGCCCGTCCACACTTGCCGCATGGCCAAGAAGTCCCCCGAAAACGCCTCCCCGGTCGCCCAGTTCGAGCAGTCGCTCGAATCGCTGGAGCAGCTGGTGGAGCAGATGGAAACCGGCGAGCTGAGCCTGGAAGCGTCGCTCAGTGCTTACGAACGCGGCGTCGGTCTGTACCGTCAGTGCCAGCAGGCGCTGGAGCAGGCCGAATTGCGCGTGCGCCTGCTCAGCGATCCGGCCCAGCCGGAAACGGCCGAGCCTTTCGATCCGCCCAACCATGACGGCTGAAGCCCTGTTCGCGCGCTGGCGCGACCGTATCGAAAGCCAGCTCGATGCCGCCCTGCCCTCGCCCGCCGAAGCACCGCAGCGCCTGCACCAGGCCATGCGCTATTCGGTGCTGGGCGGTGGCAAACGCATGCGCCCGCTGCTGGTGTATGCCAGTGGCCACCTGTTCGGCGCGCAGCCGGAACAGCTGGACGCGGCGGCGATGGCTGTCGAGCTGATCCACGCCTATTCGCTGGTGCATGACGACCTGCCGGCGATGGACGACGACGCCCTGCGCCGCGGCAAGCCGACCACCCACATCGCCTTCGACGAAGCCACCGCGATCCTGGCCGGCGACGCCCTGCAGACGCGTGCCTTCGGCCTGCTGGCCGATGCGCCGCTGCCGGCCACGCTGCGCGTGGCCTGCCTGCAGACCCTCGCTCACGCGTCCGGCGCCTCCGGCATGTGCGGTGGCCAGGCGCTGGACATCGATGCCACCGGCCAGCAGCAGACCCTGGCGGCACTGACCCGCATGCATGCGCTGAAGACCGGCGCGCTGATCCGTGCAGCGGTGCGCATGGGGGCGCTGTGCGGCCAGGCCCACGAGCCGCAGCTGGCCCAGCTCGACAGTTTCGCCGATGCACTCGGCCTGGCCTTCCAGGTCCGCGATGACATCCTCGATGTCGAAGCCAGTTCCGAACAGCTGGGCAAGACCGCCGGCAAGGACGAGGCGCAGGACAAGAGCACCTTCCCCGCGCTGCTCGGCATGGACGGCGCGAAGGCGCAGCTGCGCGAACTGGCCGCACGCATGCAGGCCACGTTGGCCGGCCATGGCGAAGAGGCCGATGCGCTGCGCGCGCTGGCAACGCTGGCGGTGGAACGCGATCACTGATCGCCGCCGGTGGCGCTGCCCTCAAACAGGAACGCCCGGCAATGCCGGGCGTTCCTGTTTGCGCATGCGGCCGGTATTACTTGATCAGGCGCAGGGTGAACGGGTAGCGATAGGCTTCGCCGTTGTTGGCCTTGACTGCGGCAATGATGCAGAACACCAGGTTGATGATGCCCACGATCGGCGCCAGGATGCCGCCGATGATCACCACCATCAGGATGATGCTGATGACCATGGCGATGGTCACGGTGATCTGGAAGTTCAGCGCTTCCTTGGCCTGGTCGGTCACGAAGGCCTTGCTGGCGTCATCCTTGTTGATCAGCCAGATGATCAGGGCGCCGATGAACCAGGTGAAGATGCCCAGCAGGTGCGCAGCCAGCGCCATGGTGCGCTGGTCGGCCGGGGCATCGGTGGTTGCCGGCGGCGGCGGGACGTTATCGAATTCGCTCACGACAAAACTCCTTTTCATTGGGTGGTCTTGACCCACCAGCACCAAGCTGGTTGCGTCAGGCGCGCATAGCTTACGTCATCAATGCCATCAATCATTACCGGCGACGGTCATCCGCCCCAGCAGGATCGAACCGGTCCGGATGTGCGAGCGCGTGTCGACGTCGCTGCCGACCGCCTCGATGCTGCTGAACATCTCGCGCAGGTTGCCGGCGATGGTGACGCCGTCCACCGGGTACTGGATCTCGCCGTTCTCGACACAGAAGCCGCCCGCGCCTCGTGAGTAATCGCCGGTCACCCCGTTCACGCCCTGCCCCATCAGCTCGGTCACCAGCAGGCCGTCACCCATCTGCCGGGCGATCTCTTCCAGCGGGCCGGCATTGGCCGCCAGCTGCAGGTTGTGCACGCCGCCAGCATTGGCGGTGGTCTGCAGGCCCAGCTTGCGCGCCGAATAGCTGCCCAGCACGTAGCGCTGCAGTACGCCGTCTCGGACCAGCGCCGAACTACGGGTGGCCACGCCGTCGCCGTCGAAGGCGGCCGAGCGCAGGCCACGGCGCAGGTGCGGCAGCTCGTCGATCTGCATCCATTCCGGGAACAGGCGTTGGCCGACGCTGTCCAGCAGGAAGCTGGCCTGGCGGTACAAGGCGCCGCCGGACACCGCCGACAGCAGGTGGCCGACCAGGCTGCGCGCCACTTCCGGGGCGAACAGCACCGGCATGCTGCCAGTAGCCAGTGAACGCGGCTGCAGGCGGGCCACGGTGCGCTCGGCGGCACGACGGCCGACCAGGCCCACGTCTTCCAGGTCCTCCCGGGCAAGCGCGCTGGTGTACCAGCCATCGCGCTGCATGCCATCGCCCTGCCCGGCGATCAGCGCGCAGCCGACCGAATGGTGGGTGCCGCGCTCACGACCAAAGAAACCATGCGAATTGGCATACACCGACAGGCTCTGCATGCTCGACACCGATGCGCCGTCGGAATTGCGGATCTGCGCGTCGGCCTCGCGACCGGCCGCCTCGCAGGCCAGGGCCAGGTCCACCGCCTCATCGGCCTGCAGCGCCCACGGGTGCCAACCGTCCAGCTCCGGGAAGTCGGTGGCCATCAGTGCGGCCTCGGCCAGGCCGGCAGCCGGGTCATCCTCGGTATGCCGGGCAATCGCGCAGGCCTGCTCGACCGTAGCGGCCAGGCTGGCCTCGTTCAGGTCACCGGTGCTGGCACTGCCCTTGCGCCGGCCGAAATAGACGGTCACGGCGATGCCGCGGTCACGCGTGGACTGCACGGTCTCGACCTCACCGAGGCGGACATTGACCTCCAGTCCGCGGTCCTCGCTGCAACTGACCTCGGCCTGGCTGGCGCCCAGCGCGCGGGCGCGGTCGAGCAGCTGCTGGGAGAGGTCGGCCAGCCGTTCCAGCCGGGCCGGGCTGTCGTCGCCGACGGCCACTTCAGGGGCGATCACGTTCAATGCTTTATCCTGTACAGGTTGGGCCCGGCATCACGCCGGGCGACTTTTTTTGAGATCAGGTAGGGACGATGCGCGGACGCGACGAAGAAACCGGTGAATTCCACGACAAGAGCCGCAGCCAGAACCGGCGCGACGCGCTCGACGTCCTGGCCCTGGGCGAGAAGCTGGTGTCGTTGACCCCGGCCCAGCTGGCGCGCCTGCCGATCCCGGAAGACCTGCTGCCGCATATCGCCGAGTGCAAGCGCATCACCGCCCACATCGCCCACAAGCGCCAGCTGGCGTTCCTGGCCAAGCACATGCGCCGCGAGGACGAGGCAACGCTGGACGCGATCCGCGATGCGCTGGACGCCAACAGCGAGACTGGCCGCCGCGAAGTGGCGATGATGCACCGCGTGGAAGACTGGCGCGACCGCCTGTTGGCCGACGGTGACAAGGCGCTGGCCGCCCTGCTTGACGACTACCCGCAGGCCGACCGCCAGCAGCTGCGCACCCTGGTACGCAACGCGCAGGCCGAAAAGGCGAAGAACAAGCCGCCGCGCGCCTACCGCGAGATCTTCCAGGTGCTGCGTACGCTGATGCTGCCGGCGGCGCTGGGCTTGAAGACGGCGGGCGACGAACACGCCGGCGATCCGGTCGACGAGGCCGACGAGGACTGAGTCCGCGCCGGCCCGGGCGGTGGCCGCGGCCATCGCCACGCTCAGGCCTGCGTACCGCCGACGGTGATGCCCTCGATCAACAGCGAGGGCTGGCCGACACCCACGGGCACACTCTGCCCGTCCTTGCCGCAGATGCCCACGCCCTCGTCCAGGGCCAGATCGTTGCCGACCATGCGCACCTTCTGCATGGTCTCCGGGCCGTTGCCGATCAGGGTCGCGCCCTTCACCGGGGTGGTGATGCGGCCATCCTCGATCAGGTAGGCCTCGGTGGCCGAGAACACGTACTTGCCGCTGGTGATGTCGACCTGGCCACCGCCGAAGTTCACCGCGTACAGGCCCTTCTTCACCGAACGGATCATCTCCTGCGGGTCGTGCTCGCCGGCGCGCATGTAGGTGTTGGTCATGCGTGGCATGGTCAGGTGCGCGAACGATTCGCGGCGCCCGTTGCCGGTCGGGGCCATGCCCATCAGCCGCGCGTTGAGGCTGTCCTGCATGTAGCCGACCAGGATGCCGTCCTCGATCAGCGGGGTGCACTGGCTCGGGTGGCCTTCGTCGTCGATGTTCAACGAACCGCGGCGACCGTCGAGGGTGCCGTCGTCGACGATGGTCACCCCCGGTGCGGCGACGCGCTCGCCGATGCGGCCGGCGTAGACGCTGGTGCCCTTGCGGTTGAAGTCGCCTTCCAGGCCGTGGCCGACCGCTTCGTGCAGCAACACGCCCGGCCAACCCGGGCCGAGCACCACCGGCATCATGCCGGCCGGCGCCGGCACCGCGTCCAGGTTCACCAGCGCCTGGCGCAGCGCTTCCTGGGCCAGGGCTTCGGGGCGGCCGCTGGCGAACAGCGCTTCGTAGCCATAACGGCCACCACCACCGGCGTAGCCGGACTCGCGACGGCCGTTGTGTTCGACGATGACCTGCACGTTCAGGCGTACCAGCGGGCGCACGTCGGCCGCCAGCACGCCGTCGCTGCGGGCGATCAGCACCGTATCGACGCCGCCGGACAGGCTCACCATCACCTGCTTCACGCGCGGGTCGGCGGCACGCAGGTAGCCATCCAGGCGCTTGAGCACCTCGACCTTGGCCTCGTTGCCGATGCCGTCGATCGGGTCCAGCGCCGGGTACAGCGCGCGCGCATTGCCGCGCAGCAGCGAACGTCCGGTCTGCGCACCGCCCTCGCGCGAGATCGCGCGCGCCGACTGCGCCGCCGCCAGCAGCGCATCGGCATGGATGTCATCGGAGTAGGCGAAGCCGGTCTTCTCGCCGGAAATCGCCCGCACGCCCACGCCCTGCTCGATGGAATGGGCGCCGTCCTTGACGATGCCGTCTTCCACGCTCCAGCTCTCGCGGCGGGCGTGCTGGAAATAAAGGTCGCCGAAGTCGACACCAGGGCCGAGCAGTTGCCCGAAGGTGCGCTCCAGGCCGGCGGTATCCAGGCCGCCGGGGCGCAGCAGGCGGTCTTGGGCAAGCGTCAGGGCGATATCAGTCATGGTTTCGATCTGGGGTGCGGGGGCGCTCAGGCAAGCCCCGTGAACAGGAAGCCGTGCTCAGCGCGAGCGCGGCAGGTCGGTGACGGTCGGCGGAATGGCCGGTGCAGGTGCCGGCACGGGCGGTGATGGGGTCTTGTCGCGGCTGCGCTCGATCACTTCCACCTTCGGCTCCTTCCATGGACCGGTCACCTTGTAGGTACGGGCGCCAATCTCGCCCAGCGGCTTGGACAATACCGCATTGGTGGCCGCGCCCAGCGCCGCCCCCACCGGGCCGCCGGCCACCGCACCGACCACGGTCAGCAGGTTGCCCGCGCGCGGGTTGACGTCGATGGTCTGGTCGAACTGCTGGTTGCGCAGGTCGGCCTGGCCACGGATGGTGATGTTGGCCGCCGGGCCTTCGATCAGCACCTTGTCGGTGCGCGCCATGCCCTGACCGAACTGCATGCTGCCCTCGATCTGGTTGAACGCGAAGCCCTTGGAGAAGAAGTCGCGGAAATCGAACATCAGCCGCCGCGGCAGCTGCGCGACGCTGAGCAGGCCCAGCACGCGGCCGGCGCCCGGCTCCAGCTCCAGCAGCTGGCCATTGCGCGCATGCAGGTCGAGGCTGCCCTGCAGGTTGCCCAGCTGGAAGTCCGACGGCCCCCCGCTCCAGGCCGCCTGCAGCTGCGCCTGGCCGGAACCGCCGCGCAGCTGGCCGCCGTAATCAAGGTTCTGCATCAGCCCGCCCAGGTCCTCGCTGCGCACCTGCGCGGTCAGTTCGGTACGGGCGCCGCCCGTACGGCCGAGCCAGCGGCCGGTGATGTCGATTTCCTGGTCCGGCGCGCGGAAGCGCAACGCGTCCACGTTCAGGCCGTTGGCCAGTGGGCGCGTGCGCAGCACCGCCTGGCCCAGCACCACCTTGCCGAACTTCAGGTCGGCGATGTCCAGCGCGAACGGCGGCAGCTTGGCCGGGTCCATGTCATTGGCACCGGCCTGTACCCGCGCCGGCGCGGCGGCCGCCCCCGGTACCGCCGGCAGTGACTGCCAGTGCACCCGGTCAAGCTGGCCGCTGATGGTGCCGCCGTCGGCGTTGGGTACGGTCAGGCGGCCGGCCAGCGACGGCCCGTCCAGGCGCACGTCCAGTGCCTGCGGGCCCGGGTGCAGCTGCAGCCGGGTCTGCTCGAAGACTCCGCCGATCAGCTTGAGCTGGCCGACCTGCAC
Source organism: Stenotrophomonas sp. YJH_SMC_69 (assembly GCF_059370495.1). Lineage (NCBI taxonomy): Bacteria > Pseudomonadati > Pseudomonadota > Gammaproteobacteria > Lysobacterales > Lysobacteraceae > Stenotrophomonas > Stenotrophomonas sp. YJH_SMC_69. The sequence goes on along the minus strand of NZ_JCAFTS010000003.1, from coordinate 103,279 downwards.
GTCGACCGCGCGCAGCGGCATCGCGTCGTCGTCACTCCCACCGCGCGCCAGGCTGATCCACTCCAGCGCATCCAGGGTCGGGCTGCGGCCATTGACCGTCAGTCCGCTCGCCGGCGGCTCGCGGTCGACATGGTCGCTGCCCAGCGTGACCTGCACACCGGTCTGGTTGTTGTGGCTGCGCGCGGCCAGGGCCAGGCGCTGGCCGAACGCCACATCGATGCGGCCGGCGCCCATCGGCAGCTGCGCGGCCACCGTGGTCGCCAGCGGCTCGGCGGCCGGCTTGTCCAGCGGCGCCGGCAGGTCGAGCCGGGTGCCGACCAGGTCCGAACTCAGTCGCAGCTCGCTCGGCGGCGCAGGCGCGCCGGGCGCCACCTTGGGCAGGTTGACGCCGATGGTCCAGGCCGAATTGCCGTTGATGTAAGGCTTGAGCCAGGCCATCTCCGGAGCACGGTCGATCAGCACGCTGGCATCGAGGCGGGCGGTCAGCTGCGACTCGAAGGCGCGCGTGCTGTCATGCACGTAACCTCCGGCACGCAGGCTCAGCCGTCCTTCCTGGCCGAGGTGGCGCACCGCCAGGTCCTCGGCGCCGAAACCGCCATTGCTGTAGCGCGCCTGCCCGTGCATGTTGTCAAAGGTCAGCTGGAAGCGCTTGTCGACCAGCTTCACGCCGGCCAGATCGACCGTGCCCTGCAGGTGGCCCTCGCCCTCGTCCTGATGCAGCGGCTGCAGCAGATCGAAGGTCACATGGGCCGGACCACTGGCGACCAGATTGTCCAGCGTATCGCCGTAATCCTTGTGCAACGGGCTCTGGCGCAGCATCGCCAGCAGCTTGCCGGCCTCGCTCGGCGCGTCGGCACGTACGTACAACGGCTGGTGCCCGAAGTCCGGAATGCCCGCTTCGAATTTCTGTACCGCCACGCCGGCAAGATCACCCCGTCCACGCATGTCGAAGCCAGGGCCGATGAAGGCGATGTCGGCGTCGACCTGGCTCATCAGCGGCCAGTCGTGCTGGAAGCGGATGTCGCCATTGGTGATGTGGCCGGTGGCCTCGAAGCGGCCATCATTGTTGTCGAACGGCCAGTCGTCCAGGTCACCGGTGACCAGGCCGACGCCATTGCGCACCTGGCCGCCAGCCAGCGCCATGTCCAGCCAGTCGGTGGCGCCCTTGCTCATCTTGGAGTGGATCCAGAAGCGCTTGGCCGCCGTCATCGGCACGTCGTCCAGCTTCGCGGCCAGCTGCAGCCACGGCCGCGTGCCGTCGCCCTGGAACCAGACCCCGCCGCGCACGTCGGCCGCGTAGTCGGTGCCTTCCACACGCATCGCCGGCGTCCCGATCCGCCAACCACCGCCCTCGTCGCGCCAGCCCACGATCTGTCCGGCCAGGTGCAGGTCATGGCGCACGCCGAAGCCGGTCGGCCAATCGAACTGCAGCTGCCGTTGCGGTTGCAGCTGCAGGCTGAAGCCGTCGGCGTCGCCTTCAAAGCGCCCGCCCAGGCCGCGCAGGCCGGGCGAGTTGCCCACGCTGGCGAAACCCAGCGACTGCAGTTCACCCTGCGCCCACAGGGGGCCATCGCGTTCGCCCGACAGCTGCAACGCGCGCACGTCCAGCTGCGGCCTGGACAGGAACAGCCAGCGACGCAGGCCCGGCTCAAGGCGATCACTCAGGGCCAGCGCACGCAGTGCGATGCCGGCCTGCACTTCACCGGAACGGACCTGCAGCTGTTTGCCGACCTGCAGCTGCAGGCCATCGAGGCGCTGCTCGCCGTCTTCATTCTTCAGCCGCAGCTGCGGTACCTGCAGCGCCCAGCCCTCGGCCTGGCGCTGCCAGCGCAGGCGGGCCTGCAGTCGCTGCAGCTGCAGCTGCGGCGCCGCCATGCCGGGTATCGGTGCGCCATCAATGCGCACGTCGCGCAGGTCCGAATCCGTGGTCAGCGCCACCGGCGCGAAATCGCGCAGGGTCAACCACAGGTTCAACTCGCCCTTGCCCTCGCGCAGGCGCACGCCGCCAGCCGCCAGCAAGGGCGCCCAGGCGTGGAAATCGACCGGGTCGGCGCCCAGCCAGGCCTCGCCGTTGCCGCGCGCACGGTCCACGTCCAGCACCGCGGTCAGCGGCAGCGCTTCGGGCTGCGCCCAGGCGCGTACGCCCACGCGCAGGCGATCGCCATTGACCCGCATGCGCAGGTCGATGCGCGGCAGCGTGGTGTCGATGCCCAACGTCGGCGCGTGCACGCCCAGGCGCCCTCCGATCACCTGCAGCTCGCCCAGCCGGCGCAGCGCATCCAGCGGATCGCCGCCGTTGTCCGATTGCGGCAGCCCGCGCACCGTCCAGCGTCCGTCCTCGCCCTGCTGCAGATCCAGCGCCAAGCCACGCAGGCGCAGCTCGGTCAGCGAGCGCCCGGGCAGCAGCCCGCTGTACATCGATACCAGCACCTCGGCCTCGCCGATCGCCAGGCCCTGCCCGGCGCCGATGCGCAGGCCTTTCAGCTGCAGCAGCGGGCCACGACGGGTCCAGGCGGTCTGCAGCTGGTCGAAACGCACCGGCTGGCCGGCACGCTCGCTCAGCCAGGCGGCGATCCTGTCAGGATGACGCTCGGCCAGCGGCAGCAGCTGGCTGAGCGTGCCCACCAGCAGTGCAAGCCCGACCAGGCCCACCGCACAGGCGGCAATGAAATGACGGCGGATCCTTCGCAGTCGCAGGCGCGGCGGCGCGCTCATCGGCCACCGCCGGCCTGCAGCCGGCGAGGATCAGAGCAGAACGACATCGAATTGCTCCTGCAGGTACTGCTCGTCCGCCTGGAAGCGGATGCTCTTGCCGAGGAACTCTTCCAGCTCGGCCACCGCCGAGGATTCCTCATCGGTAATGCGCGCGACCACCTTGGTCGAGGCGATCACCAGCAGGCGCGCAGCATCGAACTGGCGCACGGCACGGGTGATCTCGCGGAAGATCTCATAGGTCACCGTCTCGGTGGTCTTGATGCTGCCGCGGCCGCTGCACTGCGGGCAGGTCTCCGACAGCTGGCGCTCCAGGCTTTCCACCGTACGCTTGCGGGTCATCTCCACCAGGCCCAGCGGCGAGAAATCATAGACCGTGGTCTTGGCATGGTCGCGGGCCAGCGCCTTTTCCAGCGTGCGCAGCACCTGGCGACGATGCTCCGCATCATCCATGTCGATGAAGTCGATGATGATGATGCCGCCCAGGTTGCGCAACCGCAGCTGCCGCGCCACCGCCTGCGCCGCTTCCAGGTTGGTGCGGAACACCGTTTCTTCCAGGTTGCGCTGGCCGAGGAACGAGCCGGTGTTGACGTCGATGGTGGTCATCGCCTCGGTCTGGTCGATCACCAGGTAGCCACCGGATTTCAGCGGCACCTGCTTGTCCAGCGCGCGGCCGATCTCGTCCTCCACGCCGAACATGTCGAAGATCGGGCGGTCACCGGAGTACAGCTCCAGCTTCTCGGCCAGCACCGGCATGTACTTGGCGACGAAGGCCTGCAGTTGGCCGAAGGTCTCCTTCGAGTCCACCTTCACCTTGTCCACGTCCTTGCGGATCAGGTCGCGCACCGACCGCAGCGGCAGGCTCAGGTCTTCATAGATGATGCTGCACGACGGCGCTTCGCGGCCGCGGCGCTCGACCACGTTCCACACGCGCGACAGGTAGGCGATGTCCTCGGCGATGGCCTCGGCCGGCTGCCCTTCGGCGTTGGTGCGCACGATGTAGCCGTAGCCGCCGTGCTGCGCCGACAACTCGGTCACCAGCGCCTTCAGGCGGGCGCGCTCGGTTTCATCCTCGATGCGCGCGGACACCCCCACCACCTTGGACTGCGGCAGCAGCACCATGTAGCGCGAGGGAATGCTGATCTGCGTGGTCAGGCGTGCACCCTTGGTGCCGATCGGGTCCTTCACCACCTGCACCACGATGTCCTGGCCGTCACGCAGCAGCTCGACGATCGGCACGCTGGCCGGCGGCGGCAGCGTCGTGTTCTCGGTGTCGGCACTGGCCACCGGGGCCGGGCGCACCACGTCGTTGGCGTGCAGGAACGCGGCGCGCTCCAGGCCGACCTCGACGAACGCGGCCTGCATGCCGGGCATGACCCGCTGCACCTTGCCCTTGTAGATGTTGCCGACCACACCCCGGCGCCAGCCGCGCTCGATGTGCAGTTCCTGCAGCATGCCGTTCTCGATCACCGCGACCCGGGTTTCGCGGGGGGTCACATTGACCAGGATTTCCTCAGACATCGGCAGCCTCCCTGGCGGCATCGGCAGTGGGGGCCGGCACGCCACAGCGCGCCAGCAGACGATCGGTATGCAGCAATGGCAGCCCCATGACGCCGGAGTAGCTGCCGGAAAGATGTTCGATCCAGCGCTCGGCCCCGCCCTGGATGGCGTAGGCCCCGGCCTTGTCCAACGGCTCGCCGGTGGCGACATAGGCGGCGATGTCGGCGGCGGCGATCGGGGCGAAGGTCACTTCGGAAATGACCAGTTCGCTGTCCAGCCCGTCGGCGCCGACCACCACCACCGCAGTCATCACCTGGTGGGTGCGCCCGGCCAGACGCGCCAGCATCGCGCGCGCGCCGGCGGCGTCGGCCGGCTTGCCGAACACTTCACCGTCCAGCACCACCTCGGTGTCCGAGCCGAGCACCCGCGCCTGCGGGTCCTCGGCCAGCACCCGGGCCAGCCCGGCGCGCGCCTTGTCGGCGGCGACCCGGCACACATACTGTTCGGCACTCTCGGTCGCGGCGCGCTGCTCGACGACCTCCAGGTCCAGGGCCTGGAAGGGGCGTCCGAGTCGGGCCAGCAACTGGTTGCGTCGGGGGGAGCGGGAAGCAAGATAGAGCATCGGCACAGCATAACCTGAGCCCGTCACCTGAATCGTCGGCAACCCGTTACGGAACGCGTACAACCCCTTACAGGCTCACAGCGCGTTCATCGCTACGACACCACCCTCACCGCACAACAAGGAGATCCCATGCGCCTGACCGCCACCCCGCTGCTGCTCGCCCTGTCCCTCGCCCTTGGAACCTCGATGACCGCCCATGCCGCCCCGTCGTCGCCGTCGATCGCCGCCGCGGCCGAAGGCACCCTGCTGAACATTTCGGCCAACGCCGAGGCCACCCGCGTGCCGGACGTCGCCACCCTGTCGGCCGGCGTGGTCACCCAGGCCGCCGACGGCAACAGCGCCATGCGCCAGAACGCCCAGCAGATGGACAAGGTGTTGGCCGCGATCAAGGCCGCCGGCATCGCCGAGCGCGACGTGCAGACCAGCGGCGTCAGCCTCAACCCGCAGTACCGCTATGCCGACAACGAGGCGCCGAAGATCACCGGCTACCAGGCCAGCAACACGGTCAGCCTGAAGGTCCGTGACATCGCCAAGCTCGGCAAGGTGCTCGATGCGCTGGCCGCTCAGGGCGCCAACCAGATCAACGGCCCCAGCTTCGAGATCGACCAGCCGGAACCGGTCTATGACGAAGCCCGCCTGGCCGCGCTGAAGAAGGCCCAGGCCCGCGCCCAGACCTATGCCAAGTCGCTGGGCCTGCAGGTGCGCCGCATCGTCAGCATCTCCGAGAACAGCAGCGGCGGTTTCCGCCCGATGCAGATGATGCGCACCATGGCGGCCGGTGCGGCGATGGACAAGGCCACCCCGGTCGCACCGGGCGAATCGACCGTCTCGGTCAACCTGGACGTGGTGTTCGAACTGGGCCGCTGATCGCGTCCGCCGCGGTCGACGACACAGGCGGGTCCCGCAGGGGGCCCGCCTTTTTCGTGCCCTCCGCCGACACTGGCTGAAGGCCAGCCCAACGATCATGCCCCTGCCTCTAGGCAGTAGCCGTCGTGCCGCGCTACTGATGGACTGCCAGCCGCGTGCGGCAACCCCGCCACGGGCCCTGGTGCGTTGAGGACTTCGTCACTGGCATGGAGGTGGATCATGGTTCGTACGTACCCCGTTGCATCCCTGCATTTCGACCCCGCCCGGGTGGCCGCCTGGAGCGCGGCGATCGCCCTGCACCTGCTGGCCTTCCTGTTGCTGCTCATCCCTGCGACCTACCAGGCCGTGCAGGTCCCGCGTGAAAAGACGCCGGTCCGGCTGATCGAGAAGATCCCGCCACCGCCAACGCCGCCGGTTCCGGTCCCGCCCAAGGAGATCGTCCAGGTGGTGCCGAAACCGCGAACGCAGCCAGTGGTACCGCCACTGCCGGCGCCCACCGCGACCGTGGAGGAGACCCAGGGCATCGCGCTGCCGGCCACCGAACCGGCTCCGCCGCAGCTGGCGCCCAGCATCGACACGTCCACCCCTCTGGCCGGCGCCCAGCTGCAGTACCGCAGCGCCCCGCCGCCGACCTACCCCATCCAGTCCCTGCGCAACCACGAACAGGGAACAGTGCTGTTGCGGGTGGAAGTGGACAGCCATGGCCAACCGGTCGCGGTCAGCGTCGAGCGCAGCAGCGGCTCGCGCAACCTGGACCAGGCCGCCCGCCAGCAGGTGCTCCGGCACTGGCGCTTCGAGCCTGCCCAGCGTGACGGCGTGGCAGTTCCGGCCATCGGCCTGGTACCGGTACAGTTCTCGCTGCCCGACTGAGCCCCACCACCGGCCCGGCCTCGCGCCGGGCCGGTCCCTGCCGCTGCCCGGGAAATGCGGACAGGCCAGGGACCAAGCGTTACCGATTAAGCAAAATTTCACGACTTCGTCACCTGCAGGAAACCTAGATTGGCGCGTCCCGGTATCGATCCGGCGACAGCCCTCAACGCTACGGTTTTCCAGTTAGGAGAGAAGCTGTGAAACACCCGATCCAACGGCCCGCCAGCCGCCGCCGCAGCACCCTGGCATCGTCCATCACCCACATCCTCACCGGCGGCGCCCTGCTGCTGGCCGGCGCCGTCGCTTCCTCCTCCGCCTTCGCGCAGGAAAAGGCCACCAACCTCGACCGCATCACGGTCACCGGCTCCAACATCCCGCGCACCAACACCGAGACACCGTCGCCGGTGCAGGTGGTGACCCGCCAGGAAATCGACCGCACCGGCAAGACCTCGCTGGCCGAGTACCTGCAGACCATCACCGCCGATGGCGCCGGCTCGATTCCCAAGACCTTCGGCAACGGTTTCGCCGGCGGTGGTGCCGGCATTTCGCTGCGCGGCCTGGGCGCCGGCTCGACGCTGGTACTGTTGAACGGCCGCCGCATGGCCACCTATGGCCTGGCCGATGACGGACAGAAGGTCTTCACCGACCTCAGCACCATTCCGCTCGATGCCGTCGAGCGCGTGGAAGTCCTGAAGGACGGCGCTTCGGCGATCTACGGCTCCGATGCCATCGCCGGCGTGGTCAACATCATCCTGCGCAGCGACTTCCAGGGCGCCATCCTGCGTGGCTCCTACGGCCTGTCCGGTGACAGCGATGGCGACGCCCGGAAGGCAACCCTGACCGCCGGTACCGGCGACCTGGCCACCGATGGCTGGAACGCCTTCTTCAGCCTGGACGTTGGCAAGACCGACGCGATCAAGATCAGCGACCGCAAGAACCGCAAGTGGATCGGTACCGGTGACACCCGCCCGTGGGGCTATGACAAGACCGCCCAGTTCCTCGGCGGTGCCTACACCCGTGGTGGCACCTCCGGCGGTTCCGGCCCGAACGGCTCCTACCTCGACGCCACCGGCCATCTGGTGCCGCTGCCGGGTTGCGCCGGCCTGACCACCATCGGTGGGCAGACCCCGGCCAGCATCGCCGCCGATGGCTGCCTGTGGGATCCGGCGCAGCAGTACCGCGACCTGATTCCGGAAGAGAAGTACGTCAACGTGTTCGGTCGCGCCAGCTTCGCCTTCGGTGAAGGCGGCGAGATCTACACCGAGATCGGCTACTCGAAGAAGGAAACCATCTTCAGCAACACCCCGTCCGGCGTGTCGGGCGGCTGGGGCTATCCGGGCGGCCCGGTCAATGCCAACAGTGGCCCCGGTGCCACCGTGCTGGGCCCGAACCATCCCGACAACCCGACCCCGGGCACGGCGCGCCGCGTGCGTTACTCGGCCTGGGATGTCGGCCCGCGCGTGACCGACAACACCAATGAGTTCAACCGCTTCCTGGTCGGCATCAAGGGCAACTGGGGCGACTGGAGCTACGACACCGCCTACCTGCACTCGGGCACCGACCTGACCAACAAGCGCACCGGCTTCCTGCGCTACAGCGCCGTCCAGTGTGCACTGGGCAATGCCAACTGCGCCGGTGGCGTGTGGCGTATCGGTGATGATGCCGGCAAGAACTCGCAGGCGCTGTACGACTACATCTCGCCCACGATCAGCGCCCGCGCCAAGTCCAGCCTGGACATGTTCGACTTCACCGTCTCGCGCAGCCTGATGGACCTGAAGGGTGGTCCGCTGGGCCTGGCGATCGGTACCGAGTGGCGCAAGACCAGCAACAGCCTGACCCCGCAGACCTACACCGACCAGGGCGACATCATCGGCCTGGGCTACTCGGCCTATGACGGCACCCAGAACGTCTACGCCGGCTACGTCGAACTGTCGGCACCGGTGCTGGAACAGCTGGAACTGTCCGGCGCCCTGCGTTACGACAAGTACGAAAGCGGCGAAGGCAAGGCTACGCCGAAGCTGGGCGTGAAGTGGACCCCGGCCGACTGGATCGCCCTGCGCGCCAGCTACGCCGAAGGTTTCCGCGCGCCGAACCCGGCCGAGAACGGTGACGGTGGCCTGGCCGCCTTCTCCACTGCGGTCGACCCGGTGCGTTGCCAGATCAGCGGCGGCGCTGCCAGCGAATGTGGCGCCAATTCGGTGGCGATCATCACCAAGCCGAACAAGCTGCTGAAGCCGGAAGAGTCCAAGAGCTACTCGGTCGGCATCGTGCTGCAGCCGACTTCGACCACCTCGATGACCGTCGATGCCTGGCAGATCAAGCGTACCAACGAGATCGTGCAGGGCAGCACGGCGGCGGCGATCCTGGCCGGCAACGTGCTGCGCGACAGCAACAATCTCAATGGCGTGGCCAACAGCGGCACCATCCTGGCGGTCAACACCGGCTACGTGAATGCCAGCTCGTCGCGCGTGCGCGGTATCGATACCGATATCCGCCAGACCTTCGAGATCGGCCCGGGCCAGCTGGAGCTGGACCTGCAGTGGAGCCACATCCTGAAGTTCGAGCGCACCGAAGGCGGCGACACGGTTGATTACGTGGGTACCCACGGCAACTGCGACGTCACCAACTGCATCGGTACGCCGAAGGACAAGGTCAACTTCGGCACCACCTGGAAGCAGGGCCCGTGGAGCGTCAGCGGCATCGTCAACTACATCAGCAAGATGGACAACATCGACAGCCGTGGTGGCAGCTACCTGGCCTTCTACGCTGACGGTACGCCGGTGAAGAAGATCTCTTCGTTCACCACGATGGACCTGTCCGGTCGCTGGAGCATCAACGACTCGTTCGAACTCAACGCCTCGGTGGCCAACGTGTTCGACCGCATCGCCCCGCTCGATCCGACCACCTACGGCGCGGTGAACTACAACCCGATGCACTTCTCCGGTGCGCTGGGCCGTTACTACACCGTCGGCTTCAAGTACACGTTCAAGTAAGACCGGTTGCAGCGTCACCTTCGAAGGCCCGGGCCGTTGCCCGGGCCTTCGTCGTTTTCACGCGGGCCGGTTCCTGCAGGCTGGCTCTTGCCTGCTGACTCTTGCGGACATGTTCACGAGGACATGGCTACCGTATGCTCGCGGCATTCGCGCCGCAGGGGATCTCCATGGCCGCGACATCGCAACGGCTGGGCCTGCCCGCGTTGACTGCACTGGTAGTCGGCTCGATGATCGGCGCCGGCATCTTTTCACTGCCGCAGAACGTCGCGCGCAGCGCCGGCCCGGCCGCCGCCTTGATCGGCTGGGCGGTCAGTGGCGCCGGCATGCTGATGCTGGCCTTCGTGTTCCAGGCCCTGGCCAATCGTCGCCCCGACCTGGATACCGGCATCTACGCCTATGCGCGCGAAGGCTTCGGCAACTACATCGGCTTCTCCGCGGCGTGGGGCTACTGGGTGGCGTCGGTGCTCGGCAACGCCAGCTTCTTCGTACTGATCTTCAGTGGCCTCGGCCACTTCGTGCCGGTCTTCGGTGAAGGCAATACACCCGCCGCCGTAGCCGCTTCATCACTGCTGCTGTGGACCGTGCACCTGCTGGTGCTGCGCGGCCTGCGCACGGCCGCCATCGTCAACGGCCTGGTGACGGTGGCCAAGCTGCTGCCCATCGCGTTGTTCCTGATCCTGGCGGCGGGCGCGTTCCGCATGGACGTGTTCCGCGCCGATTTCCTCGGTACGCCCGCACTCGGCGACCTCGGCCAGCAGTTGCGCGGCATGATGCTGGTGACCGTGTGGGTGTTCATCGGCATCGAAGGGGCCAGCATCTATTCGCGGCGTGCCGCGCGCCGTGCCGACGTCGGCCGTGCCACGGTGATCGGTTTCCTCGGGGTCTGGCTGCTGCTGGTACTGGTCAGCCTGCTGTCGATGGGCGTGCTGTCGCAGGCCGAGCTTGCCGGGCTGCCCAACCCGTCGATGGCCTACGTGCTGCGCGCCATCGTCGGCGAATGGGGCGCGACGGTGATCATCATCGGTTCGATCGTCTCCGTGCTCGGCGCATTGCTGGCCTGGGTGCTGCTGTGCGCCGAAGTGCTGTATGCCGCCGCCGGTGATGGCACCATGCCGGCCTTCCTCGGCCGCGAGAACGCGCGTGGCGTGCCGGCCAATGCACTGTGGTTGAGCAATGGCCTGATCCAGTTGTTCCTGCTGATGGTGCTGGTCAGTTCGGGCAGCTACACCGGGCTGGTGCTGCTCGCTGCGTCGATGAGCCTGGTGCCCTACTTCCTGTCCACCGCGTTCGGCGTGCAGCTGGCCTGGCGCGGGCAGGCCTACGCCGGCGAACCAGGCGTGCGCTGGCGCGATTTCGGGGTCGCACTGCTGGCCAGCGCCTATGCGCTGTGGCTGGTGTATGCCGGCGGCCTGGACAACCTGCTGCTGTCGGTACTGCTGTACGTGCCCGGCGTGGTGTTGTTCGCTTTGACCCGGCGCCAGCGCGGCGAGCGGGTATTCACGCGCTGGGAGTGGGTACTGTTCGGCGCGATCCTGGCGGTGGCGATCGCCACGCTGGTGGCCTTCTGCAGAGGTGAGCTGGCACTGTAGAGCCGAGCCCGCGCTCGGCTTCACACAGGCAGCCGAGCATGGCTCGGCTCTACAACTGGCGATCCGCCAGCATGCCGATATCCTGCATCCAGCGCTCGGCCAGCTGCGGCCACGCCGCGACCGGTGCATCCTTCATGCGCAGCCCGAATGCGTGGCCGCCGCGTGCAAACAGATGCATTTCCACCGGCGCGCCCGCGTCCGCCAAGGCACGGTAATAGGCCAGCGATTCGCGCACGTCATCGGTGCGATCGTCGGTGGCCTGCGCGATGAACGTCGGCGGCACCTTGTCATCCACGGTGATGTCCCTGACCAGCGACAATCCCTTCCCGTGCCCTGCCCGCAGGTGCCCGGAATACATCACCATCGCGAAATCGGGACGGCTGGGTTGCTCATCCGCAGCATCGACCGGCGCGTAGCTGCGCAGCGCGTGCGTGCTCAGTCCCGCCACCACGTGACCACCGGCGGAAAAGCCGATCGCCCCGATCCGCTTGGGATTGATTGACCAGCGCTCGGCCTGTGCGCGCAGCAGGCCCATTGCACGCTGTGCATCCTGCAGGGCCATCGGCACTTTCGGAATGTCGCGGCAGTTGCACTCGGGGTCCCAGTTCGGGCCAGAGGCTGGCACCCGGTACTTCAGCAATGCACAGGTGATGCCCTGTGCGGTCAGCCAGCCGCAGATCTCGCTGCCTTCCAGGTCCATCGCCAGCACCCGATAGCCTCCGCCAGGCACCACCATCACTGCGGTGCCGGTGGCCGGTCCCTTCGGTGGAAACACGGTGAGGGTCGGCGCAGCGACGTTCTGCAGCATCATCCAGTGTTCGCCACTGGCTTCGGAGATCACTTCGCTGACCTGCTCGGGCCCCTTCAACTTCGGCGGCGCGATCACCGTGCCCTGCGGCCACAACGGAAGCTCGGTGGTGCCCTGTGGCGGATGCCAGGTGGAAGGCGCGGCCTTCGTTGTGGCGAACGGCACCATCGCCAGCAGCAGGAAGCTCGAGTACAGCAGCACGCGCATGATCGGCATCCATGGTTGCAGCAGCAGAGTGTAGCGACAAAAAAAAACCTGCATCTTGCGATGCAGGTTTCTCAAGGTGGCGCCCGAAGTTGGACTCGAACCAACGACCCCCTGATTAACAGTCAAGTGCTCTAACCGGCTGAGCTATTCGGGCAGACGACTAGTATAACCACTCTTCACGCGCGATGGTAGGGGTGATTGGCAATCATTGCGGCGGCCCGATACAGCTGCTCGGCCACCACCAGGCGCACCAGCATGTGCGGCAGCGTCAGCGGTCCGATCGACCACTTCTCATCGGCCAGCGCGGACACCTCCGGCGAATGCCCTTCCGGGCCACCAATCAGGAACGCCAGGTCGCGGCCCTGCCCGCGCCAATGCTCCAGGCGCTGTGCCAGCTGTTCGGAACTCAGCTGTCGTCCTGGCACATCCAGTGCCACCACATAGGCGTTCTTCGGCAGCGCAGCGATGACCCGCTTGCCTTCCTCTTCAGTGGCGCGGCGCGGATCACGTCCCTTGCCGCGCAAGCCGGGCTCGATTTCCACCAGCTCGAACGGCAGCCAGTGCGACAGCCGCTTCTGGTACTCGGCGAAGCCCTGCGCGACCCAGCTGGGCGCGCGTTCACCGGTGGCGATCAGGCGGGCTTTCATCTACACGGTCCTCCAAAACGTCGACGGCGCCATCGGCGCCGTCGAAGGGATGCATCAACGTGCGGCTCAGGCCACTTCGTCGTCGCTGGACGGCGGCTGGTCGCCAACGGTCCACAGGCGCTCGAGGGCGTAGAACTCACGCACGCGCGGCAGCATCACGTGGACGATCACGTCGCCCAGATCGACCAGCACCCACTCGGCTTCGCGCTCGCCTTCAACACCCAGCGGCATCACGTCGATGTTCTTGGCGAAGCGCACGACTTCATCGGCGATCGACTTGACGTGGCGGGTCGAGGTGCCCGAAACGACGATCATGTAGTCGGCAACGCTGGACCGGCCGCGCACGTCGATCTCGACCAGGTCCTTGGCCTTCAGGTCTTCGGTGGCTTGGCGGACGCTGGCCAGCAGTTCCGGCACGGACGGCGGCGGGCTGGGCAGATCGACCTTGATGGTCTGGGGCTGGGTCTGGTTGCTCAAAGTGGATCGACTCGATAAACGTGGGGGCGATTATACGGGGATGGCACGGCGGCGCCATTCACGCTGTGGCCGGGCGGTACAGCCCGTGTGCAGCGACGTAGTCCGCGACGGCCGGCGGCAGCAGGGCGCGCCAGGGGCCACCGGCGGCGATCTGCGAGCGCACGGCGCTGGCCGATTCCTCGCGCAGCGGGTGGTGCAGGCGCAGGATGCGTCCGGCCGGGCTGGCGAACAGGGCCTGTTCGTTGTCGGCCCAGCGCCCCTGCAGGGCACGCCCCAGTTCACCGTCGATCGACGCCTGCAGCGGGCTGCCCGGCCGCTCGGCCACCACGAAGTGGGCCAGCCCGAACAGGGCCTCCCATTCGTGCCAGCCGGACAGGCCCAGCAGGCTGTCGGCGCCCACCAGCCAGGCCAATGGCCGGCTTGGGCCCAGCTCGCCACGCAGCTCGCGCAGGGTATCGACGGTGTAGGACGGACGACCGGGATAGCGCGTGGCACGGTCCAGTTCACGACGGTCCAGCAGCAGGCCCGGTTCGTCGCCGATGGCCAGCGACAACATGGTGCAGCGCTGCTCGGCGGTAGCGCCGGGCACCGCACGGTGCGGCGGATCGCCTGCCGGCAACATGCGCACGGCCACCTGCAGTTCGTCCCGGGCGGCTCGCGCGATTGCCAGATGCCCCAGGTGCACCGGATCGAAGGTGCCCCCGTAATAGATCCGCAGGCTCATCGCTCAGGCCCGCGCCAGCAGGCGCACGGCACGCGGTTCGGCCACGGCCACCAGCAGGCGCTCCAGCGCCAGCCAGGCATCGCCGTCGGCCCTCCCCTTGGCGATGCGGTCGACCAGCCCGGCTTCGGCCACGAAGCGTTCCCAGCGCTTGCCTTCCGGGTGCCGCTGCAGCGCGCGCTTGTAGGGCGCCTGCCGTGATTCCCAGATGCCACGCGATTTCATTTCGGCGGCCAGGTTGCCGCCACGGGCCTGCACACGGGCCAGGCCGGCACCGGCCAGCAGTTCACGGATCACGATCGGCATCAGTGCGGCCACCGCTTCGCCTTCGCCGCGCAGGCCAGCCAGCATGCGCAGCACGGCCGGCGGCTGGCCGGAGAACGTCGCCTCCACCAGCCGGAACACGTCGTAGCGGGCAGCGTCAGCCACCAGCGATTCCATCCGCTCCACATCCAGCGGCTGGCCATCGGCCAACAGCGCCAGCTTGTCGATTTCCTGGGCGGCGGCCAGCAGGTTGCCCTCCACCCGCTCGGCCAGGCGTTGCACGGCGGCCGGGTCGGCACGCAGGCCCTTGCCGCGCAGGCGGCGCTCGATCCAGTCCGGCAGTTCGTGCGGCTTGATCGCCCAGGCCACCGACAGCACGCCGATGCGGCTGACCGCCTCGGCCCACTTGCCCTGATGGGCCTTGCTCCATTCATTGGCGGTGATCATCAGCACCACGTCCGGCGCCGGATTGGCGCAGAACTGGCTGATCACTTCGGCGCCGTCCTTGCCGGGCTTGCCGCTGGGCAGGCGCACCTCGACCAGGCGGCGGGCGCTGAACAGGCTGGGCGCATTGAAGCTGGCGTCGAGCTGGTTCCAGTCGAAATCCCGCCCGTCGGCGTCGAACACTTCGCGTTCGCCGATGCCGGAGGCGCGCGCGCGCGCGCGGACGGCATCTGCCGCCTCCAGCACGCGCAGGGTTTCCGGGCCTGCGATCAGGTACACCGGCGCCAACGGGGTGTCAGCGCCCTGGCTGGCCAGCTGCTCCGGACGCAGTTCCATCGTCGCTGCCGCTCAGTGCTTGGCGTCGGCGGCCGGCACCGCACCCTCGATCGGCTTGGCCTTCGGCGCGGACAGGCTGCCGCCCTTCTCGATCTCGGCGCGGACCACGCTGTCGATACGGCGGATGATCGAGGCGGACATTTCCCGGCGCAGCTCCGTGGCCAGGATTTCGCGTTCGGTGGTGGTACCGGTGGCGTCGGTCGGCGGCGACACATAGTCGCGCGACAGTTCGATCACCTGCTGCGGCACCAGTTCGCTGCCATCCTCGCGACGGAAGATGAAGATCACCGCGTAGCGCAGGCTGTATTCCTGTGCGCGGCCCTGCGAGTCGATGGCGATCGGCAGGTCACCCCAGCGCTCGGACAGCACCTGCAGCTGGGCGTTGGGTCCCTTGCTGTCCTCATCGGCCAGCTTGGCACCGGAGGCCAGCAGGCTGCGGTTGAGCAGCTTGACCAGTTCACTGTACGGGGCGGTGGAGACCACCTTCACCGGGGCAGTGTCGGTCGGCAGCATCAGCTTGTTGCGCAGATGGAAACCGCAGCCGGCGAGGCCGAGGACAAGAACGAGGGCAAGCAGGATTCGGGTCATGGAGACAGTCTGGCGGAGCCGGGCGATCACGGCAACACACAGCGTGCCCGAAGCCGCGTGAATGCAGGGCCATCAGGCGCCCGGCCCTGCTTATGGAATGGCACCGGCCACCGCGCGGGTGACCGGTGCCGGGGACATCAGGCAGCGACGATGTTCACGATCTTGCCCGGGACGATGATGATCTTGCGCACCGTCAGGCCTTCCATGAACCTGGCCGCGTTGGGCTCGGCCAGGGCCAGCGCCTCGACCTGCTCGCGCGCGGCATCGGCCGCCACCTCGATGGTGCCACGCAGCTTGCCGTTGACCTGCACCGCCAGGGTCAGCGCATCGCGCACCAGCGCGCTGCTGTCGGCCTGCGGGAACGGCTGGTCTTCCAGCAGCGTCTCGCCATGACCCAGCACCTGCCACAGGGCGTGGCTGGCATGCGGGGTGATCGGGTTGAGCAGCAGCACGATCGCCTGCAGCGCTTCCTGGCGCACCGCGCGGCCCTGCTCGCTGCCATCCTCGAACTTGGCCAGCGCGTTCATCAGCTCCATCACCGCAGCGATCGCGGTATTGAAGCTGTGGCGGCGGCCATAGTCGTCACCGACCTTGCCGATGGTTTCATGGGTCTTGCGGCGCAGCGCCTTCTGGTTGGCATCCAGCGCCGCGATATCCAGTGCCGGGGCGGCACCGTCGGCAGCGTGCTTCTGCACCTGGGCCCAGAGGCGGCGCAGGAAGCGGGCCATGCCGTCCACGCCGGCTTCGTTCCACTCCAGCGACTGTTCCGGCGGTGCGGCGAACATCGAGAACAGGCGCACGGTATCGGCGCCGTACTTGCCGACCATCGCCTGCGGGTCCACGCCGTTGTTCTTCGACTTGGACATCTTCTCGGTACCACCGACCACCACCGGCTGGCCGTCGGCGATCAGGGTGGCGCCGGTGATGCGGCCGCGCTCGTCGCGCTGCACTTCCACGTCGGCCGGGTTGATCCAGTCCTTCGAGCCGTCCGGGTTCGGGCGGTAATAGGTTTCGGCGATCACCATGCCCTGGCACAGCAGGTTGCGCGCCGGTTCGTTGCTGTCCACCATCCGCGCGTCGCGCAGCAGCTTGTGGTAGAAGCGGAAATACATCAGGTGCAGGATCGCGTGCTCGATGCCACCGATGTACTGGTCCACCGGCAGCCAGTAGTTGCCGCGCTTGTCGACCGCATCACGGGCACCCGGCGAGGTGTAGCGGGCGTAGTACCAGCTCGACTCCATGAAGGTGTCGAAGGTGTCGGTCTCGCGCTCGGCCGCGCCGCCGCAATCCGGGCAGGTGGTCTTGCGCCATTCCGGGTCGGTCTTGATCGGCGAGCCGGTACCGGCGAAGGCCACGTCTTCCGGCAGCACCACCGGCAGCTGCTCTTCCGGCACCGGCACCGCGCCGCACTTGGCGCAGTAGATCACCGGAATCGGGCAGCCCCAGTAGCGCTGGCGGCTCACGCCCCAGTCGCGCAGGCGGTAGTTGACGCGGCGCTGGCCCTGGGCCTTGCGCTCGAAACGTTCGGCCAGGGCTTCAAAGGCGCCCTGGAAATCCAGGCCGTCGAACTCGGCCGAGTTCACCAGCTCGAAGGCACGGCTCTTGTCGCTGTACCAGTCCTGCCAGCGGCTACCGTCCCAGTTGCGCTCCTCTTCGGTGCGCGCATCCTTCAGCGCGATCACCTGCTTGATCGGCAGGCCGTACTTGTTGGCCACTTCGTTGTCGCGCTGGTCATGGCCCGGAACGGCCATCACCGCGCCGGTGCCGTAGCCCATCAGCACGAAGTTGGCGACCCACACCGGCACCGGCTCGCCGGTGACCGGATGCAGCGCGCGCAGGCCGGTGTCCATGCCGCGCTTTTCCTGGGTTTCCAGTTCAGCCTCGGACACGCCACCCTGCTTCAGGTCGGCCAGCATCGCCGCCAGCTCCGGGTTGTTCTTCGCCGCATGCAGCGCCAGCGGGTGCTCGGCGGCGATCGACACGAAGGTCACGCCCATCACCGTGTCCGGGCGGGTGGTGAACACGCGCAGCGGGTCCAGCGCGCTGCCATCGACATCGCGCACATCGAACTGGATCTCCAGGCCCTCGGAACGGCCGATCCAGTTGCGCTGCATGGTCTTGACCGATTCCGGCCAGCCGTCCAGCTCGTCCAGGCCGTCCAGCAGTTCCTGGGCGTAGTCGGTGATGCGCAGGAACCATTGCGGGATCTCGCGCTTCTCCACCAGCGCACCGGAGCGCCAGCCGCGGCCGTCGATGACCTGCTCGTTGGCCAGCACGGTCTGGTCGACCGGGTCCCAGTTCACCACCGCGTTGCGGCGGTAGGCCAGGCCCTTGCGCATCAGGCGGGTGAACATGCGCTGCTCGTGGACGTAATAGTCCGGACGGCAGGTGGCGAACTCGCGCGACCAGTCGATGGCATAGCCCAGCGACTTCAGCTGGCTGCGCATGTGGTCGATGTTCTTGTAGGTCCACGCCGCCGGCGCGGTCTTGTTCTTGATCGCAGCGTTTTCCGCCGGCAGGCCGAACGCGTCCCAGCCCATCGGCTGCAGCACGTTGTGGCCGGTCATGCGCTTGTAGCGGCTGATCACGTCGCCGATCGTGTAATTGCGCACGTGGCCCATGTGCAGCGCACCGGACGGGTACGGAAGCATCGACAGGCAGTAGTACTTCGGCTTGTCCGAAGTCTCGTCGACCTCGAAGGCACGGGTGGCGTCCCAGTACTGCTGGGCGGCGGATTCAACCTGCTGCGGGTCGTAGGCGTTGGTTTCAGCGCTGGTCATGGAACACGCGGATGCGGCGGCAAAGCGGTACAGCGTACCGCAGTGCGGCAAATGGCTCCAATCCTGCCTGCCGGACGCCGGCGCCGCGGCGCTCGGGGAGGCGTCTCAGCGCGGACGCGACAGCGGCAGGGCCGCCGCCAGCCAGACCAGCCAGCAGGCGAACGCGAGCCGTTGTGCCATCGGCGCCGGCAGTGTGCCCTGCAGGGCGAACGCCGCCAGCGCGGCCAGCACGCCGCAGCCCAGGGCCACTGCGCCCGAGGCCCGGCCATGCGCCTGGCGCAGATGGGACACGCCCAGCAGCACGGTGCCGGCGACGAAACCCAGCACCCAGATCATCCAGGCGCTGGCATGCAGCTGGCTGGCGGGCCCATGCAGGTCATCCACGTCCAGTGGCAGCAGCCCCATCGCGGCAAAGGCCAGACCGGCCAGCAGCAGCATCTGGCTGCCGACCCGTGGCGCCCAGCCAGCAGTGGCCGGCAGACTGCGGCGCAGGCGTTCAGCCACCGCCACCGCCAGCACGCCGGGCAGCACGAAACCCAGCAGATTGAAGGCCAGCGCATGCGGTACACCGCGCGCACCCAGCAGCGCCACCGGGTGGCGAGCCTGGGCATAGCCGTCCAGGCCGGCACCGAAGCCGGCCACGGCCAGGACGAATACGACTGCCGCAAGCAGCCCCAACCAACGATCAAGCCGGACCACGGACATTGCGCGCAATCACCTGGAAAGGAATGGACCACGGCATTGTCGCGGTAGCTGCGCGATGCGCCAAGCGCGGCGCATTCCAGAGCACTTCAATATCCGCCTGCTGCGCCTACCGTGATGCTCGAGGCATGGCAGTTCCGCCCTGTCGCAAGCGCGCCTCCCCATCGAAGCCTGTCGCCTCCGGCTAGTGGGTGATCCACACGCTGCACTGCGCCCCTGCCGGCCCGCCAGCACCACTCGAGGGCGTACTCCGTGATGGCAGGGTTGAGACCGACATCGATCGTCACCATAGAATCGGTCTCCAGATGCCAAGCGATGCCTCCCCCATGACCGAGACGACCTACGTATTCGACGCCACCACTGCGACCTTCGAGGCCGAAGTCCTGCAGAAGTCGCTGCAGACGCCGGTGCTGGTCGACTTCTGGGCCACCTGGTGCGGGCCGTGCAAGACCCTGGGCCCGATGCTGGAAAAGCTGGCTGCCGAGTACAACGGCGCTTTCGAGCTGGCCAAGGTCGATGTCGACAAGGAACAGCAGATCGCGGCAGCCTTCCAGATCCGCTCGGTGCCCACCGTGTTCCTGGTCAAGGGCGGCCAGCTGGTGGACGGCTTCCCCGGCGCCATTCCGGAAGGCCAGCTGCGTGAATTCCTGGCCCAGCACGGCATCGTGCCGGCCGATGTCGGCGATGCCGCCCCTGAAGATGACGCCCCGCTGGACCCGCAGGCGCAGGTAGACGTACTGCGCGCGCAGATCGCCGCCGAGCCGGACAAGGATGAGCTGAAGCTCGACCTGGCCCTGGCCCTGCTGCAGATCGGCGGCGTGGACGAGGCCGGTACCCTGATCGACGGCCTGCCGGCCAATCTGGCCACCGACGACCGCGCCGTGCGCGCCCGTGCCCGCCTGGCCTTCGCCGCTGCGCTGAAGGATGCTCCGGCGGCCGAGGTGCTGGAGGCCCGCATCGCCGCTGATGGCAAGGATCTCAAGGCCCGCCACCTGCGCGGCGTGCAGCTGCTGCTGGGCGGGCATGACGAGGCCGCCCTGGCGCAGTTCCTGGAAATGCTGCGGATCGACCGTGGATTCGAGGAGGGCCTGCCACGCAAAGCCTTGATCGACGCCTTCAATGTGATCTCCGACGAGGACCTGGTGGGCCAGTACCGCCGCAGGATGGCGTCGCTGCTGTTCTGAACGGAAGCCCGCTCCGTTCAGAATCCCTGCACTGAACGCGGGCAATAATGCGCGCGCTGGCGGCCTTGCGGTCGCCACGATCCGTTCGGGGGGATGAGGTCGGGGCCATGGGGTCTTGCAGCTGCACCCCCGCATTGCCGGGATTGCAAACTGTGACCGTCGTCCGCTCTCTGTCGTTCGCCATGCGTTTAACGGGCGCCCTGCTCTGCGCCCTCCTCCTGCCGCCTGCCATCGCCGGCGCCCAGGACTGGAACTACCGGGTCCGGCCCGGCGACACCCTGTGGGACCTGGGTGGGCTGTACCTGAAACCCTCGGTACGCTGGCAGCAGCTGCAGCAGCACAACCGCATCGACAACCCCTACCAGTTGCCGCCGGGCCAGCTGCTGCGCTTCCCGATCAGCTGGCTGCGCACCGAACCGGCGCCGGCCCGGGTGCTGTCGGTGCGCGGCAAGGTCGAGCTGTCCGGTGCCGATGGCACGGCGACCCGTGCGCTCCAGGCCGGCGAGCAGCTGCATATCGGTGACACCGTGGAAACCGAGGGCGATTCCAGCATCACGCTGGAATTTGCCGATGCCTCGCGCCTGCAGCTGCGCGAATACTCGCGCCTGCGCCTGGACCAGCTCAGCCGCTATGGCCACACCGGCATGGTCGACACCCGCCTGCGCCTGCAGCAGGGGCGCGCCAGCAACCGGGTGACGCCGGCGCGCGGCCCGGCCTCGCGCTACATCATCGATGCACCCACCGCGACCAGCAGCGTGCGCGGCACGGTGTTCCGGGTCAGCGCCGGGGATACCGGGCACGTCGGCGCCACCGAGGTCCTGCAGGGCAAGGTGCAGGTCGGCAACCCCCATGGCCAGCGCTTGGTGCGGCCGGGGCAGTCCACCCGCAGCAGCAGCGCCGATGCGGCCCCCGCCGCGGTCTCGGCCCTGCTGCCGGCGCCGGCGCTGCGCAATGACGCGCTGCGCCTGGCGCCGCTGCCGACCCTGCTTGCCTGGGAACCGGTCACTGGCGCCGATCACTACCGGGTGGAAGTGGTGCAGGCGGCAACGCCGGAGATCCTGCTGTTCGCCACCACCACCGCCGACACCCGGTTAGCGATCGGCGACCTGCCGCCCGGCCAGCTGCGCCTCCTGTTGCGCGCGGTCGACGCACAGGGCGTCGAAGGCCTGGATGCGAGCGCCGATTTCGAGCTCAGTGACCAGCCACCGCCGCCGCTGACCGTATCGCCGCTGCATGGGCAGACGATCAACAGCGACCGCCCGCGCTTCCGCTGGAGCCAGGCCCCCGGTGCACGCAGCAGCGTGCTGCAGATCGCCGCCGAACCCAGCTTCCGGCAGCCACTGCAGGAGCAGGCTACCCATGCGACCGACCTGCGCCTGGCGCAACCGCTGCCGCCCGGACAGTACTACTGGCGCGTGGCCTCGCGCGATGCCGAAGGCCACCAGGGCCGCTATGGCCAGGCGCTGCCGCTGCAGCTGAGCAACGAGCCGGTGGACCCGGCACTGCAACCGCCCGAGGCCGCGCACGGCGAGCTCACCCTGCGCTGGCAGGCCGGCAGCGAAGGCCAGCGCTACCGGGTGCAGGTGGATCGCCGCGGTGACTTCAAGGCCCCATTGATTGATGAAACCGTGGCCCAGCCGCAGGTGAGCTTCAAGCGCCCGTGGAGCGGCACGCTGCACGTGCGCGTGCAGTACATCGACGATGACGGCCACGCCGGCGAGTTCTCTCCTGCCCAGCAGATCCCGTTGCCATGCCGCCTGTGCTACGGCGCCGGTGGCGGTGCACTGCTGCTCTGGTTGTTGTTGTGAGGCGCTCGCCGCTGCCATGGTCGAAGCGGATCCTGCTGGCCCTGCTGGCCGGCGTGCTGACCATCGTGGCCAGCCAGGGCCAATGGCTGTGGCGGCAGGACGAGGCGGCCTATGACGCACTGGTCGGCAACTGGGACTACCGCCCCGACCCCAGCGTGCTGATCGTGGCCATCGACGAAGGCAGCCTGCAGCGTATCGGCCAGTGGCCCTGGCCGCGCTCGGTGCATGCCCGCCTGCTGGACCGCCTGACCGATGCCGGCGCCGAACGCGTTGCGCTGGACCTGATGCTGTCCGAACCCGACCGTCGCGACAGCCGCCAGGATGATGAGCTGGCGGCCGCGATCCGACGCAACGGCCGGGTGGTGCTGCCGGTGCTGGCGGCACCGGCGGCCGGCGACCGCATGGCCGAGGAAATGCTGCCGATCCCGCAGATCGCCGCCAGTGCCGCCGCGATCGGCCACACCGATGTCGAGGTGGATGGGGACGGCGTCGCCCGCGGCGTCTATCTGCACGCCGGTATCGGACGGCCGCACTGGCCGGCACTGGGCCTGGCACTGGCCGACCTGCCGGCGGGTGCGGTACGCGGCCTGCCCGACCCCGACCCGGAGCTGGGCTCGCCCTATCAATGGCGTCGCGATGATTACGTGCGCGTGCGCTACGCCGGCCCGCCCGAGCGGCTGCCGCAGGTGTCCTATGCGGACGTGCTCGATGGGCACGTGGATGGAGCGATGCTGCATGGCCGCCGCATCGTGGTCGGGATGACGGCCAGCGGCATCGCGCCTCGCCTGCTGACCCCGACCACCCGCGAGTTCTGGATGAGCGGCAGCGAGTACCAGGCCAACATCACCTCGATGCTGCTGCAGCACAAGCAGATCGACGTGCTGCCGCACGCCTGGCAGCACGCCATCAGTGGCGTGCTGGTGGCGCTGTGCGTGATCCTGCTCGGCCTGCGCCTGCCGTGGCTGGTCGCGCTGTGTTCGCTGCCGATGCCGCCGCTGCTGAGCTGGCTGCTGCTGCGCACCGGTGACCTGTGGTGGGCACCGGCCAGCGCGATGCTGGGCGTGGTGCTGGCACTGCTGGTCTGGGCGGTGTGGCGGATCTCGGCCTGGCACCGCCTGGCCAACCGCGATGCCCTCACCGGCCTGGGCAACCGCCTGCGCTTCGAGCAGTCACTGCAGCAGGAATGCGACGCCGCGCGGCGCAGTGGCAAGCCATTGAGCCTGGCGCTGATCGACGTCGACCACTTCAAGCGCCACAACGACCGCCATGGCCACCAGGTCGGTGACCGCGTGCTGCGTGATGTCGCCCGCCTGATCGGCGCCCATGCGCGCCGCCCGCGCGACATGGCGGCGCGCTACGGTGGCGACGAATTCGCACTGGTGCTGCCGGATACGCCGGCCGAGGGCGCGCGCCGGGTGATCGAGGACCTGATTGCCTGCGTGCGTGCACTGCCGGCGCCGGGCGATGGCAGCGATGACGGCGTCACGCTCACCATCGGGGTATTCACCCGCGTGCCCGACGGTGACCTGCAACCGCACCATTTCGTGGAAGGCGCCGACACCGCCCTGTACCAGGCCAAGGCCAACGGCCGCGACGGGTTCATGATCGACGGCGGGACGTGACTCCCGGGGTGCAACATACGCATGCGAATGGTTAGACTGGGCACCTCGCCTCGCGCCCCGGACCCGCATGAACGCCCGCCTGTTCCGCTTCGGCATCAACCTCTGGCCGCCGTTCCTGTTCACCGGCATCCACGTCACCCGGATCACGCCCGATTACCGGCAGATCGACGTGGCACTGCGACTGCGGCCGTGGAACCGCAATTACGTGGGCACGCATTTCGGCGGCAGCCTGTTCGCGATGACCGATCCATTCTGGATGCTGGGCCTGCTGCACATCCTCGGCCGTGACTATTACGTGTGGGACCGGGCCGGTGCGATCGATTTCCTCAAGCCTGGCCGGGGCACGGTGCGCACTTCGTTCCGCATCGATGATGCACTGCTGGCCGAACTGCGTGCCGAAGCGGCCGGCGGCGAAAAGGTGCTGCGCTGGTTCAGCAACGATGTCGTCGACGAAAGCGGCGAAGTGGTCGCCCAGGTACGCAAGCAGGTGTACCTGCGGTTGAAGCCGCACGCACGCTGATCCAGCACGCGCGCGCTATCCTCGGCCTCCCTGCCATGGAGGCTCCGATGCGCCCGTATGCGCTTGCCACACTGCTGACCCTGCTGTCCTTCACCACCCACGCCCTCGACCTGCCACCGGTGCAGTATCCGACGCTGCCGGCCCAGGCGGCCAATGCCGCCGGTTTCGTCCCCCAGGGCTGGGCACTTGAATCGAGCGTCGAAGGCGATCTCGACCAGGATGGCCGCGCGGACCTGGTGCTGGTGCTGCGTCAGCAGGCGCCACGCAACGTCATCGAGCACGATGGCTTGGGTCCCTCGCCGTACGACAGCAACCCGCGCATTCTCGCCGTGGCGTGGTCGCGCCCGTCCGGCTATGTGCTGGCGGTGCAGGACCACCAGCTGATACCACGCCCGGACAATCCGGTGATGAGCGACCCGCTCGAAGACGGCGGCGTCAGCATCCAGCGGGGCACCCTGAAGGTCGCACTGTTTTCATTCGCCAGCGCGGGCAGCTGGTCAATGGGCACGACCGCCTTTACCTTCCGTTGGCAGGACGATGCCTTTGCGCTGATCGGCTACGACCAGAATTCGGTGATGCGCAATTCCGGGCAGACCGAGTCGGTGAGCGTGAACTTCTCCACCGGCAGGGTAAAGCGGAGCGAAGGCAGCATCGAGGACGACAAGGACAGCGTGCACTGGGAGCCCCTGCACAGCCGCCGCCGCTGGACGCTGCAGACCATCGGTGATGGCTGGGCATTCGATCCGCTGGCGGGCAGCGACTGAGACGCTGCTCAATCGCGCGCAGCAGCGGCCGGGGCGTTCTCCATCACCAGCGGCACCGACAGCCATGGGCTCTCGTCGGTGCTGCGCGACGGTGAACGCCGCGGCACCTGCAGACGGCGGCCATCGGCCGACAGCTGCGGTGCCCGCACCGGCGAGCGGAACTGCGCAGGCAGGCGCTGCAGCGCATCCACCGGATCCTGCGCCTGCTGCCGCAGCCAGCGCTGCGCGCCGATCAGCCGCACCATCGCGGCGGCATCCTGGGTCCGTGACGAATAGGCCGGATAGACCGGGCGGGCAATATCGGTCAGCACGCACCCCAGGATGTTCGACAGGCAGCCAAAGTCATGCTGCGGCGGTGCCGGCACCGGCAGCGGGCGATCCGCTTCCAGCGCCGCCATCGCCGCCGCGCCGCAGGCCCAGCCCAGATTGCCCGCCGCGCGCGCCAGGGTGCTGCTGCGATCCAGGACCAGCACCCCGCCGAATTCCTGCGCCGAAGTTTCGATCGCAGCCCGGCTCATCGCGTACTCACCCTGCATCGCACGGCACAGGCTCTGTTCGGCGGCCAGCATCGGCTGCATTGCCTGATCGCATTCCGCTGGCAACGGATGGTCGGCCGGCAGTTCGACCAGCATGTCGGCCAGCAGTTGGGCATTGGCCTGCACCAGGCTGGCACCGATGATGCTCTCCACCAGGTAACTGCCGCCCGTCACCAGCCGCCGGCCCAGCTGAAGCCCCCTGCAACTGCCACGCAGCGCACCGTCGATATCGCCCTGCACATAGGCCAGCGCGCGTGCGCTGGTGGCATCGATCATCAGGCCATAGGTCGGCATCGGCACCAGGATGCCGTCGCCCTTGGGCCGGAATGGCGACACGAAGTGGTCCGCATCGGCCAGCTGGTCCAGGCGCGCATGCAGCTGCTGGTGGCCAGCGTGGGCATCGACGAAGCGCTGCGGGTCGGCGCGCACCTGGCCCAGGCAGTCACTGGCGGTCGGCCCGCAGCTGGCCGCCGGTCGTGATCGCAGCGCGTCATGGTCCTCCGCCAGCTGCGGTCCGGCGCCGCCATTGCCGCGCGGATCGGCCTCCCAACGCTGCACGTCGCGGGCCAGGGCCTGTTCGCGCTGGCGCGCGTCCAGATCGTCGAACGCGAGCGTCCACAGCAGCGCAAAACCGTTGTGGCCGTGGACAGGCAGGCGGGCCTGCAGGCGCTGCTGGGCCTGTCGCCGCGATTCCGGCACCGGCCACATGCGCGAGGCGCACCACACCACGATGGCCAGCACCAGAAGGCCTGCCAGGGTCCAACCCAGTCCGCGCAGAATCTTCAACACAGCTTCCCTTCCATGTGCCGTTGCCGCAGTCGATTGCCCAGCGTAATCGAGCGGCCGTGACCGCTACAATGCGCACATGTCGCTCGAAGCCCCCGCCCTGGTCCCCCGCCCCTCCCTGCAGGGCCTGTTCCTGACCGGCCTGCTGACCCTGCTGCCGATCTGGCTGACCTGGGTCGTGGTCAAGTTCGTGTTCGTGCTGCTGTCGGGCATTTCCAGCCCGTTGGTGGTGCCACTTTCCGAGCAGATCGCGACAAGCTTTCCGCACTACCTCGGCTGGGTCCGGGCCGAGTGGATCCAGAACACCATCGCCCTCCTGGCCACCCTGCTGGTGATCCTGGCGGTGGGCGTGGCCAGCCGCCGCGTGCTGGGCCAGCGCCTGCTGCGCTGGGTCGGCGCGGTCATCAAGCGCATTCCGCTGGCCAGCATCATCTACGACAGCGCCAAGAAGCTGCTGGACATGCTGCAGACCGAACCGGGCAGCACCCAGCGCGTGGTGCTGATCGACTTTCCGCACCGCGACATGAAGTCGGTCGGGCTGGTCACCCGCGTGATCAAGGAACACGGCACCGACCGTGAACTGGCCGCGGTGTACGTGCCCACCACGCCGAACCCGACTTCGGGTTACCTGGAAATCGTGCCGGTGGAACTGCTGACCCCGACCGACTGGACCGTCGACCAGGCCATGAGCTTCATCATTTCCGGCGGCGCCGTCGCGCCGTCCAGCGTTCCGTTCACGCGCGCCGGCGATCGCAGCGAATGACCGCGGCGCCGATCGAGCGCCCGTTGCAGGACCGCGCGGTCCTGCTGTTCATCGTGCTGGCTGCGTTCTTCTGCGGCAATGCGGTGCTGGCCGAACTGATCGGAGTGAAGATCTTCGCGCTGGAAGACACCCTCGGCATCGATCCGCTGAACTGGAACCTGTTCGGCCAGACTGGTTCGCTCAGCTTCACCGCCGGCACCCTGCTATGGCCGGTGGTGTTCATCATGACCGACACCATCAACGAGTTCTTCGGCAAGCGCGGCGTGCGCTTCATCTCGTGGCTGGCCGTGGTCCTGATCGCCTATGGCTTCCTGTTCGCCTTCGCGGCGATCTCGCTGGCGCCGGCCAGCTGGTGGGTCACCTCCATGGACGGGCACGGCGTGCCGGACTACCAGGCCGCATTCGCAGCGGTGTTCGGCCAGGGCATGTGGACCATCGCCGGTTCACTGGTGGCCTTCCTGCTCGGCCAGCTGATCGACGTGGCGGTGTTCCATCGCATCCGCCAGGCCACCGGCGAGCGCCACGTGTGGCTGCGTGCGACCGGGTCCACCGCGATCTCGCAGGTGGTGGACAGCTTCGTGGTGATCTGGATCGCCTTCGTGCTCGGCCCGCAGCACTGGCCGACCTCGCTGTTCCTGGCCGTCAGCAGCGTCAACTACATCTACAAGATGGGCTTTGCAATTGCCCTGATTCCGCTGCTGTACCTGATGCGGCGTGCGATCACCCGCTATCTGGGCGCAGACAGGGCCGCTGCGCTGCGCGCGGCGGCGGCGGCTGACTGAAGCCCCAGCGGCGGCAAGCTGACTGCGCCTTCACGCTGGCCGTACGCGGCCGGATCGTGCAAGCTCCACGGTCTGTGTTCCACGGAAGCTCCTGATGCCGCATCCCACCCGCGCCCTGGCCGCCGCCATCGCCGCGTTGTTCCTGTTCAGTGCCGTGCCGTCGGCCGAAGCAGCGAAAAAGAAGGCCAGCCGCCCTGCCGCCGCGCAGACCCGCCAGGCTGCCAAGCCCAAGGCCAGGCCCGCCCGCGCCACCGCGCCGGCGCGTGGCAGTTCGGCACGCCGCGCCGCGCCGCGTCCGGTCGCGCCGGCACGTGCCGTACCCAAGCAGGTACAGCTGGAGCGCCTGTACGACGAGTACTGGGATGCCTCGATGCGGTTGAACCCGCTGCAGGCCACCTTCCAGGGCGAATCCCGTTACAACGACCAGCTGCCCAACATCCTGTCCGCCGCCTGGCGCCAGCAGTCGCACGACTTCACTACGCAATGGCTGGGCAAGGTCGAGAAGCTCGGCAGTGATGGCCTGCAGGGCCAGGACCTGCTCAGCTACGAGATCTTCGTGCGCGACGCACGCGCCTCGCTGGCCGCCGAGCGCTACCCGGGCTGGATGATGCCGATCAGCCAGTACTACAACATCGGCAGCATCATGGCGATCCTCGGTGCCGGTGCCGGCGCGCAGCCATTCAACACCGTGCAGGACTACGACACCTGGTCGCGCCGTTCGCTGGGCATTCCCGAACTGTTCGACCAGGCCATCGACAACATGCGCCAAGGCATGAAGGCCGGCGTGGTACAGCCGCGCGACCTGATGGAAAAAGTGCTGCCGCAACTGGATGCGGTGATCAAGCCGACCGCCGAAGAGAGCATCTTCTGGTCGCCGATCCGCACCATGCCCAACACCATCCCGGCCGAGGACAAGGCGCGCATCAGCGCCGAGTACAAGCGCATGATCGAACTGCGCATCATGCCGGCCTATCGCGCCCTGCGCGGCTTCATCGCCACCGAATACCTGCCGGCCACGCGCGCCAGCAGCGGCCTGGGCGCACTGCCCGATGGCCAGGCCTGGTACGCCAGCCTGATCGTGCAGACCACCGCCAGCGACCAGACCGCCGCGCAGCTGCACGCGCTGGGCGAACAACGCGTGCAGGAACTGCAGGCGCAGATCGCCACGGTGATGAAGGATGCCAAGCTGCGCGGCACCCCCACCAAGCTGCTGCGCAGCATGCGCAACGACCGCCAGTTCCAGTACGGCGATGCCAATGCGCTGATCAACCGTTACCGCCAGGTGCAGCAGCAGGTCAACGCACGCCTGCCGCAGGTGCTGGATACCTTGCCGAAGGCGCCGCTGGACGTACGCGCGGTGGAACCGGAGCGTGCGCTCACCGCCGCTGCCGCTGCCTACCAGCCGGCACTGCCCGGGCAATCCGCGGTGCTGTACGTGAACACCCGCGACCTGCCCAGCCGCAAGCGCTGGAACGTGCCGGTGCAGTACCTGCATGAAGCGATCCCCGGCCACCACGTGCAGCTGGGCCTGCAGCAGGAGCTGGCCAAGCTGCCGCGCTTCCGCCGCCTCGGTGGCGATCTCGCCTTCGTCGAAGGCTGGGGCCTGTACGCCGAAACGCTGGGCGAGGACCTGGGCATCTACACCGATCCCTACGACCGCATCGGCTACCTGTACTCGCGCCTGCTGCGCGCCGCCCGCGTGGTGGCCGATACCGGCGTGAATGCCCAGGGCTGGAGCAAGCAGCAGGCTGTCACCTACCTGCAGAAGACCGTGGACATGAGCAGCGACGATGCCAACGCCGAAGTCGAGCGGGTCATGGCCCAGCCTGGCCAGGCACTGTCGAACGTGGCCGGCCTGACCACCATTGTCGCCCTGCGCGACAAGGCCAGGGCGCGCCAGGGCGCCGCCTTCGACCTGCGCCGCTTCCACGCCGAACTGCTGAAGGACGGCTCGATGCCGCTGGACGTGCTGGACCGCAAGATGGAACGCTGGATGGCCCAGCCGGCCAGCGCCACGCCCGCCCCGTCACCCTGAGCCTTCCGGAGCCGCCATGCGTCCTGCCGTCGCCCTGTTCGCCGCCGTGCTGGGCCTGCTGCCGCTGGCCACCGTTGCCGCACCGGTGCTGGCCCCACCGGATGCGGGCATCGACGGCCTGATGCAGGCCTACGACGGCCAGGTGCCCGGCGCCGCCGTACTGGTGCTGCATGACGGCAAACCGGTATTCCGGCGCGGCTATGGCCTGGCGGTGGTGGAGGACGGCACGGCGGTCACCGCGGCCAGCAACTTCCGGCTGGCCTCGGTCAGCAAGCAGTTCACCGCTGCGGCGGTGTTGCTGCTGGTGGAAGATGGCCGGCTCGGGCTGGACCAACCTGCCCGGCAATGGCTGCCCGAACTGCCCCCGGCTGCGGCCGCCATCACCATCCGCCAGCTGCTCTCGCATACCGGTGGCCTGCCCGACTACGAAGACCTGATGGACCCGGCTGATGCTCGGCAGGTGCATGACGCCGATGTGCTGACCCTGCTGTCGCGCCAGGACCGGCTGAACTTCGCGCCCGGCACGCAGTACCACTACAGCAACAGCGGCTATGCGCTGCTGGCACTGATCGTCGGCCGCGCCTCCGGCCAGGATTTCGCAGCCTTCCTGCAACAGCGCATCTTCCGCCCGCTGGGCATGGCCCACACCGTGGCCCATCAGGACGGCATCGATACCATCGCCGCACGCGCCTATGGCTACAGCTGGATCGATGGCCGTTGGCAGCGCACCGACCAGAGCACCACCAGCGCCGTGCTCGGCGATGGTGGCATCTATTCCTCGCTGGACGACCTGGCCCGCTGGGATGCGGCGCTGTACGACGACCGCCTGCTGTCGAAGGCCTCGCGCCGCGCGATGTTCAGCCCCGCCACATCGACGCCCGAACCGGATGTACCGCACTACGGGTTCGGCTGGCGGCTGAATGGCCCCGTCCAATGGCACAGCGGCGAGAGCATCGGCTTCCGCAACGTGATCGTGCGCCACCCGGAAAAACACCTGACCGTGATCGTTCTGACCAACCGCAACGACCCCGAACCCTATCCGCTGGCGCTGAAGATCGCCCAGCGCTGGCTGGACACCCTGCAATGACCGCCGATTCCGGTGCCCTGCTGGGCATCCACCACGCCGCACTGATCTGCAGCGACTACGCACGTTCAAAAGACTTCTACGTGCGCATCCTCGGCCTGCGCGTGCTGGCCGAGAACCACCGCGCCGCGCGCGATTCCTGGAAGCTGGACCTGGCCCTGCCCGACGGCGGCCAGCTGGAACTGTTCTCCTTCCCCTCGCCGCCGCCCCGTCCCAGCCGCCCGGAAGCCCAGGGCCTGCGCCACCTCGCGTTCCGCGTGGCCACGCTGGAACCCTTCATCCAGCGCCTGTCAGCGCACGGCGTAGTGTGCGAACCGATCCGCGTGGACGAGTACACCGGCCGCCGCTTCACCTTCTTCGCCGACCCCGACGACCTGCCGCTGGAGCTGTACGAAGCCGGTTGACGTCCCCGGGGGTCAGATCCCTTTTCCGACGGAAAAGGGATCTGACCCCATCGCCGCCACCGGAAACGTCATCCACGCATGGCATGGATCTGTGTCGACCAAGGTCGACACCCACCAACCGCACCAGCACCGGCAGATCGCCGGAAACTGTCGAAGGCGGGGCATTGTGGGTTTGCGGGGTGTGAGCCGCATGGATGCGGCGACCAAGCCCCCAGGGACGGGTTTACGGCGGCCCCGCAAACCCACAGTGCCCCGCCATCCCTCAGCAAGTCCGCTTTTGCTGTTGCTCCGGCTGTTGCGGCTGCCTCTGCAGGTGCAGGGCGCAGCCCTGCAAAGCCCCCCCTTCCCCATACCCCGCCGAATGGGTATACAGTCGACCCATGCCGGCACCGTGCCGGAATGAACCCTGGGAGGGGACCATGCGCAACACCTTCAAGACCCTGCTGCTGGCACTGCCGCTGTGCCTGGCCGCCCTGTCGGCCCAGGCCGCCGACGGCGCCGCCGGCCGCTGGAAGACCATCGACGACAAGACCGGCAAGGTGAAGTCGATCGTCGAGATCACCCAGGCCGCCAACGGCACCCTGACCGGCAAGGTGGTCGACATCCTGCACTCGGACAAGGGCCCGAACCCGGTCTGCGATGGATGTGAAGGCGCCAACAGGAACAAGCCGGTGAAGGGCATGACCATCCTCTGGAACCTGAAGGCCGATGGCGCCAACAAGTGGTCCGGCGGCACCATCCTCGACCCGGCCAACGGCAAGACCTACAAGTCGAAGATGGAGCTGCAGCCGGGTGGCACCAGGCTGGACGTGTCCGGCTGCATCGCCTTCATCTGCCGCGCGCAGACCTGGCAGCGCGAATAAGCGCCCCGGCCCCCGCTTCATCCCCGTGACCCGGCCCCGGCCGGGTCACGTCGTTGCGGGCATGCGATACTCTGCGGTTCCCCTCGGCTTCACCCCGCGACCATGACCCGTACCGCGCTCGTCACCACCGCCCTGCCCTACGCCAACGGCCCGCTGCACCTGGGCCACCTGGTCGGCTACATCCAGGCCGACATCTGGGTGCGTGCGCGGCGAATGAGCGGCGGCAAGGCCTGGTTCGTCTGCGCCGACGACACCCACGGCACGCCGATCATGCTGGCCGCGGAAAAGGCCGGGGTCACCCCGGAAACCTTCATCGCCAACATCCAGGCCAGCCACGAACGTGACTTCGCCGCCTTCGGCGTGGCCTTCGACCACTACGACTCGACCAACTCGGCGGCCAACAAGGCACTGACCGAGCAGTTCTACCTGAAGCTGGAAGCGGCCGGCCACATCAGCCGCCGTTCGGTCGCCCAGTTCTACGACCCGGCCAAGGGCATGTTCCTGCCCGACCGCTACGTCAAGGGCATCTGCCCGAACTGCGGCAGCCCCGACCAGTACGGCGACAACTGCGAAGTCTGCGGCGCGACCTATGCACCGACCGACCTGAAGGAGCCGCGTTCGGTCATCTCCGGCGCCACGCCGGAAATGCGCGATTCGGAGCACTTCTTCTTCGAGGTGGGCCACTTCGATGCATTCCTGCGCGAATGGCTGGCCGGCGATGTCGCCCTGCCGGGCGTGAAGGCCAAGCTGGGTGAGTGGCTCAACGCCGAAGGTGGCCTGCGCGCGTGGGACATCTCGCGCGATGCGCCGTACTTCGGTTTCCAGATTCCCGGCCAGCCGGGCAAGTACTTCTATGTCTGGCTGGATGCGCCGATCGGCTACCTGTCCAGCTTCCAGACCCTGTGCGGCAAGCTCGGCGAAGACTTCGAAGCGCACCTGCGCGCCGGCACCGCCACCGAACTGCACCACTTCATCGGCAAGGACATCGTCAACTTCCACGGCCTGTTCTGGCCGGCGGTGCTGCACGGTACCGGCCAGCGCGCGCCGACCCGCCTGCACGTCAATGGCTACCTGACCGTGGACGGCGCCAAGATGAGCAAGTCGCGCGGCACCTTCGTGATGGCACGTACCTTCCTCGATGCCGGCCTGGAGCCGGAAGCGCTGCGCTATTACTACGCCGCCAAGTCCGGTGGTGGCGTCGACGATCTTGACCTGAACCTGGGTGATTTCATCGCCCGCGTCAACGCCGACCTGGTCGGCAAGTTCGTCAACCTGGCCAGCCGCTGCGCCGGCTTCATCAGCAAGCGCTTCGACGGCCAGCTGGCCGCGCAGCTGCCCGACGCGGCGCAGTACCAGCGCTTCGTCGATGGCCTGGCGCCGATCCGTGAAGCCTACGAGCGCAACGACCCGGCTGCGGCGATCCGCCTGACCATGACCCTGGCCGACGAAGCCAACCGCTACATCGACGACGTCAAGCCGTGGGTCATCGCCAAGCAGGAAGGCGCCGACGCGCAGCTGCAGGCCGTGTGCAGCCAGGGCCTGAACCTGTTCCGCGTGCTGGTCACCGCACTGAAGCCGGTGCTGCCGGCCACCGCCGCGCAGGCCGAGGCCTTCCTGGCCGCGCCGGTCAATGACTGGACCGAACTGGCACAGCCGCTGCTGGGCCACCGCATCACCGACTACACCCCGCTGTTCACCCGTATCGACCCGAAGAAGATTGACGCCATGATCGACGCCTCCAAGGACACCCTGCAGCCGGCCGCCGCTGCCGCCCCCGCCGCCAGGACCGACGCCGCCAAGCCGGCCACACCGGCCCCGGCCAAGGACGGCGTGAAGAGCGCCGATGCTCCGGCCTATATCGGCATCGACGATTTCGCCAAGCTCGACCTGCGCATCGGCAAGGTGCTGGTGTGCGAGTTCGTGGAAGGTTCGGACAAGCTGCTGCGCTTCGAACTGGATGCCGGCGAACTGGGCAAGCGCCAGATCTTCTCCGGCATCCGTGGCAGCTACGGCGAGCCGGAAGCCCTGGTCGGTCGCAGCGTGGTGTTCATCGCCAACCTGGCCCCGCGCAAGATGCGCTTCGGCCTGAGCGAAGGCATGATCCTGTCGGCCGGTTTCGACGGCGGCGCGCTGGCGCTGCTGGACGCCGACAGCGGCGCGCAGCCGGGCATGCCGG
Organism: Stenotrophomonas sp. YJH_SMC_69; assembly: GCF_059370495.1. Taxonomy (NCBI): domain Bacteria; kingdom Pseudomonadati; phylum Pseudomonadota; class Gammaproteobacteria; order Lysobacterales; family Lysobacteraceae; genus Stenotrophomonas; species Stenotrophomonas sp. YJH_SMC_69. Next base: position 68,825 of record NZ_JCAFTS010000003.1, on the reverse strand, counting down.
TCCGCTGATGCCTGCAGCGGGCGCGGCCACCGCCGCGCCTGCCGGCAGCATCGGCCAGCGGAGGCAACGCGATGGGAAGCAATGGAATGGAACTGGCGCTGTTCGACTTCGACCACACCGTGACCACCTGCGATACCTATGGCCGTTTCCTGCGCCGCGTGGCCACCGCCGAACAGCTGGCGCAGGCGTGGTGGAAGGTCGGCCCGTGGCTGGCCGCATACAAGCTGAAACTGATCTCGGCCGAACGCATCCGTGCACGCGTCACCCGCCTGACCTTCCGCAACCGCTACAGCGATGACATCGCCACGCTGGCCGCAGGCTTCTCGCGTGAGTTCCTGCCCGAGGTGGTGCGCCCGGAAATGCTGGAGCAGATCCGCTGGCACAGGGAACAGCAGCATACCGTGGTGATCGTGTCCGGCTCGCTCGACCTGTACCTGCGGCCATGGTGCGAGCAGCTGGGCCTTCAGCTGATCTGCAACCGGCTGGAAAGCCAGGACGGCCGCCTGACCGGTCGCTATGCCGGTGGCGACTGCGGCCCGCGCAAGGTCGAGCACATCCGTCGCCAGTTCGATCTGTCCCGCTACGTGCGCATCCATGCCTACGGTGACAGTTCCGAAGACAAGCCGATGCTGGCGCTGGCCCACGAGCGCTGGTTCCGTGGCAAACCCCTGAAGTAACCCCGACGCGCAGCCTTCGCCACGCATGAGCCTGATCCCGCCCCTGACCGAACGCCTCGACCGCCTGCTGCCGCAGACCCAATGCGGGCAGTGCGGCTACGACGGCTGCCGCCCGTATGCGCAGGCGATGGCGCGCGGCGAGGTGGGCGTGGACCGCTGCCCGCCGGGCGGCGATGCCGGCGCGCGCGCGCTGGCGCAGGTACTGGGCGTGCCTGCCATTCCGTTTGATCGTTCGCGTGGCGAACACAAGGTGCCGCAGGTGGCGCTGATCGTGGAAGCCGACTGCATCGGCTGCACCAAGTGCATCCAGGCCTGCCCGGTGGACGCCATCGTCGGCGGCGCCAAGTACATGCACACGGTCATCGCCGATCTGTGCACCGGTTGCGAACTGTGCATTCCGCCGTGCCCGGTGGACTGCATCGAGTTGCTGCCCCTGTAACAGGGGTCGGATCCCTTTCCGCGGGAAAGGGATCCGACCCCATCCCGCAGTTATGGCACGGCCGCCGTCACCACGATCTCGACCTTCCACTCGGCGTGGGCCAGCTTGGCTTCGAAGGTTGCGCGGGCCGGGGTCGCGCCCTCGACCACCCACTCGTCCCACGCCTTGTTCATGCCGTCGAAGTCGGCGATATCGGCCAGGAACACTTCCGCGCGCAGCACGTGCTGGCGATCACTGGCGACCAGTGCCAGCAGCTTGTCGATCTCCGCCAGCACCTGCCGGGTCTGCCCGGTGATGTCCTGGCTCGTGTCTTCCGGAATCTGGCCGGAGAGGTAGGCGACCTTGTTGTACACGGTCATTTCGGACATGCGCGGTCCGACGTCGTAACGCTCCATCATGGGCGTGGCTCCTGCGGGTGATCAGGCCTGCATTGTCCTCCAATCCGGTCGACGGTGGGTGCACGGGCACCTTCCGCGACACGTCACTACCGGGCTCCGACGGTCCCACTGGTCAAATGACGATGACAGGCGCACGATGCGCCACGCCCGCGTTGACACCGCCCTCGCCCCTCCTGCCGCACCCTTGCGCCGATGACCGTCCCCGTCGATTCCACCACTGCCCCTTCCACGCCAGCCTGGAAGCGGGTTGCCACCATCGTCATTCCGCTGCTGATCCTCGCCCTGGCCCTGCACGGCCTGGCCAACGAGTTCGACGAGCACGGCTACCGGGCCATCCGCCAGGCGTTCCGCCAGCTCAGTGGCATGCAGATCGCGCTCACCGTGGTACTCGGCCTGGCCAGTTACGCCTGCCTGATCGGCTTCGATGCCATTGGCCTGCGTCGCAGCGGCATCCGCGTGCACCCTGCGCGAGTCGGCATCACCGCGTTCCTTGCGCACACGCTGGGCCAGACCGTGGGCTTTGCCGCGTTGACCGGCGGCGCGGTACGCCTGCGTGGCTACCGCAGCGCCGGCCTGGACCTGGCGCAGATCGGCCAGGTGGTGCTGATGAGCACGCTCGGCTTCGTGTTCGGGGCATGGCTGCTGATCAGCGTGGCACTGTGCATGGAACCTGCAGCGGCAGCGTTGGCATTGCCATTGAATCCCGATGCCGTGCGCATCGTCGGCATCGTCGCCCTGCTCGCATATCTCGGCACCGTGCTGCTGGTCGGCCGCGATGGACGGCAGTTCAGCGTGTTCGGCCATGCGTTGTGGCTGCCCGACCGCCGCACCATGATCGGCGTCACCGTGCTGAGCGTGATCGAACTGGTGCTGGCCAGTGCCGCGTTCTACGTGCTGCTGCCGGACTCCACGCCGACCGGACTGCCCGGCTTCGTCGGCCTGTACCTGGTGGCCGTGCTGGCCGGCCTGGTCTCGACCGTGCCCGCCGGCCTTGGCGTGTTCGAGTGGAGCCTGCTGAAGCTGTTGCCGCAGGTGGCACCGGCGGCGGTGCTGGCAGCGGCGCTGATCTACCGCGTCACCTACTACGTGCTGCCGCTGGTGCTGGCCACCCTGCTCGCCCTTGCGCCCGCCCTGCGTCAGCCACTGCAGGCCAGCGCCGGGGCAACCCGTGCGGGCTGGAACGCGCTGCGCCCGTGGCTGCCGCAGATCATCGCGCTGGCGGTGTTCAGCATCGGCGCCGCACTGGTCATCGACGGCACGCTGCCGACGCCACGCCGTCACCTGGTCAATGCCTCGCTGCCGATCCTGGAGACCTCGCACCTGATCGGCAGCCTCAGCGGCGTCGCACTGCTGCTGATCGGCCAGGGCCTGGCCCGGCGCAGCCACGCCGCGTGGGTGCTGGCGATGGCAGTGTGCGTGATCACCCCACTGCCGCTGTGGCTGCGGGGTGGCCAACTGTTGATCGCCGTCTCGGCAGTGCTGGTGGCGATGGCACTGTGGGCCGCACGTCGCGAGTTCTACCGCCAGGGCGCGCTGCTGGACGAAGCCTGGTCATGGCCGTGGCTGCGCAACCTCGGCCTGGTGCTGGTCGCGGTCACCTGGCTGCTGTTCTTCACCTACAGCCATGTCGAGTACCAGAACGAGCTGTGGTGGCAGTTTGCGATATCCGGCAACGCACCACGCGCGCTGCGCGCGTTGCTGGTCGTGGCGATCGCGCTGGTGATGTTCGGCCTGGCGCGGCTGCTGCACAGCACGCGCAGCCCGCTGCCAGCCGCCGACGAGGCCACGCTGCAATCACTGGCGCCGGTACTGGCCGGTGCCACCGATACCCAGGCCTGCCTGGTGCTGACCGCCGACAAGGCGGTGCTGCGCGACGAGGCGAAACAGGGCTTCGTGATGATGCAGCGCTACGGCGGTTCGCTGATCGCGATGGGCGATCCGGTCGGCCCGCCGGAGGTCGCCCGCGCATTGATCTGGCGCTTCCGCGAGGAAGCCGACCGGCTCGGCCTGCGCCCGGTGTTCTACCAGGTCGGCGAGTCCTACTGGCAGACCTACCTCGACCTGGGCCTGGGCCTGGTCAAGCTGGGCGAAGAAGCGATGGTGCCGCTGCACGATTTCGGCCTGGAAGGCCGCGAACGTGCGGACCTGCGCCAGGCCTGGAACCGGGGCAAGCGCGGCGGCCTGTCCTTCCGTGTGGCACCGGTGGAGGAAATTCCCAGCCTGCTGCCGCGCCTGCACGCGATTTCCAACGCGTGGCTGGAAGACAAGGCCGGCGACGAAAAGGGCTTTTCGCTGGGCAGCTACGACCCGGATTACCTGGTGCGGTTCCCGGTGGCACTGGTGGAGGCCGAAGGCCAGATCGTGGCGTTTGCCAACCTGTGGCAGGCACCGGCCGGTGCCGAGCTGTCGGTGGACCTGATGCGCCACGTCAACGAGGCGCCGAAGGGGACGATGGACTTCCTCTTCATCGAACTGTTCCTGTGGGGGCGCGCGCAGGGCTATGCACGCTTCTCGCTGGGCATGGCGCCACTGTCCGGGCTGGCACAGCATCGCCTGGCCGGCCGCTGGAACCGCCTGGCCGGCCTGCTGGCGCGGCATGGCGAACGCTTCTACGGCTTCAGTGGCCTGCGCCGCTTCAAGTCGAAGTTCGACCCGCAGTGGCGGCCACGCTATCTCGCTGCGCCGGGCGGCATGCACCTGCCAGCCGCACTGCTGGATGCCACGCGCCTGATCTCGCTGGACCCGCGGCGCAACTGACGCCCCGCACCACCAGGCATACCCGGCGCCACCTGCCGCCCGGTAGGTGTCGACCTTGGTCGACACGCTCATCCCCAAGGCGCCCTCAGCCCCAGCGCCGACCAAGGTCGGCGTCTACCAAGCGCTACATACCGCCCTTGAGGATCACCTCGGCCAGCCGATCATAGTCACCACCGAAATGGTGGTCACCCGGCAGCTTCACCTTCTTCACACCGTCATTGGCCGGCAGGTCCGGGCACAGGGCGTCCTCATCCTTGTCGCCGTACACGCACAGCGTTTTCTCCGCCGGCAGTCTGGCCACTTCCGGCGCGATCGGCAGGCCGTCGCCGCCGCCGCCCAGCCAGTTGCTGACGTGGAACTCGAAGTCGGCCTTCTTGCCTACCGACAGCAGCACGATGCGATCCAGCGCTGCACGGGTATCGGCATCGAGCTGGTTGATGGTCGCCGGCAGCACGTCGGCCCCCTGCGAGAAACCGATCAGCATCACCTTGTCGCGGTGCCACTGCTGGCGGTAGTGATCGATGATCTTCTGCAGGTCAGCAGCGAAGCCCTTCGGCGTGCGCTCGCTCCAGAAGTAGCGCAGCGAGTCGATGCCGACCACAGCCACGCCGTGCTCGTTGAGCGACGACGCCACGTCCTTGTCCAGGCCGGCCCAGCCACCATCACCGGAGACGAACACGGCCAGCGTGTCGCCGTTGCCGGTCGACGGTACTTCCACCACCGGCAGGCCCTTCAGCGCGGCCGGCGGCGGTGCCAGGCTGACGCCTGCCTGCGCACCCATCACCCGCGCTGCAGCCACCAGGCCCGGTGAGGCATCACCACGCGCCGTGCGCTTGAACTCGCGCGCCATCGCCACCTGCTGCACGAAACCGCTGGCCTCGCCCGCCTCGCAGCCGTGATCACCGGCTGCACTCAACCACGGGAAGTTCAGTTCGGCGGGTTGCAGCGTGTTGCGCTTCACGCCATCGCCGCAGACCATGCGCTCGTGGTTGTGGTCCGGGCAGAAACCAGTGGTGAGCAGGCCGGCGAACACCTGCGTATCGGCCTGCGCAGCCAGCGCATAGGCCATTTCAGCGCCTTCGCCATCGCCGCCGACCAGCGGCAGGTGGTACCCGGGCAGATGCAGCGAGGCCTGCAGCCAGCGCGAGAAATTCTCGACATCGCCGGAACCGAACGAACAGGTCGGGTTGCCTTCGCGCTTGAGCACGCCGCGCAGGTGCGCGATGTCCACGGCGGCGACCATCGCACCGTCGGCACGCAGGGCCTCGATCGGCAGACGGCTGGTATCGCCACCGGGAGTCGGTTCGTGGAACCAGATCACCACCCGCTGCGGGGTACCGGCCGGCATATGCACCGGAATCTGTTCGAACCGCCCGTGGCTGAACTGCTGCACGGTCGCTGCCGCGGTTGCCGGCAGTGCGGCCAGCGCCAGCACCACGCCCATTACCCTGCCCAGCCCTGCACGCTTCATATCGCAGCCCCGATGGAATGCGCACACGATACGCTGCCTCCACGTGCACGGCACGTACCGGTGCAGGCCGTTGGGGTTTCAGCAGGCTGCGGCGCGACGACTGCGCCGATACAGCGCCAGCGCCAGATACAGCAGCCAGCCCACGATCACCACGATCACCACTTTCTGCCCCAGCCCGCGCGGCGGCCCGCCACGCCACAGCACGTGCAGCCACAGCAGCACGAAGGCCAGCCAGGCCCAGCCCCAGAGCAGGCCGGCGGCGGATTGCCAGCCCGGTTCGCGGCGCAGGTACCAGGCCTGCAGCAGCATGCCGACGCTGGCACACAGGAACGCAGTGTTGGCCGCCAACCCGTGGATGAACGGTGCCAGCAGCGGGGTTGCTTCGGGCAGCCAGCTGTCACCGATGGCGACCGTGGCCAGGCCCAGCGCCGAGACCGTGAACAGCAGCGGCGCCGCCGCGCTGCGCCGCGGGCCGATGCTGCCGCGATAAAGGGCGATGCCGAGCAGGGTGATCGCCAGTGCCAGCAGGCAGTACGCCGCACGCAACGCCAGCCCCCACGGCCCGTGCAGGTAGAGGCTGAGCGTGGCCCGCACCCAGTCCAGGTCGGTGCGTGCGAACTGGGTCCACAGCGCGGTAACCAGGAACAGAACCAGGGCTGCCAGCGCCAGCAGCGCCGCCGGACGCGCGCGGCTCATGCGGAGGCTTCCGGGTGCCGCGCCTGCCATTCGGCCAACGCCTTGCGATAGCGCTGCAGCTCGTCGGCATACAGGTCCAGCACGCACAGCGGGCAACCGCTGCCACAGCATTCGTTGGGACCGGGCTCTTCCGGCGGCAGCGGACGGGGATCGGGATCAGGGACGGACACGGTTGGAAGCGGCAATCGGTGGAAACGGGCCCCAGTGTAGCGGGCTGGCTCAGCGACCCAGCTGCCGCCGCAGGTTGTCGCGCGCGGCCGCGTCGAGGCGCTGGTGGAAGAACTCGCTGAGGAAGATGCGCGGTGCGCGCAGCAGGCCCTGCAGGAAACGGCGGCGGCCAGCGCGATACAGGAAGCCCGGCACCACGCCCTTGTACTCTTCGGCCACGCCCCGGTCATAGGCGGTGAACACCGGTTCCGGCGCGGCCAGGATCGCCATGTCGCAGTCCAGGAACAGCGCGGCCTCGGCATCGACATCGTCCGGGCCGAGCGCGCCATGGCGGGCGGTCAGCAGGATCAGCTGCTCGACCCGGGCGGCATCGACAGCGGCGAGTTCCGGCGCCTGCGTGATCGCCTGCAGGGCCATCTGCGCCGAACGTGCTTCGTTGTCCTTTCGCCCCGCCACGTAGATCGCATCGTGGTAGAGCACGGCCAGGTAGACCTCGGCCGGCTGCTGCCAGCCGGGGCCGTCGGCAACCTCCTGGCAGTGCTGCAGCACCGCGCGCACGTGGCCGAAGTGATGGTAGGCGCGTGGTGGCGTTGCATAGCTGTCCTGCAGCGCCTGCCACTGCGCCGGAGCGAGCGTCAGCGGGGAAAAGTCCATGCCCGGATCATCCCGCCTGCGCGGTTGACGGGCAAGCTGTCGCTTTTTTCACCACGTCCTCACAACGCCCTTCGCACTAGGCCGCAACGCGGTTGTCCACAGCTTTCCCGAGCGCTGGTCCACACCGGTTGTGGATGAACGTGCGGACCGACCAACGGTCACTGCAGCGGTGCGCGCACAGGTCTACACTCGCCTCAGGCGGGAGCGCCCGCCGCTGCCGGGAGCCGTCATGTACCGTCCTGCCGCCCGATTCGTTCTGCTCGCACTGGCCGCATTGGCAGCACCGTCCGCGATCGCACAGGATCATCCGGGAACGGCCGCGCCGCTGGCCGTTGCCAGCACCGCCACTCCGGCGATACCGACGCCGCAGCAGGTGTTCGCGATTCCACCGGCGATGCGCGACATGCTGCGCACGCAGGTGATCAATCACAGTTACTCCCGCGAGCAGCGCCTGCAGGCGCTGGTGGAGATGATCTTCGACCGCCACGGCCTGGACCTGCAGTACGACGCCGATGCGACCTTCACCGTCAGCGAGATCTGGCAGCAGCGGCGCGCCAACTGCCTGGCCTTTACCCTGATGTTCGTCGCGCTGGCACGCGAAGCCGGCATCCAGGCACGCGTGCAGGAAGTCGGCCAGGTCGTGTCGTGGTACCAGGACCAGGCCCAGGGCCTGGTCTACAGCGTCGGCCACGTCAATGCCGGGGTCGGCTTCGCCGGCCGCTTCGCCACCGTCGATCTGGATCGCAACGTGCTGTACGACCGCCGCGGGCCGCTGCCGATCAGCCAGGCACGGGCATTGGCACACTTCTACAACAACCGCGGCGCCGAACGCATGGCCAGCGGCGATCTGGTGGGTGCACGCACCTTCTTCAATGCCGCGCTGGCACAGGACAACAGCTTCGCCGCCACCTGGAACAACCTGGGCGTGCTGGAAAACCGTACGGGCGATACCGCCGCCGCGCGCCGGGCATTGGAAACGGCGCTGCGACTGGACGGCCGCCAGGACGCTGCACTGACCAACGCCAGCGCGCTGTACCGGAAGCTGGGCATGGTCATGCAGGCGCAGGCGCTGGAGCAGCGCCTGCAGTCGGTGCAGCGCGAGGATCCGTTCGCGCAGTACATGCTCGGCGCCGAGGCCGAACGCGCCGGCCGACTGGATCAGGCGATCCGCTATTACCGGCAGGCCGTGCGCCTGTACGACACCGCACACCAGTTCCACTTCGGGCTGGCGCGGGCCTATTTCCTGGCCGGCCAGCTCAGGCGCGCCGATCGTGAACTGCTGCGCGCGCAGGCGCTGGGCGGTGCCCCGCAGCAGGCGCGCTACCAGGCCAAGCTGGACAGCCTGGCCCGCTGGCGCGCACAGCAGCAGGCCAGGCGCTGAAGGCCGGTCAGGCCTTCTTGAGGAAGCAGGTCTTCAGGACCAGGCCCTTGATCTTGTCCGAGTTGCCTTCGATGTGCTCGGCATCGTCCTCGACCAGGCGGATGTTGCGGATCACGGTGCCCTGCTTGAGCGGGATCGAGGAACCCTTCACCTTCAGGTCCTTGATCACGGTGACGGTGTCACCGGCCTGCAGGGTATTGCCGTTGCTGTCACGCACGACCAGGGTCGAACCGGCACTTTCCTCGGCGGTCCATTCGAAGCCGCAGTCGGCGCAGATCCACAGCGCGCCATCGGCATAGGTGTTTTCCAGGGTGCACTGCGGGCAGGCGGGGGCAGAAGACATCAGCAAGTAGCTCAAAGTGAATCAACAGCCGCCATTGTAACCGCCCGGCTCGCCTGCCCTTTTCCGGGCGGCGCCCGGCTCCCGGCTTGACCCGATCCGGCCTCCCGATACGGAATGGGAGGCCGCAGGAACTTGCAGTCGGCGGCGAACTGCAGCAGAGTGCGCGGCCCCTGATCGCCCCCGGAACTCCCCATGCGCCTCGGCATCGACTTCGGTACCAGCAACTCCGCCGCCGCCATCGTGCATGAGGGAACACTGCTGCCGATCCGCTTCGGCGACGCCGAGCAGTTCCGCACCAGTGTGTACTTCCCCGGCGTGGTGCCCGACCCGGACGACTTCCAGCTCGACGACGGCCAGGAACACCAGCTGCAGCAGATGATCGACAGCGCCGCGCGCGCGGCGCGCGCCGCCGGCCAGGAACGCACGCCGCAGGCGCTGCGCCGCGAAGCCCTGCGCGCGCTGCGCCGGGAATGGATGGAAGCCCGCGCCGGCAAGGAACGCAGCGCCAACGACCTGCTGCAGAACGCGGTCTACGGCGACGAAGCGCTGGAAGCCTATTTCGAGGAACACGAAGGCAACCTGGTGCAGAGCCCGAAGTCGATGCTCGGCTACAACCTGCACCCGCGCGCGAAGCAGACCATCACCGGCATCGCCGCGCACATCCTCGAACACATCCGCCTGACCGCCAGTGCCCAGCTCGGCCGGCCGCTGCGCGCCGCCCTGCTCGGGCGCCCGGTGCAGTTCCGCAGTTCGATCGGCGCAGCCGGCAACGACCAGGCGCTGGACATCCTGCGTGAAGCGGCCACCCAGGCCGGCTTCGACCAGGTTGATTTCCTCGAGGAGCCAGCCGCGGCGGCCATGCATTACCACGCCGAAAGCCGCGAGCGGCACCAGGCGGTGATCGTCGATATCGGCGGCGGCACCACCGACATCGCCCATGCCGAAGTCGGCGGCGACGACGCCCCGCGCATCCACCGCGCCTGGGGTATCGCCCGCGGCGGTACCGACATCGATCTGGCGCTGAGCCTGTCCAGCTACATGCCGCTGTTCGGCCGCGGCATCACCCGCGTGCCGGCCCACCACTACGTGGAAGCGGCCACCGTGCAGGACATGACCCGCCAGCGCGAATTCCGCCTGCACAAGTACGACCATGTCGACGCGCCCTGGGGCGAGCGCCTGCAGGCCCTGCAGGACACCGGCAACACCGCCCGCCTGTACCGTGACGTGGAACGCGCCAAGATCGCCCTCAGCGCTGCCAGCGAGCACCGCAGCACGCTGGACTACATCGCCCGCGACCTGCATGCCGACAGCAGCGCCGACGGCCTGGCCGCCGCCGCCCATGGCTACCTGGAGCAGATCCGCGAGCTGCTGGCCCAGGTCCGCAGCGACATCGGCGGCGACCCGGATGCCGTGTTCCTGACCGGTGGCATGTCTCGCGCCGGCTACCTGCGCCAGGCGGTGGCGGCCGCCTTCCCGGGCGCCCGCATGGTCCACGGCGAGCCCTCGCTGGGCGTGGTCCAGGGCCTTGCGCTGGCGGCAGCCAGCCAGGATTAACAAAACGTTACGCGGTCTAAGTTACTCTTGGTCGGCTAGAACCCTGCTGCCCCTTCCACCGGCCATGCCGGTGTGTGTCCACGGTGCAGCCTGGCCCGCCCAGCGGGCCTAGCGGCCATGCCTTCCTGGCTCGTTCATGGTCCGCGCAGCACCTGAGCCGCCATTGAGACCCGCTTTGGGCACCCGCCAGGCCCCTGAGGCCTTACAACCTGACGCAGCACCTGCACCCATCGACTGCCGCCGTTGTGACGCGGTCTGTTGCCGGTTGCCCGTGCTGCTGCAGCCCGGCGACCACGTGCCCGGCCAGTTCCTGTCACGCGACACCCACGGCCGTGCCGTGATGGCGCGCAACGAGGAAGGCTGGTGCGCGGCGATCGATCCCTATCACCTGCGCTGCACGATCTATTCGCAGCGCCCGGCGATCTGCCGCCAGTTCTCGATGGGCGGCGATGACTGCCGCCGCGAGCGGCAGGACTACCTGCGCCAGGCCGATGCCTGGGCGCTTTCCTCCCCTTCCACCTGACAGGAGCAACCATGCCCCGCAAGGCAAAGACCCCCGCGAAGGCCAGCAACAGCATCCGCAGCGAACGCAAGGGCGCGGCCGCCAGCACCGTGGTCAGCAGCGATTCGATCGCTTCGGACCTGGCAGCGTTCCGCAAGGCCGGTGGCAAGATCGAAGTCCTCGGCACTACCTGGGCGCTGAAGAAAGCCAGCTGACCCAGCTCCGACCGCGGCGGCGCTGCCGCCGCGGCCTGCCGGACCGCGCTCAGCGATCCAGGCGTACCCGCACACTGCCCGAATGCGACTGGATGCGGATGTCACCGTCGCCATTGCCGAGCCGAGTATCGAGATGGCTGCCGGGGCCGTAGCGCGGCCGTTCCACCTGGCCGGCGTCGCTGTTGATCGACCCGCTGAAGCTGTTCACCGACAGCTGCGCCGAAACCGTGCGTGGCAGGCGCAGGTTGACCGACGCGCTCACCGATTCGACATTGATACGGCCCCCCGGCGCCAGCCCGGCCGCCGACAGGTCGATGCTGCCCGACACGGTTTCCACCGCCAGCCGCTGCACCCGCCCGGCATCGACCTCGACCCGGCCGGATACCGTCTGTGCACCGATGTCACCGGACACGCCGCCGCCGGCTTCGATGCGGCCACTGACCGTGTTCACGTCCAGCTTCGGCGTCTGCAGGCGCGCGATGACACCGCCGCTGACCGTATTGAGCTTGCTGTCGCCGCTGCGACCGGAGGCGCTCAGGCTGCCGCTGACCGTGTCGGCCTGCAGGCGGCGCACATCGATGCCGCTGATGTCCTGGCTGGCACTGACCGTACTCAGCAGCAGTTCCACCGAGCGCGGCACGTTCAGCACCAGCGTCGCGCCGCCGTTGTTGTTGCGACGCGGATACTCGATCTCCCAGCGCACGCGGTTGGCACTCTTCTCCTGGCGCAGCTGCAGGCCATCGCTTAGCGTACCGGTGAGCTGCACGTCGTTGCGGTCCCAGCCACGCACGCTCACTTTGCCGGCCACGTTGCTCAGTTCGATGCGGCCGCCGGCGGCCAGGTTGTGGCGCTCGTCGATCCGGGTGTCAGCCAGGGCCACCGCGGGCAGCAGCAACAGCGCGGCGCAGCAGGTCATCAGGGTTCGTGTCATCGGGGGTCTCCTCAGGTCGTCAGGCCGGACTCGGCGGCATAGGCCGCCTGCCGGGTCAATTCCAGCCGCAACGCATAGGTGCGCTTGAGCTGGCCAAGCAGATGCGGCGCGCGTGGATCCTGCGCCAGCGCGGCCCGGATCTGTGCCGCGCTTTCATCGAGTTCGTGCAGCGCCGGCTGCCATTCCGGCGCCCGGCCTGCGGGCAACGAGGCCACTGCCTGCTGGTACTGCTCGGTCATCGCCGCGGCCTGCAGTTGCAGGGTAGACGGCACCGGCGCGTCCGGCTGCGCATGGCGCCACGGCGCCACCGCGTAGAGCGCCAGGCTTGCGGCCAGTGCGGCCCCCACCGGCAACCACCAGCGCCGGCGCGAACGCCCCGGCAGCACCACCACGTTGCCGGTCGGCGCAGGCGCCGCCTGTGGTTCACGCGGCGGCAGCTGCGCCGACAACCGCGCCCAGCCATCGGCGGGCAGGCCGCGTTCGGAAGGCAGCGCGCGCAGTCGGGCCACCAGATCGTGGTCGGAATCGTGTTCGTGTGTACTCATGTCATGTCTCCCAGCCGTGCGCGCAACAGGCCGCGCGCACGATGCAACTGTGCCTTGGAGCTGCCGACGGCCATCTGCAGCTGCGCGGCGATCTCCTGGTGTTTCCAGCCCTCGATGTCATGCAGCACCAGTACCGCGCGCGCCCTCGGCGGCAGCGTCGCCAGCGCGCGCTCCAGGTCGCGCTCGGTACCGGCGCAGCGGTCGTGTACGGCCAGCTCCTGCAGTCCTCCGTCCACATCATCAAGACTGTCGTGGTCCTGCCCGGCGGCGCGCCCACGCAGTTCCATCAGCGCAGCGTTGACGCCCAGGCGATGCAGCCAGGTCGACAGGCTGCTCTCGAAACGGAACCCCGGCAGCGCCTTCCACGCCTGCAGGAAGGCTTCCTGCAAGGCGTCTTCGGCACGCGCCTGCTGGCCCCCGCACAGCCGCCACAGCACGGCGAACACGCGCGGTGCATGCCGCCGGTACAGCAGTTCATAGGCCGAGGTATCGCCGGCGGCGGCCGCCCGCACCAGGGCGGGTTCATCGACGGCGTCGTGGGCGGCAGGCGGCGCGGGCATGGTGGTGTCGAGCATATCGCTTGGATGCGGCGGCCCGGGAAAAGGTTTAGAGCCGGACGACGTTCACTGCCGTGCAACCTTTTCGACACCTGCTGCATCCATGCAAGGTCCTTCGCGAAATTGCCGTCCAGGAGTCCTGCCATGTCCAGCCCAACCTGCGCCGCCCTGCTGGTGATCGCCGCCTGCGTCGTGCTGCAGGCACTGGGCCTGTCGCTGCAGCTGCACCCCGGTAACGGCCGTGCCTGCCTGCAACAGCATCGCCAGGCGCTGGTGTGCCTGGCCTGGGCCCCGGCGGTCGAATCCCCGGCACGCGCCGGGTAACATCGAAGGTCGTTATTGCCACCTGTTGTCGCCCCATGATGTTGTCGCTGAAGGATCACCTGCCGCCCTGGACCCACCCGTGGTTGAACTACGCCGGCGTCGCCCTGCAGATCGTAGTGGTGCTTCTGGTCGCGTGGCTCCTGCGCGTGCTCGCCCGGCGCCTGATCCGCCGCTTCGCCGAGCACTACACGTTGCCGCCCGAGATGGTGATGGGCGCGCGCCGGATCACCAGTTTCGTGGTCTATTTCAGTGCCCTGCTGTACATCCTCAGCCTGCTCGGCGCGAAGCCCTCGGTGCTGTGGACCGCGTTCACCGGCTTCGCGGCCGTGGGCGCGGTGGCCTTCTTCGCGGCCTGGAGCGTGCTGTCCAACATCTTCTGCACGCTGCTGATCTTCACCACCCGCCCGTTCCGCCTGCACGACTACATCGAGGTGCTGGAGAACGGCGAGAAGCCGGGCCTGAAGGGCCGGGTGATCGACGTGAACCTGATCTACACCACGCTGCAGGAGACCGGCGAGGGCCACGAGGGCACGGTGCTGCAGCTGCCGAACAACCTGTTCTTCCAGCGCACGGTACGGCGCTGGCGTGACCCGGCGCAGGCCCCCGGCGGCATCCAGGGCGACGGTTGAGGGTGGAGTTTTCGGCAGGGCTGCGCCCTGCACCTGCAGAGGCCGAAGCCGAAGCCGAAGCAAGATCAAGAGCGGCATTCCGTGGGATGGCGGGGCGGTGTGGGTCCGGTTGAGGGGGGCCAGATCAGTGAGCGCCATGGATGGCGCCTTTGATGTTGACGTTGCTTCTGCAGGTGCAGGGCGCAGCCCTGCAATAAAACACCCCTTTACCTCAGCTGGCTGTCCTTGCTGCCACGCCGGTTGTACCCGGCATGCGCCTGGTCTTCGTCGTCCCGCGCCTGCTGGCACGCAACGCACAACCGCACACCAGGCACAGCCTGGCGCCGCGCCAACGGGATCGGCGCGTCGCATTCCTCACAGTGTTCCAGACCGGGTCCCTCGCGCAGCTGGCGCCGCGCGCGGGCGATCGCGTCGTCGACGGTGGCGTCGATCTGGTCCTGGACCGCGCCGTCTCCTGCCCAACCGGTGGCCATGGCTATCCTCCGCAGGTGTGTCGCCCGATATGGGGACGATACACCCCGGCAAAAAGGAAGGCCTTCATGTAGAGCCGAGCCATGCTCGGCTGCTCTTCAGGATGCCAAACAGAACGCCGACGGATCCGATCAGGCCGATTGCGGCTTAATCCCCTCCGTCCCCTTTTTGCTTACCAGACCAGGTCGTCGGGCACCTGGAACTGCGCGTAATAGGCGTCGTCTTCTGCGTTGCCGGTGGAGATCTCGGCGGTCGAGCCCGGCTGGCCGTGGTCGACGATGATTGCTTCGGGTGCGCGTTCACGCACCTTTTCGGCGGCGGCGCGGGGCAGCAACGCATAGCCCTCGCCGTGGGCGACGATGACCAGCACGCCCACCGACAGCGCCTTGCGCAGCTTGGGGTCGATCAGCAGGGTACGGATCGCTGCGCCATCGCTGAAGCGGTACTCGTCGTCGCCCTTGTGGGGTACGGCATGGGCCGTGATGATCTGCCTGGCCTGGGCCTTCTGTTCAGCCTGCCTGGCCTGGGCATTGCGTTCGGCGGCCAGTGCGCGGTCGCGCTCGACCTTCTCGGCGCGGGCACGTTCAGCCTCGCGCTGGACCTCGGCCGAGGTCGATTCGGCCTTGCCCTGGCGGGCCTTGGCCTGCTCGCGTGCGGCGGCGCTGGCCTGCGACTTCTTGGCCAGGCCGGCCTTGAGCAATTGTTCCTGCAGCGCGTTGGGCTTTGCCATGGTCGGTGCGTACCGCGTGTAATCTTGGATGCCCCATTCTACCGACGCCCCGCCGGCCCTGCATGGCAGTCCTGAAGTACCTCACCGGTTATCCCGAACCCCTGGTTGCCCAGGTCAGCGAGCTGCTGGCGCAGGGCAGGCTCGGCCCCTGGCTGCAGCAGCGCTACCCCGACCCGCACGAGGTGCGCAGCGACCGCCAGCTGTACGACTACACCCAGGAGCTGAAGGACCGTTACCTGCGCAAGTCGGTGCCGCTCAACAAGGTCTGCTACGACAATACGCTGGAAGTGATCAAGCACGCGCTGGGCACCCACACCGCCATCTCCCGCGTGCACGGCGGCCGCCTCAAGGCCAGCCGCGAGATCCGCATCGCGACCGTGTTCCGCCAGGCACCCGCGGCGTTCCTGCGCATGATCGTGGTGCATGAGCTGGCCCACCTGAAGGAAGCCGACCACAACAAGGCCTTCTACCAGCTGTGCCAGCACATGGAGCCGGACTACCTGCAGCTGGAGTTCGATACCCGCCTGTACCTGACCGAGCTGGCCAACCGCGGCCAGCGCTGACCGGCCGCAGCAGCTACACTGCGCGCCCCCTGCCCGACCTGCCTGCCATGGAACCGATCCGTCTCGACAAACGCCTGTCCGCCCTGCTCGGCATCCCGCGCGGCGAAGCGCGGCGCTACATCGAAGGCGGCTGGGTCACGGTCAACGGCGACGTGGTGGAACAGCCGCAGCGCCCGGTCGATGGCAGCGCGGTGATCGTGGTGGCCGAACAGGCCAGCGATGAAAAGGCCGAGCGGGTCAGCATGCTGCTGCACAAGCCGGCCGGTGTCGCCGCCGAAACCCTGTGTGCCCTGGTCAGCAGTGACAGCCGCAGCGAACTTGATGCCAGCGACATCCGTCCGTTGCAGCGTCACTTCCACGGCCTGCAGCTGGCCGCCTCGCTGCCGGCCAGCGACAGCGGGCTGGTGGTGGTCAGCCAGGATCCGGCCACGCTGGCCCACCTGCAGCGCAACCTGGGCCGTACCGAGCAGGAATACCTGATCGAAGTGGCCGAAGGCGGTCCCGAGCGCGGGCCGTGGCTGATGGCGCGGCTGCAGCAGGAATCGGGCGGCGCCAAGGTCAGCTGGCAGAGCGAGCAGCGCCTGCGCTTCGCCGGCAAGGGCCTGACGGCCAAGGGGCTGCGTGTGGCGGTCAGCGCCGCCGGCCTGGAGGTCACGGCCGTGCGCCGCCTGCGTATCGGACGCGTGGCGCTGGGGCCGCTGCCGCCGGGGCAGTGGCGCTACCTGGGCAGCGACGAGCGGTTCTGAGGTGTGCGGGTCAGGGCCCTTTCCCGTGGAGAGGGATCCGGGGGTCGGATCCCGTGCCGAAGGCAGGGGCTCTGACCCCCTGTCGATCCTGCAGGCATTCCTTCACGCATGGCGTGGCTCTACCATCGGGGCATGAGCCTGCCCAAGCCGCTGTGGCGACGCCTGCTGCGTGTTGCTGCGATCATCCTCGCCGTGCTGGTGCTGCTGGTCCTGTCCGGGCTGCTGCTGGCCGACCATCTCACGCCGCAGGCGCATGGCGCGCCTTCGCACGTGCTGCCGCTGCAGCCGGCACAGACCCGCATCGACCAGCAGATCGTGCCGCTGCAGGCGGCCCATCCCGGCCAGTCGGGCGTGGCCTTCCTCAGCGATGGCATGGATGCCTTCGCCGCCCGCGCGATGATCACCACCCAGGCCGGCCGCAGCCTGGACCTGCAGTACTACATCTGGCACGACGACCTGATCGGCCACCTGATGGCCAAGGCGCTGTACGACGCCGCCGAGCGCGGCGTGCGCGTGCGCATCCTGCTCGATGACATGAATGCCAAGGACAAGGACGCGCTGATGATGGCGCTCGATGCCCATCCGAACATCGAGATCCGCCTGTACAACCCGTTCCGCAACCGGACCGGCATCCTGCGCATGGTGGAGATGGTGCAGCGCTTCTTCAGCGTGAACCACCGCATGCACAACAAGAGCTGGATCGCCGATGGCCGCGTCGCAATCGTCGGTGGCCGCAACATCGGCGAGGAGTACTTCAGCGCGCGCACCGACGTGAACTTCCAGGATCTGGACCTGCTGGTCGCCGGCCCCGCCGTGGAGCAGGCCAACCGGATCTTCGACGACTACTGGAACAGCGAAACCGCCATCCCGGTATCCGCGCTTGCCTTCCATACCGACGCACAACTGCGCCTGCTGGTGCGCGAATCGGACCACGAGGCGCAGCGGGACGTGGCCCGCCCCTACCTTGCGCGCGTGGCCGAATCACGCCAGCGGCAGCGCCCGAGCCCCGAGCCGTTGCACTGGAGCGGTGCCGTGCGCATCGTGTCGGACCCGCCGATGAAGCACCGCAGGGATGATCGCGCCACCTGGCTGGTGTCGACCCTGATCAGCGAGCTGCAGGCCGCCCGGCACAAGGCCCTGTTGATCTCGCCCTACTTCGTGCCCGGCAACGAGGGCCTCGATGGCTTTTCGGCAATGGCCGGGCGGGGCGTGCAGATGGGCGTGGTCACCAACTCGCTGGCCGCCAACGACGTCGCCGCCGTGCACGGGGGCTACATGGGCTACCGCGTGCCACTGCTGGAAGCCGGCGTCCACCTGTACGAGCTGAAGGCACAGGGTCAGTCGGGCGATGCCGGCGTGTTCGGCAGCAGCGGCGCGAGCCTGCACACCAAGGCATTCCTGATCGATGACCGCCGCGGTTTCGTCGGCTCCTTCAACCTGGACCCGCGCTCGGCCTACCTGAACACTGAAATGGGTGTGCTGTTCGACGATCCGGTGCTGGGTACACAGCTGCGGGACGAATACCTGCGCCTGGCTGACCCCAGGCACAGCTGGTGGCTGGCACTGGACGACCGCCGCCGGTTGCGCTGGCTGGAGCGCGAACCGCCACCGCACTGGGTGGAGGCCGAGCCAGGGGCAACGGCGCGCAAGCGCTGGTTGTCGCGGGTGATCAGCTGGCTGCCGGTGGAATCGCAGCTGTAGCGCTCAGGACGCCGGAGTGGCCTCATCCTGTCCGGCCTCGTCCAGCGTTTCCACGTTGCGCCCATGCAGGCGCCGCCAGATCCAGCGCAATGCATGCGGCGGTGCCGAGGGCAGCTGCTCCAGCAGGGCCAGCATGCGGCTCTGGCTGGCATGCCCATGGCGGCACAACAGGCTGGCCGCTGCGGCCGCGCTGGCCAGGCGCAGGCTGTCGGCCAACGATCCTTCCGCATCCACCGCCAAGGCCTGGTGAACCGGCTCAGGCAACTCCCATGCGGCAGCGACCCGCTGCGCCAGCGGCAACGACCACTGCTGCAACAGCTGCAGGGCCAACGCCGGCTCCACGGGCTCGCCACGGGCCTGTGCCTCCTGCAGCAGCTGGCGCATCACCAGCGCCGCACCCAGCCCCTGCACCAGGCCCAGCCACTGCGCGGCGAAGGCATCGCCGAAGGTGACCGTACGTGCGTGGTCGGCCGCTGCACGCGATGCCAGCAGTGCGTGCTCCCAGATGATCGCGCTGAACTGCGGGAACACCTCGCATTGCACCTGCATCACCGGCTGCACCAGTACCGCACTGATGATCTGGCGCACGCCCTCGGTGCCGACCAGGGTCACCGCCCGCTGCAGGCTCTCTACCGGGCGCTCGTGGACCTTGTAGGCCGGGCTGTTGGCGATGCGCAGCAGGTTGCCGGTCAGCACCGGGTCCTGGCCGATGATCGCGGCCATCACCCGGGCCGAGGCGGCATCGTCGTTGACGGTCTGGATCAGCTGCGGCAGCAGCTGCGGCCGGCGGGGCAGCTGCCTGGCCGCCCAGTCGCGGTCCTGCAGCGCGCGCGCCACCGCCTCGCCCAGGCCTGGGTCCTGCACCGGCGTTGGCTCGCCGGCCAGCCGTGGGTACAACGCAAGCGCATGCAGCCCGCGTTGCAGGTGAGCGGCGATCTCCGGCGACGGCAGCGCCTCGCCCTGCAGGCTTGCGGCTGCGGCGGCCACCGCCTGGCGGGATGCGGCAACCAGCCGCGCCGGTGCCGTCCCGGTCGAACGTGTCAGCCAGCCGCGCAGCGATCGCCACCATGCCGCTGTCATCGCCGCCCGTCCTGTCGTTGTGATGCCCTTGCCGTCACTGACCGCCCTGCCTCTTCACGCCCATCCGGCCACCCGCCGTCGTCGCAGCATCGGCCGCACTTTCATCTTCTTTAACCTGACGGCCGCCGACGTCGACGGCAACGGCCGGGCGAATGGACTAGAATGGCGCCGCGCGACCCGTCCCCCAGCCATGACGACGTCGCTTTTTTTGTTTTGGGACCCTACCGTTCACTGGCCGCTCGCTGCAGTTCGCCGCTGTTCGCGCCATCGGAGACGCCATGCTATTCGAAACCCTCGCCACCACCGGCCACGAACAAGTGGTGTTCTGCCACAACCACGATGCTGGCCTGAAGGCGATCATCGCCATTCACAACACCACCCTGGGCCCGGCCCTGGGCGGCGTGCGCATGCGCCCCTACGCCAGCACCGACGAGGCACTGGCCGACGTGCTGCGGCTGAGCCGGACGATGACCTACAAGAATGCGCTGGCCGGCCTCAACGTCGGTGGCGGCAAGGCGGTGATCATCGGCGACCCCAAGGTGGACAAGACCGAGGTGCTGTTCCGCGCCTTCGGCCGTTACGTCGACTCGCTGGGCGGCCGCTACATCACCGCCGAAGACGTCGGCACCGACGTCAACGACATGGAGAACATCTACCTGGAGAGCCAGTTCGTGACCGGCGTGCACCAGGTCCATGGCGGCTCCGGCGATCCGGCCCCGTTCACCGCCTACGGTGCGCTGCAGGCGCTGATGGCGGCGATGCGCTTCAAGTTCGGCCACGAGGAAGTGGGCAAGACCAGCATCGCGGTGCAGGGCCTGGGCCACATCGGCATGGAGCTGGTGAAACTGCTGCGCGACCGCGGTGCCAAGCTGTATGTCACCGACCTGGACAGCGCACTGGTTGATCGCGCGGTCAGCGATTTCGGCGCCGAAGCGGTCAAGCCCGACGAGATCCACGAAGTGAACGCCGACGTGTTCGCACCGTGCGCGCTGGAAGGCGCCATCAACGCCGACACCCTGCCGCGGATCAAGGCCAAGATCATCTGCGGTACCGCCAACAACCAGCTGTCGAGCCTGGAAATCGGCGATGAACTGCACGCGCGCGGCATCCTGTATGCGCCGGACTATGCGGTCAACGCTGGCGGCGTGATGAACGTGTCGCTGGAGATCGATGGCTACAACCGCGAACGCGCGATGCGCCTGATCCGCAGCATCTATCACAACCTCACCCGCATCTTCGAACTGTCGCAGCGCGAGAACATCGCGCCGCAGCGTGCGGCCGACCGCATCGCCGAAAGCCGCATCCTGTCGATCGGCAAGCTGAAGATGCCGCTGGGCCGCAGCACCCCGCGCCTGGGCAACCTGCGCGGCGGCTGAGCCTGCCGATGTCGCGCCGGAGCTGACGTCCCGGCGCGACCTCCCGCTCAGAACCCGGTGCTGTAGCGCAGCGCCGCCTGGCGCGCGCCCTCGCCACCGACGCGCTGGTCGAAGCCCAGGCTCAGGCGGCCATTGCGGCCCCACCACGACTCCAGCGCCACGCCGAACAGCGCACTGCCACGCGGTGCGTCCCATCCCGCCAGGGGTGCCCAGGCATCGACACCAACGAAGCTGGCCTGCCAGTCCGCATCGGCACCGTCGAGCCGTTGCTGCCACTCGGCGTGCCCGCGCAGCGTCCAGCGCCCCCAGCCGCGCTCGCCGCGGATACCGGCCAGCATCTGGCTGCGCTGCACGCGGTTGGCGTCGCCACGCAGGCCGAAGCCGAAACCACCCAGCTCATTGAAGGCATCGGTATCCACGCGCGTGGTGCTGGCACCCAGATACGGTGTCAACGACGCGCCCGCGCGGCCAAAACGATAGCCGCCTTCGACGCTGGCACTGCTGAAGCGTCCGCCGTAACGTGCGGAAACACCATAGGCACCGGCGCCCAGCAGCAACTGGCGATCCAGCGCACGGGTGAACTGGCCGCTGCCGACCTGCGCCAGCGCATAGCCCCGGCCCAGGTTCCAACCGGCGTACAACTGTGCCTGCGCCTGGCGATCACGCCCACGATCGCCGCCGAAGCTGCTGCCACCATTGCTGCGGGTCTCGCCAAAGGCCACGCCCATCAGCCCATTGCTGCCCAGCGGCAGGTCCTGGCCGGCCATCCAGCCACGGCTGTCGGCGGCATTGCCGGCAAAACTGCCCTGCCCGGCCTCACCGAGCGCGCTCTGCCAGGCCCCGCGCAGGCGCGGCGCCGCCTGCACGCGATCGAAGCGCTCGGCGATCGCACGGCGCGACATGTCGATGCTGTCGAAGGTGGCCGACTCGGCCCGCGCATGCGCCTGCCCGGACAGGCTCTGCAGGCTGGCTGCCAGGCCCTCGCTGCCACCGCCGGTCCACTGCAGCGCACCGGCCGCCGTGCCGAAGGCCGAGCCCTGCAGCGCAGGACTGCCATCGAGGGCGCTGAACGCACCTTCCAGTCGTTGCGCCGCGGACTGCGCCGAGGCCGCGAGCCCGGTCGCCGCCGCCGTCACGCTCACCTGGGTCAGGTTCAACCAGGCAGTGTTGCTGTCATAGCCATAGCTGCTCTGCAGCAGCGACAGGCCCTGCAGGCCGCTGGAGGAGGCCGGGCTGCTGAAGGTGCCGCTCAGGCCACCGGCCGCATGGACCAGGTCCTGGCGGCTGCCGTTCTGCGGCACGTAGCCGGAGACGAAGCCATGCACGCGCACGCCACCATTGATCGAGGCCGTGCCGGTCACCTGCAGCGCATTGGCACCGAGCGCGATCATCAACTGGCCACCCGCCTGCTGCGTGTAGTTGCCCTCGATGGTGCCGGTGGTGCTGCCGGTGGTCAGGAACACGCTGCTGCTGTTGACCACGTTGCCGATCACGCGCGGCGTGCCGCCATTGAACTGCAGGCCGGTCGAATCCGGGTCGGGCTGGCCGAGGATGGTCACGTTGGAACGGATGACACCGCCGTTCTGCAGCGACAGGATGCCGCGTTCGATGCGGGTGGCGCCGCTGTAGCTGTTGTTGCCTGCGAGCACCAGGGTGCCCCCGCCCTGCTTGACCAGGCCGCCGCTGCCGACGATGTCGTTGCTCCACAGCGAGCCACTCGATGGCGCATCGACATTGGCCACTACGTCACCCCAGTCGAAGCGGCCCGGGCCCTTGATCGCCCGCGAGATGTCGAGCAGGCCGTAGCCGAACACCGCATCCACGCCGGGCGCGCCGATGTCCTTGGCCGTGCCCAGCAGGGTCTGCCGCACCAGGTTGTTGTCGAAGTACGGGTAGCGCTGCCAGACCAGCGCGGCGGCGCCGGAGATCAACGGGGCGGCGAAGGACGTCCCGTAGTTCCAGTAGTAGGTGCTGCCATTGGCATCGGGATAGACCGCGCTGCCCGGCGCCGCCAGGCAATAGCGCGCCGCCTGCCCGCAGGCATTGGCGTAGCTGGCCAGCGTGCCCGGTGCATAGGGATCCACTGCGGTCGCCACCAGCCAACCGCGCTCCAGGTCGGCCGCCGGCAGCGAGCCGGCAACGCCCAGCTGGCTGGGCAGGGCGGCCAGGCTGCTCGGTTCGGTGCGCGCATCGTTGCCGGCCGCGAACACCACCAGGCCGCCATGGTTGATGACGAACGGACGGTACTCGGCCGCCACCTGCGCGGTGGTCGGCAGGTCGGTCCAGTACAGGCCGCCCCACGAGTTGTTCATCACCTTCACGTTGTAGCTGATCAGGTCCTGGTGGACCTGCGCCACGCCCAGCGGACCGCTGAAGGAATTGCCCTTGCCGCTGCCGTCATCGACCGGCGGCTTGTCGGCGATGATCCGCGCCGAAACGATCTGCGCACCGGGGGCGATGCCGCCCGGCCAGGTTCCCACCGGCGCGCCGGCGGCCAGGCTGGCTACCGCCGTGCCGTGGCCCACCACGTCGTCCACCAGCAGGTTGTTGCGCGCCGGATCGATGTAGTTGAGGTTGCCCACCACCCGCCCGTTCAATGCCGCTGCGTTGCGCTGCACGCCCGAGTCGACGATGCCGATGCGCACGCCCTGCCCGGTCAGGCCGGCGGCCTGTGCGGCACGCGCATTGGTCACTGACAGGTGCGCGTCGAAGGCCGGTTCCTGCGGCTTGGCCGGAGGCGGTGCCGTCGGAGGGGGCGTCGTTGGGGGTGTGGGGGTGGTCGGAGGGGGATCGATGCGGACATTGCCGCCGCCGCCGCCACCACATGCCGTCATTGCCATCGCCAGCGCCGTTGCCAGCGCGGACCTAACCATCGTCGTGCGTTCCATCGATTCCTTCCCATGAACGTTGACCTGCCTACATCCCGGCAGGCGTGCGGTGCCGCCCAGCGGCGGCCCTCCCCGACCCTCTATACTTGGGCCGACCCCCACGCAGTCTGCCGGGAAACCGGGGCGCTTCCAACGTCCGCGGTCTCCTTTCCGAACATTGCTTACGCATCAACGAGATTGCCATGTCCAACATCGTCATCGCCGCCGCCAAGCGCACCGCCATCGGCTCCTTCCTCGGCCAGTTCAACGGCGTGCCGACCCCCACCCTCGGCGCGGCCGCCATCGCTGCCGCCCTGGAACAGTCGGGCGTACCGGCCAGCGACGTCTCCGAGGTCCTCATGGGCTGCGTGCTGCCGGCCAACCTCGGCCAGGCGCCCGCCCGCCAAGCGGCGATCGCCGCCGGCATTCCGCTGTCGACCGGCGCCACCACCCTCAACAAGGTGTGCGGCTCGGGCATGAAGACCATCATGCTCGGCCATGACCTGATCAAGGCCGGTTCGGCCAGCATCGTGGTCGCCGGTGGCATGGAATCGATGTCCAACGCCCCGCACCTGCTGCCGAACTCCCGTACCGGCAACCGCTTCGGCAACTTCCAGGCGGTCGACCACATGGCCCACGACGGCCTGGTCAACGCCTATGACGGCAAGGCCATGGGCGAATTCGCCGAATGCGCCGTGGACAAGTACCAGTTCAGCCGCGAGGAGCAGGACGCCTACGCGATCGAATCGGTCAAGCGCGCGCAGGCCGCACAGGCCAACGGTGCGTTCGCCGACGAGATCGTCGCGGTGAAGGTAGCCACCCGCAAGGGTGACGTCGAGGTCGCCACCGACGAGCAGCCGGGGCGCTCGGATATCGCCAAGATCCCGACCCTGCGCCCGGCCTTCAAGAAGGACGGCAGCGTCACCGCCGCCAGTTCCTCCAGCATCTCCGACGGCGCCGCCGCGGTGGTCCTGCTGACCGAGGAAGACGCGGCCGCCCGTGGCATCACTCCGCTGGCCCGCATCGTCGGCCACGCCACCCATTCGCAGGAACCGGAGTGGTTCACCACCGCCCCGATCGGCGCGATCCACACGCTGCTGGCCAAGACCGGCTGGTCGCTGGACCAGATCGACCTGTTCGAGATCAACGAGGCCTTTGCCGTGGTGGCAATGGCGCCGATGCGTGAGCTGGGCATCCCGCACGACAAGCTGAACGTGAATGGCGGTGCCTGCGCGCTGGGTCATCCCATCGGTGCCTCCGGTGCACGCCTGGTGGTGACCCTGGTCAACGCCCTGCGCACGCGCGGTGGCAAGCGCGGCATTGCCACCCTGTGCATCGGTGGCGGCGAAGCAACGGCAATCGCCATCGAATTGATTTAAAAAGATTTAACGATGATTTCGCAAAAATGAATGCGGGATCGCTTGACACCCAATCTTGGCTTGTCATCATGTTGTCGGCGCGCAGCATGCGCGTTGCCTAATTCTAACGACGAGGATTTACACAATGAGCATCAACAAGCTGCTGGTCGCGATGTCCCTGGCTCTGGCCCTGGCCGCCTGCTCGAAGCAGGAAGCTGCCCAGGACGCCGCTGCTTCGGCCAACGAAGCCGCCACCGAAGCCCAGGCTGCTGCCGACCAGGCCGCCGCTGCCGGCGCCCAGACCGCCGACGCTGCCCAGCAGGCTGCCAACACCGCCGCCACCGCTGCTGACGCTGCGACCGACGCTGCTGCCAACACCGCTGCTGCCGCGACCGACGCTGCTGCTGGCGAAGCCAAGGACGCTGCCAAGGCTGCCGAAGCTACCGCTGAGCAGGCCAAGGACGCTGCTGAAGAAGCCAAGAAGTAATAACTTCTTTCTTCACGCTGTTCCGGAAAAGCCGCTGGTTCGCCAGCGGCTTTTTCTTTGCGCCACTGCGACCTCGCGGCGCGGGCATCGCGACCCCACCTTCACAACGGCATGAATAGGCTGGCGTCCCCATCCATTGCAGTACCGGAGACCGCCATGAAGATTCGCCCGATCACCACCACCCTGCTGGCCGCCTCCCTGCTGCTGGCCCTGGCCGCCTGCAAGGGCCCGGAAGCCGAACAGGCCAAGCAGGACGCGCAGCAGGCCGCTGACAGCGCCGGCGCGGCTGCCCGCGATGCCGTCGACAAGGCGGCAGAAGCTACCCGTGACGCCGCCGACAAGACCGCTGCAGCCTCCGAGCAGGCCGCCGCCGATACCCAGCAGGCGCTGGACAAGGCTGCAGACGCCACCGCCAACGCTGCCGACAAGGCCAAGGACGCCGCAACCGACGCCGCCGCACACGCCAGCGACGCGACTGCCAACGCCGCACAGAAGGTGGCCGACAAGGCCCGCGATGTCGCCAATGACGCGAAGGCGAACGCCGCCAAGGAAGAAGCCAAGCACTGAGGCGTACCGGCAGCCAGGCATGGGCCCGGCGCTACAGGAAAAGCCGCGGCACTGCCGCGGCTTTTCTGCTTTTCGCTTTGCGTTTTTTCCGTTGATTCCGTGGTGGGCGCTCCTACGGCAGCGCGCGCACCAGCATCGCCGACAGATCCACGCCCGTCGGCAGGGTCCCGAACACCAGCCCATGCTCCGCTTGCAGCCGGCTGCGCACGAACGCCTCTGCCATCGGACTTTGCGCACGCAACAGCAGCGCGGCCTGCAACAACAGCACTGTGCGCTCGCAGAACAGCCGCGCCTGCGACTCATCCGGTGGCGGTGCTGCTGCCCACCGCTGCAAAGCCGCTGCGTAGCGCGCATCACGATCGGCCACCGCCGCCAGTTCAGCGCGCAGCGCCGCCAGCGCCTCCGGTTCGCGCGCCAGCGCGCGCAGCACGTCCAGACACTGGATGTTGCCGCTTCCTTCCCAGATCGAATTCAACGGTGCCTGCCGGTACAGCCGCGGCAGCATCGATTCCTCCACATAGCCCGCGCCGCCCAGGCATTCCTGTGCTTCATTGACGAAGGCCGGCGCGCGCTTGCACAACCAGTACTTGCCCAGCGCCGTCCCCACACGCGCCAACGCCGCTTCGTTGGCATCCACGCCGGCCCGGTCCACCGCACGCGCGATGCGCATCGACAGCACTGTGGCCGCTTCCGACTCCAGTGCCAGGTCGGCCAGCACATTGGTCATCAACGGGTGCTCGACCAGCAGCTTGCCGAACGTGCGGCGATGACGTGCGTGATGCAGCGCCTGCGCCAGCGCCATGCGCATTTCCGCCGCCGCGCCCAGCATGCAGTCCAGGCGGGTCATCATCACCATGCCGATGATGGTGGCCACGCCCCGCCCCTCCTCGCCCACGCGCCACGCCTGTGCCCCGCAGAACTCGACTTCGCTGGAGGCATTGGCCCAATCGCCAAGCTTGTCCTTCAAGCGCATCAACCGGAATGCGTTGCGGTCGCCGTCGGCCAGCCGGCGCGGCATCAGCAGGCAGGTCAGTCCTCCCGGCGCCTGCGCCAGAACCAGGAAGCCATCGCACATCGGTGCGGAAAAGAACCACTTGTGACCGACCAGGCGATAGCGCTCGCCATCGATCGGTTCAGCGCGCGTGCTGTTGGCACGCACATCCGAGCCTCCCTGCTTCTCGGTCATGCCCATGCCCAGCGTGATGCCGGCCTTGTCCGCCACCGGTACATCGCGCGGGTCATAGACCGGCGCTGCGGCCTTGCGCGCCCACTCGGCCAGGTGCGGCTGCGTGTGCAGCACTGCAACTGCCGCATGGGTCATCGTCAACGGGCAACTGGTGCCAGCCTCGGCCTGGTGGTGCAGGTAGCTCAACACCGCGCGCGCGACATGCCCGCCCGGTTGCGGCTCGTGCCAGGACAACCCGGCGACCCCGTGCGATTTCGCTGTGCCCATCAACTGGTGATAGGCCGGATGGAACTCCACCGTATCGATGCGATGGCCCTGCGCATCATGCGTGCGCAGGCGCGGCCGATCGCGGTTGGCATCGAAGCCGAGCCGGTACAGTTCGTCACCCGCCAGCGCACCATAGACCGCCAGCCGCGGCGCAAAGCCGCCAGCGCCTTCGCGCTGCACCGCCTCCATCAGCGCCACGTCATCGGTCCACAACTGGCGCCCCGCGAACGACGGCGGCTGGTTCAGCACCACATGGGTTTCGTAGGGCGCATTGCTGCTGAAGCTGGGTCCACTCATCCGGTCCGTCCTGGCGGCAAGAGATCTGCGGTTCGATTGTGCCGCATCGCCTGCCAAGCCCGTGTTCAGGCCGATTCTCACCCTGTGCACGAGCGGCCGGCCACAGTGACCGCATGGCAGTCAATGACGATCTGGTGGTCCTGCGCCCCGAAGGGCTGTACTGCGCCGCCGGTGATTTCCACATCGATCCCTGGCGACCGGTCCCGCGCGCGGTCATCACCCATGGCCACGGCGATCACGCACGCCCGGGCATGGGCGAATACCACTGCAGCGACGGCAGCCTGCCGATCCTGCGCTGGCGCTTGGGCGATGTGCCGGTGCAGGCGCATGCCGAGGGCGTGCCGTTCCGCCTGGGCCGGGTGCAGGTATCGCTGCATCCCGCCGGCCATGTACTGGGGTCTTCGCAGGTGCGCATCGACGACGGGCAGCAGGTCTGGGTGGCGTCCGGCGACTACAAGCGCCAGCCTGATCCAACCTGTGCGTCGTTCGAAGTGGTGCCCTGCGATACCTTCATCACCGAGGCCACCTTTGCCCTGCCGATCTATCGTTGGCCGGACACGCCCACCGTCGCTGCGGAGATCGTGGCGTGGCGACGCGAATGCGAACAGCGCGGCGAAGCTGCCATCCTGCTGTGCTATGCACTGGGCAAGGCGCAGCGGGTACTGGCCGAACTGCTGCCGCTGGACGATCGCCCGGCCTGGCTGCACGGTGCCATCGCCAATGGTGTGGAGGTGTATCGGCAGGCCAACGTGCCAATGCTGGAGACGCTGGCGGTGGCCGAGCAGGGTCGCCAGCCGGATGCCGCCGGCCAGTTGATCCTCGCCCCGCCCTCGGCCGCCGGCACACCGTGGATGCGCCGCTTCGGCCGCTACCAGCTGGGCTTCGCATCGGGCTGGATGCAGCTGCGCGGCAACCGGCGTCGCCGCAACGTCGATCGTGGCTTCGTCATTTCCGATCACGTCGATTGGCCCGCACTGCTGCAGACCATCGAACAGACCGGCGCGCAGCGGGTGATCGCCACCCATGGCAATACCGATGCGTTGATTCCCTTCCTGCGAGAGCGCGGCGTAGCGGCTGAAGCCTTCCGTACCGATTTCGGGAGCGAGGAATGAAGGCCTTCGCGGCGCTCTACCAGCGCCTGGACCGCAGCACCGCCACGCTGGACAAGCGTGCGGCATTGATCGATTACTTCCGCCAGGCAGGCGCGCACGATGCGGCGTGGGCGCTGTACCTGCTCAGCGGTGGCAAGGTGGGCGGCGCACGCCGCAAGATCGCCGCCAGTGGCGAACTGCGCGCCTGGATTGCCGAAGAATCCGGCTTGCCGCCATGGCTGGTGGAAGACAGCTATGCGCAGGTCGGTGACCTGGCCGAAACGTTGACCCTGCTGCTGGATGATCCATCCCAGCCGGCCGCCGACCGTGCGTTGGCGGATTGGATCGAACAGCATCTGCTGGCGGTGGCCAACCAGCCCGAAGCGGTACGCCGTGCGGCGGTCGTCGCGGGCTGGCAGCAGCTGTGCAGCAGCGAACGCCTGGTGTTCAACAAGCTGCTGACCGGCGCCCTGCGCGTTGGCGTCTCGCAGCGGCTGGTGCAGCAGGCACTGGCGGAGTGGTCCGGGCTGGACATCGCGCGCATCGCCCAGCGCATGCTTGGCGAGTGGGTGCCCTCGCCCGCACTGCTGGGCCAGCTGCTGTCGCCGGATGAGCTGCCACTGGACCGGCAGCAACCCTACCCGTTCTTCCTCGCCTCGCCACTGGAAGGCGATCCTGCCGAACGCCTCGGCCCCATCGAAGATTGGCTGCTGGAATGGAAGTGGGATGGCATCCGCCTGCAGCTGCTGCGCCGGCGCGGCGAGGTCGCATTGTGGTCACGCGGCGAAGAGCGGCTGGATGGTCGCTTCCCCGAAATCGAACAGGCGGCGATGGCGCTTCCCGATGGCTGCGTGCTGGACGGAGAGCTGCTGGCGTGGGACGAAGCCACGGACCTGCCGCGTGCATTCACCGCGCTGCAGACCCGCATCCAGCGCCGCAAGCCCGGTGCGGCTACCCTGCGCAACACGCCGGTGCGCGTGCTCGCCTATGACCTGCTGGAACACGATGGCGCGGACCTGCGTGAGTTGCCGTTGCGGGAACGGCGTGCACGGCTTGCCGACGTCGTCGGTGCCCTGGGTGATGCACGGATCCAGCTCTCACCCGACGTTGCCGCCGAAGACTGGCCGCAGGCGGCGGCGATGCGCGATGTGGCACGCGAACGTGGCGTGGAAGGGCTGATGCTGAAACGTCGTGCCTCGCCCTACCAGGCCGGGCGACGCCGCGGTGACTGGTGGAAATGGAAGGTCGATCCGCTCACCATCGATGCAGTGCTCCTGTACGCGCAGGCTGGCCACGGGCGGCGCAGCACGTTGTACACCGACTACACCTTCGGCGTCTGGGACGGCGACACGCTGGTACCGGTGGCCAAGGCCTATTCGGGCCTGGATGACAAGGAGATCCTCGCGCTTGATCGCTGGATCCGCGCCAATACCCGCGAGCGCTTTGGCCCGGTGCGCAGCGTACGCCCCGAACACGTCTTCGAACTGGGCTTCGAGGCGGTCAACCGCAGCAGCCGGCACAAGTCCGGTATCGCCGTACGCTTTCCACGCATCCTGCGCTGGCGCCACGACAAGCCAGCCAGCGAGGCCGATCAGCTGGCTACCCTGCAGGCGCTGGCGCGATGAACCGCAGCCAGGCACTACGCCGGCTGGAAGACTGGTTCGCGTCGAAAGGCTGGCGCTCGTTGCCGTTCCAGCGCGCGATGTGGCGGCACTATCTCGCCGGCGGATCCGGGTTGCTGCACACGCCCACAGGCAGCGGCAAGACACTGGCGATGTTCGGGGGACCGCTGCTGCAGGCCATGATCGACCCACCGCCTTCGCCCCGCCGCGCCAGTGCGGTACGCCCGCTGCAGGTGCTGTGGGTGACGCCCTTGCGCGCGTTGGCCAGCGACACCGCGCGTGCGCTGCAGGCCGTGGTCGATGGGTTGCAGCTTGGATGGCGTGTCGGCCTGCGCAGCGGTGACGCCAGCAACCGCGAACGACGACAGGCACGCGAGGGCCGCATCGACGTACTGGTCACGACGCCGGAATCGCTGGCGCTGCTGTTGAGCTATCCGGATACGCTGCCGCGCATGCGCCAGCTGCGCTGCGTGGTGGTGGACGAATGGCACGAACTGCTGGGCAACAAGCGCGGCGTCCTGCTGCAGTTGAATCTGGCCGTGCTGCGCGATGCCGCGCCTGCATTGCAGCTGTGGGGGCTGTCGGCCACGCTGGGCAATCTGGATGAGGCGCGCGACGTGCTGCTGCCCGGACAGCCCGACGCGCCGATCGTGCAGGGCGTGCGCCCGCGTGCGACCACGGTGCGCAGCCTGCTGCCCGAACCCGGTGAACGCTTTCCCTGGGCCGGGCACCTGGGCCTGGTCCAACTGCCGCGGGTGCTGGACGCATTGATGCAGGCACGCAGCAGCCTGCTCTTCACCAACACCCGTGCACAGGCAGAACTGTGGCATCAGGCGCTGGCGTCGGTTTGGCCCGAGGAACACGACACGCTCGCGCTGCACCACGGTTCGCTGGATCCGGCGCTGCGCCAGCAGGTGGAGGACGGGCTGCGTGCAGGAACGCTGCGCTGCGTGGTCGCCACCTCCAGCCTCGACCTCGGCGTGGACTTTCCCGAGGTCGAACAGGTACTGCAGCTGGGCAGCCCGAAGGGCGTCGCCCGCCTGCGCCAGCGCGCCGGACGTGCGCGCCATCGTCCCGGTGCCAGTGGCGCGATCCTCTGCGTGCCGAGCCATGCGCTGGAACTGGCCGAGTACGCAGCCGTGCGTCGCGCACTGGCCGAAGGCGTGGTCGAAGCACGCAGGCCGCCGATGCTGTCGCTGGACGTTCTGGCCCAGCATGCGGTCAGCCGTGCCCTGGCCGGTGGCTTCCACGGTGATGCGCTGCTGGCGCAGGTCCGGCGCACCCATGCGTTCGCATCCCTGGCCGAGGACCAGTGGCAGGCCGTGCTGACTTTCATCGTGCAGGGGGGCCAGGCCCTGGCCCAGTACCCTGACTTCCACAAGGTCGTGCAGGACGCCGATGGCCGCTACCGGATGCACGACCGGCGCCAGGCACTACGCCACCGGCTGTCGATCGGCACCATCAGCAGCGATGGCAGCGTGCGCGTGCAGTTCCTGCGCGGGGCCGGCCTCGGCGCCGTGGAGGAACAGTTCGCCAGCCGCCTGCGCCGCGGAGACCGCTTCCAGTTCGCCGGGCGCCTGCTGGAGCTGGTGCAGCTGCGCGACATGACCGCCTTCGTGCGGCTGGCACGAGGGCGCGGTGAAGGTGTCGTGCCCCGCTGGCAGGGAGGCCAGCTGCCGCTGTCGATGGCACTCGGCAGCGAACTGGAGTCGGTGCTGTCAGGCGCCGACGACAGTGCGGAAGCGCGCTGGCTGGCACCGCTGCTGGCACTTCAGCAGCAGGTGTCGGCGCTTCCCGGCCCGGACCACGTGCTGCTGGAAGACGTACGCCGCCGCGAAGGCCAGTTCCTCTTCGTCTATCCCTTCGCCGGACGCCACGTGCACGAGGCGCTGGCCGCCCTGTTGGCACTGCGCTGCACCCGCCAGCAACGCAACAGCATCGGCTATGCCGTGAATGATCACGGCCTGGTGCTGGCACCGGCGCAGGCGATCGACCTGGACGCGGCGCAATGGCATGCGTTGTTCACCACCGATCAGCTGCTGGACGATCTGCGTGCGGCGGTGAACCTGGGCGAGCTTGCGCGGCGCCAGTTCCGTGGCATCGCGCGCGTCGCAGGCCTGCTGGTACCCAGCCTGCCGGGGGGCATGCCGCGATCGCTGCGCCAACTGCAGGCCTCGGCGGGCCTGCTGTACGACGTGTTGCGCGAGCATGACCCCGAGCACCTGCTGCTGGCGCTCGCCGAACGCGAAGTGCTGCATGACAGCCTCGACCTGCCGGGGCTGCGCCAGGTGCTGGTCCGGATCGGCGCGCGACGCATGTCGATGCAGCGCCCTCCATCGCTGACGCCCCTGGGCTTTCCACTGTGGGCCGAACGCCTGCGCGGGCAGTTCAGCAACGAGGACTGGCGTACCCGCGTGCAACGCGCGGCCCAGCAGCTGGAACGTCGCCATGGCCGATGAAATACCGCTGCTGCTTGCCGGCGAACCGGTGACCCTGGCGGGCGCACGCGCACTCTACTGGCCGGCGCGGCAGGCGCTGCTGATCGCGGACCTGCACCTGGGCAAGGCCGATGTGTTCCGCCGCGCCGGCATCGCGCTGCCCAGCGGCGGAACCGGCGAAGACCTGCAACGCCTGCAGGGTCTGCTGGACAGGCATGCCTGCCGCGAACTGTGGATCCTGGGCGACATCCTGCATGGGCCGGCGCATCGCGCCGCCTGGTACCAGCAATGGCTCGGCTGGCGCGAACGCAACACCGCACTGGACGTGCATGTCCTGCGCGGAAATCATGACCGGCAGCTACCGCATGCCCAGCTGCAGGTGCAGATCCACGAGGAGGTGCGGCTGGCGCCGTTCCTGCTGCGCCATGAACCGTGCGCAGATCCGGCGTGGCACGTGCTCGCAGGCCACCTGCATCCGCAGGTCGCACTGCCCGCATTGCGCCGGCGCTTCCCGGCCTTCTGGCTGCGCGAGCGGATGACGGTCCTGCCGGCCTTTTCCGGGTTCACCGCCGGAATCGTGCCTGCTCCCGCCAGCGGCGAACAGATGATCGCCTGCGTGGAAAACGGCCTGGTGGAACTGCCAGTGGCTTGAATCAGGCCGGACGAATGTCCAGCTGCGGCATCAACTGGAACTCAGGCGTGTCAACTTCACGTCGCCGCGGCAAGGCCTGGATTGCCGCCAGCATCTCCTGTGCGCAGGCGCGGATGCGTCCGTGGTGCTCCGGCGATGCATGACTGATCAAGCTGCCCACATGGAATTCGAACACGTCCTCCAGTACGTCGGGCTGGTCCTCGTGCAGCATCTGCAACAGTCCGCGCAGCTTGCAGATTTCCGATTCCAGCTCCTCGACCGCGAACCACATGGCGTCCTCCTCTTCAACAACAGGCGGCACGTCCGGGCCGCGACAGGCCGCAACGGCAGCGCCGCCCGGGCCACGCGCGATGTCAATCACGGAAAGGAAAACGGGCGACGCGCAATCGCGTGCAACCTACTTCTCGCATATACACGGTGAGGCAACCGTTAATTCGCGTGACAGCGCGCTTCACGCATTCGCAGTGATCGCGCTGATGCCAGGCATCTGCGCCCCTGCAGCCAACGCGTCGACAAATGCCGGATCCAGCGCAAGCGAACCGAACCAGCCATGCTGGGTACCGCTGAGCACGCGCAGCATGTGGCCACGCCCACCCGGCAGGCGCCCCATCGGCCCGAGCAGCACGTCGCGCGCCTTTGCCCAGGCATCGCGATCAGACTGGAACAGCGGCGTCAGCCAACGGCTCCAGCGCTGGTAGACCGCAACGTGCGCCCTGCGCTGCGCCTGGTAGGCCTGCAATGCAGCGCCTCCCCCGCCATGTGCGCGCACGGCATCGCGCAATGCCAGCGCATCGAGCAGCGCCATGTTCACGCCCTGCCCCAGCTGCGGGCTCATCGCATGTGCGGCATCGCCGGCCAGCACCATGCGGCCGCAATGCCAGCGCGTCATCACGGCGTCACGGTAGACCGCGCGCGCCAGCTGGCCGGCATCATGCAGATGCGCAAAGCGCGCGCTGGCCTGCGGCCACAGCGCGTGCAGCTCGTCCAGCCAGGGCGTCATGCCATCGGCCTGCCATCGTTCGAAGTCGGCGCGTGGCAGGCTCCAGAAGAAGCTCAGGCGCGGCGTGTCATCACCTGGCCGCGTACCGACCGGCAGCAGCCCGATCATCTTGCGCGCGGCCACGTAGCGCTGCCGCAGCTCCTGCAGGTGCGGCCAGTCCTCGGCCGGCAGCAGGCACCACAGTGCGCCCCAGGGATACACGCGGTCCAGCCCG
Organism: Stenotrophomonas sp. YJH_SMC_69; assembly: GCF_059370495.1. Classification (NCBI taxonomy): domain Bacteria; kingdom Pseudomonadati; phylum Pseudomonadota; class Gammaproteobacteria; order Lysobacterales; family Lysobacteraceae; genus Stenotrophomonas; species Stenotrophomonas sp. YJH_SMC_69. Next base: position 33,871 of record NZ_JCAFTS010000003.1, on the reverse strand, counting down.
GTGCCGCCTTCGATCGAGCCGCGCAGCGTCGAAGCCGCACCATCGGCGGCCACCACCAGGTCGAACGGCCCATGCATGCGGCCCTCACTGTCATGCAGGCGGCCCTGTGCGGCATCCACTGCGGCGATGGTGACGCCGGCATGCAGCTGGCCCGCACCCGCACGCGCCCCGTCCAGCAGCGAGAACAGCGCCCCACGCTGCATGCCGAGGCCGTGCAGGCGCGCGTCCAGGCCGTCATAGCGCATGTCCATCACCGTGCGCTCGCACGGTGTATCGCCATAAAGACGGTGCACCGGCGCCGCATGCGCGCGCACGGCATCAAGCAGGCCCATCTGCCACAGCACCTGCAGGCCGCTGGGCTGCAGCAGGAAGCCGGCGCCAACCGGCCCCGGCGAGGGCACGCGTTCGAAGATCTCCACCTCGTGGCCATCACGAGAGAGCAGGATGGACAATGCCTGTCCAGCGGTGCCGTAGCCGATCACGGCGATGCGCAGTCGTTCCTTCATCGGCGCATTGTGCCCGAGCGCAAATCCGGATGGCCACCTGGAACCCTGTCCACAGCGCCGCAATGCCCGTCGCGACGCAAAAAAAACCCCGCCGAAGCGGGGTTTTCAACGCACTGTCGAGTGGATCACTCGGCCGGCGTGATGTTCGAAGCCTGGGCACCCTTCGGGCCCTGGGTCACGTCATAGGTGACACGCTGGCCTTCCTGCAGGCTGCGGAAGCCCTTGGAGTTGATGGCGGAGAAGTGCGCGAACACGTCGGCGCTGCCATCCTCCGGCGAGATGAAGCCAAATCCCTTGGCGTCGTTGAACCACTTGACGGTACCGTTCGGCATGGTGATGCGAGACCTTATGCAATGAATGGGTGGTGTACGCTGAACCCGCGCACAAGCTGAGTATGCAAAGCTTGCTCGGGGAAGACAATCACCCCCGCGCCAATTCGCCCACCAGTTCCGGAAGTCCGTTGCTGGCCGCCTGCACGTTCGCCAGTACTTCGGCCATCGTAATCTCCTCGCCATCACCGCAGCCGGCGGCCCAGTTGGCGATGATTGCCAGGCAGGCGTAATCCAGCCCCAGCTCGCGTGCCAGCGCGGCCTCCGGCATGCCGGTCATGCCTACCAGGTCGCAGCCGTCACGGCGCATGCGGGCGATCTCGGCGATGGTCTCCAGGCGCGGGCCCTGCGTCGCGCCGTAGCAGCCACCGTCATGGACTGTGACGCCGGTCACTTTCGCTGCCGCCAGGATCTTGCTGCGCAGCATCGGCGTATAGGGGTGGCCGAAATCGACGTGGACCACGTCGGTGCCTTCTTCTTCACAGATCGTGCTGATGCGGCCCCAGGTGTAGTCGATGATCTGGTCCGGGCAGGCCAGCACGCGCGGGCCGAAGTCTTCGGTGATGCCACCCACCGTGTTCAATGCCAGCACGCGCTGCGCGCCCAGCTGCTGCAGTGCGGCCAGGTTGGCGCGGTAGTTGATCTTGTGCGGCGGCAGTGAGTGCCCCTCGCCATGCCGCGCCAGGAACGCCACGCGATGGCCGAGCAGCGTGCCCACGCGCACCGGGCCGGACGGGCGGCCAAAGCGGGTGTCGACCTCGTGGGTCTGCACGTCGTCGAGCTTGGCCAGGTTGTAGACACCGGTACCGCCGATCACGGCCAGGGCGATCTGTTGCATTCAAAGCACTCCATGGAAAGACGAACGCCGGCACCCGAGGATGCCGGCGGTGGAAGAAGACGCGCCGCAGGCAGCTGCGCCGTTACTCCTTCATTGCGTAGATCGCCGGCACGCAGCGCAGGGTCTCGTTGACGTCCATGCCGAAGCCGAACACGTAGCGGTCCGGCAGCTCGATGCCGGCGTAGTCGGCGGTCACGTCCGGCAGTGCGCGGTCGTGCTTCTTCACGGTCATCGCGGCGATGCGCACGTCGGTCGCGCCCTGCTCCAGGCACCAGGTGCGGACGCCCTGCAGGGTGTAGCCCTCGTCGAGGATGTCGTCGATCAGCAGCACGCGGCGGCCGAACAGCGAGGTGGCCGGCTTGTGCTTCCAGACCAGGTCACCGCCGGTGGTTTCACCGCGGTAGCGGGTCGCGTGCAGGTAATCGAACTGCACGTCCTGGCCGCGCGCGCCCAGTTCCAGCGCCAGCTGGCCGGCGAACGGCAGCGCACCATGCATGATGGACAGGAACAGCGGCACCTCGCCCTTGTAATCGCGCGCGATGGCGTCGGCCATACCGGCGATGGCCTTGTCGATGGTGGGGCGGTCGACCAGCAGGTCAGCCTGGGCCAGGGCCTGGGAAATGGTGAGGTTGGGCATCAGACGGTTCTTCCAAGGGTTTCAAGCAGACGGGATTGGGTGTCGCCATGGCGGGCGTCGGCCAGCAGGCCGTCCCAGCCGAGCGCGCCGCGGCCAAGCAGGCCCAGCAGCGCAGCAGTATTGAGGGAGCGTCCCTGCACCGCGTGCAGGGCTTCATCGACCAGTTCCGGGTGGCAGACCAGCACCACGTCGCAGCCGGCATCCAGGTGCGCGTGCACGCGTGCCGGCACGCCACCGGCACTGTGCGAGGCGGCCATGCCGATGTCATCGGAGAACACCACGCCACGGAAGCCGAGCTCGCCACGCAGGATGTCCTGGATCCAGCGCGGGGAATAGCCGGCCGGCTCCGGCGCCACCTGCGGATAGATCACGTGCGCCATCATCACCGCATCGGCACCGGCGGCGATGCCGGCCTGGAACGGCACCAGGTCCTGGGCGCGCAGTTCGTCCAGCGCGCGCGGGTCGATCGCGGTATCGACGTGGGTGTCTTCCAGCACGGTGCCGTGGCCGGGGAAATGCTTGAGCGTGGCGGCCATGCCGACCGCATGCATGCCGCGCACATAGGCGGCGGTGAACGCGGCCACCACCTGCGGGTCTTCACTGAAGGCACGGTTGCCGATGGCGCGGTTGCCGCGGCCAAGGTCGACCACCGGCGCGAAACTCAGGTCGAGGCCGCTGGCACGTACTTCGCTGGCCATCAGCCAGGCATGCTGCTCGGCCAGGGCCAGCGCCTGCTGCGGGTCGGCGGCGTACAGCGCGCCGATGTCCTGCAGCGGCGGCAGCGCGCTGTAGCCCTCGCGGAAACGCTGCACACGGCCGCCTTCCTGGTCCACGCAGATCAGCTGCGGGCGCGGGGCGGCGGCACGGATCGCCGCACTCAGATCGGTCACCTGCTGGCGCGAGGCGAAGTTGCGCTTGAACAGCACCACCCCGGCCACGGCGTCGTGCTGCAGCCAGTCACGTTCCTGGGCGGTCAGTTCGGTGCCGGCAACGCCGATCAGCAGCATGGTCGATCTCCACAACGCGCGCCCGCATGGCGCAGTGCCGCATTGTCGCAGAACCGGCCGACAGGCGCAGGGGTCAGACGAAGGGGAGTGTGGGGTCAGAGCCCCTGCGGGGATCTGACCCCGGGGTCGGATTCCCGCGGGGGGCTGCCCCCGGTCTGCTCAGACCTCGCAGCCGTCCGGGCCGCAGGCCTCGTCGCCGTCAGCCGAAGCTGCCGGGGCGCCCTGTTCGGCTGCGATCTGGCGAAGGGCGTTGGCGAAGGCCTCTGGCGGCTGGGCCCCGGAAATGGCCCACTTCCCATCGATGACGAAAGTCGGCACCGAGGAAATGCCCAGTGCATGGGCCTGCGCCAGCCTGGCTTCGACCTCGGCCAGGCCGCGGTCGGAGCCCAGCATCTGCGCGATTTCAGCACCGTCCAGGCCGCCAGCCACGCCGGCCTTCACCAGCACTGCAGTATCGGCCAGATTCTGGCCATGCTCGAAGTGGGCACGGAAAAGTGCTTCGCCGACCGCATCCTGCACGCCGTGCTGGCCGGCCAGCCACAACACCCGATGGGCCGGCAGCGTGGTCACCCGCACCTGGCCCTGGCTGAAATCCATCGGCAGGCCCTCGGCCCGCGCGGTGGTCTGGGTCTGGCCGAGGATCTGCTCGGTGCGCTCGACGCCACCGAACTTGCGCACATAGGCCTCGCGCAGCGGCACCGGGGTGGCGTCCGCGTCCGGGTCCAGCTGGAACGGCTGCCAGTGGATATCGAGTTCAGGCGCATTGGCGCCGAGCAACTGCACACCCTGCTGGAAGCGATGCTTGCCGATCCAGCACCAAGGGCAGACCACGTCGGAGTAGATGTCGATTCTCATCCCCACCACATGGGGCCCACCTCCCTCGAAAAAAGGGCACGGAGGGGATTAAGTCGTTTCCAGCACAGCTGGGGTAAAGACGACTTAATCCCCTCCGTCCCCTTTCTTGGGGGCTTCACCACTGTGAATAGGGGTGACTGGCCAGTGCGACGTTGTAGTAGCGCGCGTCGTCGGTGACTTCGGCACCCACCCAGTCCGGCAGGTCGATCGCCTGGTCGGCGCTGTCCAGCTCGACTTCGGCCACGACCAGGCCGGCGTTGTCGCCGAGGAACTCGTCCACCTCCCAGGTCAGGCCGGCGTGTTCGACCAGGTGGCGGCGCTTGTCGATCAGGCCACCGACGCACAGCGCCAACAGGGCGCGCGCATCCTCCACCGGGATCGGGTAGTCGAACTCCTGGCGGGTATGGCCGATGGTGCGCGACTTCAGGTTCAGCGCGGCGTGGTCGCCTTCGATGCGCACGCGCACCGAGGCGTTCTGGGTGCCGCGGTCGAGCGCGCCCATGTCGTTGATGTAGCCCTGCGCCATCGGGATCACCCGATGCGCGGCGGTGCGCCAGCCATCACTGCTGACGAGGAATTTGCGTTCGATTTCGATGCCCATCGCGCCATTATGCGCGATGGGTGATGACAACCTGTCAGCGCTTCTCGAACACCGCGATGCTTTCCACGTGCGCGGTATGCGGGAACATGTCCATGGCACCGGCGCTGACCAGGGTGAAGCCCTGTTCGTTGACCAGATAGCCGGCATCGCGCGCCAGCGAGCCCGGGTGGCAGCTGACGTAGACAATGCGCTTGAACTGCTTCAGCGGCAGCTGCTGCAGCACTTCGATCGCACCCGAGCGCGGCGGGTCCAGCAGCAGCTTGTCAAAGCCCTGGCGCATCCACGGGGTGCTGCGCTGGTCCTGGGTCAGGTCGGCGCTGAAGAACTGCGCGTTGGCCAGGCCGTTGCGCTCGGCGTTCTCACGCGCACGCGCCACCAGGCCGGCATCGCCTTCCACGCCAACCACCTCGCGCACGCGGCGCGCCAGCGGCAGGGTGAAGTTGCCCAGGCCGCAGAACAGGTCCAGTACACGCTCGTCCTCACCCGGTTCCAGCAGGTCCAGGGCGTGGGCGATCATCTTCTCGTTGAGCTTGGCATTGACCTGGATGAAGTCCAGCGGGCGGAACGCCAGCTCGACATCCCACGGCGCCAGACGGAACGACAGCGGCACACCCTGCCCGTCCAGCGGCTGCACGGTATCCACGCCGCCGGACTGCAGGTAGATCACGAAGCCATGCTGCTGGCCGAAAGCCGCCCAGGCCGTGCGGTCCGCATCGCTGAGCGGCTGCAGATGGCGAACGGTCAGGACCACGGCCTGGTCACCGGCGATGAATTCGATCTGCGGGATGTCACGCTTGCCATCGAGTGACTCGATGAAGGTGGACAGCGCCTCGACCTTGGTGCCGATCTCGGGGATCACGGTCAGGCACTGGCTGAGGTCGGCGACGAAGCGCGGATCCTGTTCACGGAAGCCGACCAGGGTCTTGTCCTTCTTTTCGACCCGGCGCACCGAGAAGCGGCCCTTGCGGCGGTAGCCCCAGCTCTCGCCGACCAGCGGCGCGAGCACGGTGCCCGGCTTCACATGGCCGATCCGCTCCAGGTTGTCCATCAGCACGCGCTGCTTGGCCACGATCTGCTGGTCTTCGTCCAGGTGCTGCAGCACGCAGCCGGCGCAGGTGCCGAAATGGAGGCACTTGGGGGTCACCCGCTGCGGCGAGGCCTGCAACACCTCCAGGGTGCGCGCCTCGTCGAAATGGCGGCTGCGGGCAGTCTGTTCAGCCATCACCACCTCGCCGGGCAGCGCGCCGCTGACGAAGGTGACCTTGCCGCCCTCGCCTTCACGGCGGGCGACACCGCGACCATCATGGCTGAGGTCGAGGATCTCGGTCTGGAATGGGGTACGGTCAGTGCGGGAACGGGATCGGGCCACGTGGCAACAGGCTGCGGGCAAAAATGGGGGCGTATTGTCGCAGATCCTGACCGACGGGGCCTGGACCCGCTTGCGCCCGTGGCCGTCGTGCTTGATGATTGGGCCAGCTGACATGGAGGCAGCCCTGATGCAGATGACCCCGCGGGCCGCACGGCCCCGCTTCCTGCTTGTCGAGGACGACATCATCAGCCGCGGTTTTTTCAAGGCGGCGTTGGAAACGTTACCGGCGGATGTGGATACCGCAGATTCGCTGGCCAGTGCCCTGGCCAGTGCCGAACCCGGCGCGCATGATCTGTGGCTGATCGACGTCAACCTGCCGGATGGCAATGGCGCGCAACTGCTGCGTGAGCTACGCCGCTCACATCCCGACACACCGGCGCTGGCACATACGGCCGACGGCGATACCTCCATCCACGCCCGCCTGCGCGAAGCCGGTTTCAGCGACACCCTGGTCAAGCCGCTGGGCCGCGACCAGCTGCTGAAGGCCGTGCGCCGTGCGCTGGTCAACAGCCCGGCGGGAATCTTCGTGGCACAGGCCCCGGCCGCGGTCGAGCTGGCCGTTCAGGACTGGGACGAGACTGCGGCATTGGCCGCGCTCAATGGCCAGCGCAACCACCTGATCGCACTGCGCGAGCTGTTCCTGGCCGAGTTGCCCGGTGTGCGCGACGCGGTCGAGCAGGCGGTGGACCAGCACGACGAGCGCCAGCTGCGCAGCCAGCTGCACCGGTTGCAGGCGAGCTGTGGCTTCGTGGGGGCGGCACGGTTGGGCCGGGCGGTGCGCCAGCTGCATCATGCACCCGAGTCCGGGCAGGCCCAGGACGGGTTCCGCGCCGCGGTGGCTGCCCTGCTGCATTGAGGGTTTTTGGGCAGGGCTGCGCCCTGCACCGCAGAGGCGTCAAGCCAAGGCAACAGCAACAGCAACGGCATGCATTCCGTGGGTTGGCGGTGCGGTATCGGAGGGCGGGGACGCCGTAAACCCGTCCTTGGGGGCTTGGCAGCCGCATCCATGCGGCTGACACCCCGCCCTCCGATACCGCCCCACCTCTTACAGTTTTCCGCGATCGGGTAGATCCACGCCATGCGTGGATGAATTTCTGTCAGATATCGAAATCAATCTGGGGTCAGATCCGTTTTCCTGCGGAAAACGGATCTGACCCCAAGAGCAATCCCGACAGCTCGCGGGAAACTGTCGAAGGCGGGGTGGGTCCGGTTGCGGGAGTGTCCGCGGCATGGATGCCGCGGCCAAGCCCCCAGGGACGGGTTTACGGCGTCTCCCGCAACCGGACCCACCCCGCCTACCCACGGATAGCCAGCTTTTGCCGTTGACGTTGATTCGGCAGGTGCAGGGCTGCAAGCCCTGCCGCCCCCCCCTACCTGCGCGGCGCAAGCTGCTCGAGCATTTCCCAGGACTTCAGCCCGCGCGCGCCCAGGTGATGGGCCAGCACCCGCCGCATCGGCAGGCGCAGGCTGGCCAGATCGGCGGCATCCGGTTCTTCGTCGGCCGCAAGGGCCAGCAGCGCCGAGCCAGTGGCCGCCGCCCGGCGCTCCCCGCCACGCTCGCTCAGCAGGCGCTGCGCCCCTTCCTGCGGGTCCAGCTCGTAGCGCGCCGCCGGGTCGATCGGCTGGCCATCACTGGCACTGTCCAGCTCGAAACCCAGGCCCAGCGCGGACAGCAGTTCGCGCTCGAAACGGCGCAGGGTCCAGGCCAGGCCGGCACCGACCGCCAGCCGCGCGCGTGCCTCACCGTAGGCAAGGTACAGCTCCGGCAGCGGGTCCTGGCGCGGGGCCAGGCGCAGGGTCAGTTCACTCAGGTAGAAGCCGGCCAACATCGCCTGGCCGACCAGGCGTGGCGCGGCATCCAGCGCCTCGGCACCCCGCAGCCGGGCCAGTTCACCCCGCTGCTGGGCACTGAAGCGGATCCACTGCAACGGCTGCAGGGCGGCGCGCAGCACCTGGCCCTTGGCGGTGGACACGCCACGCGCCAGCAGGCCGATACGGCCATGCTGCGCGCTCAACACTTCGACCAGCAGGCTGGTCTCGCGGTAGGCCCGTGCGTGCAGCACGAAGCCGGTGTCGTCCTCGATCATCATCGAAGCGACCGTCGCGGCTTATTCGTAGCCGAAGGCCTTCAGCGCGGCCTCGTCGTCGGACCAGCCTTCACGCACGCGCACCCAGGTTTCCAGGAACACCTTGGCCCCGAACAGACGCTCCATCTGCAGGCGGGACTTGGCGCCGATCTCCTTCAGGCGGGCGCCGCCCTTGCCGATCACGATGGCCTTCTGCCCCTCGCGCTCGACCCAGATCACCGCACCGATGCGCAGCAGGTTGCCATCCTCGGTGAAGCGCTCGATCTCGACGGTGGTTGCGTACGGCAGTTCCTCGCCGAGCTGGCGCATCAACTGCTCGCGCACCAGTTCACCGGCCAGGAAACGCTGGCTGCGATCGGTGATCTCGTCCTCGCCGAACATCGGCGGGGCTTCCGGCAGCAGCTTCAGCACGTCGCGCACCAGCGCTTCCAGGCCGTTGCGCTTCTGCGCCGAGATCGGGTGCACGGCGGCGAAATCACGACCTTCGGTCACCTGCTGCAGGAACGGCAGCAGCGCGCCCTTTTCCTTCAGGCGATCGATCTTGTTGACCACCAGCACCACCGGGATGCCGGCGTCGCGCAGCACGTTGAACGCCAGGCTGTCCTCTTCATCCCAGCGACCGGCTTCGATCACCAGCAGGCCGGCATCGACGCCTTCCAGCGAGCCACGCGCGGCGCGGTTCATCACCCGGTTCATCGCCCGCTTCTGCACCTTGTGCAGGCCGGGGGTGTCGACCAGGACCAGCTGGCCTTCCGGATAGGTGGCGATGCCCAGCAGGCGATGGCGCGTGGTCTGCGGACGGTTGGAGACGATGCTGACCTTGGCGCCGACCAGGGCATTGGTCAGGGTCGACTTGCCCACGTTCGGGCGGCCGATGACGGCCACGCTGCCGCAATGATGGGGAGTTTGTTCGCTCACTTGGAATCCAGTTGTTCTAGGACGGCCGCAGCCGCCTGTTGTTCGGCAAGCCGCCGCGAGGCGCCTTCGCCCTCGGTGCTGGCGGCCGGGTCGGCTACGTTGCAGCGTACCCGGAAGTGCTTGGCGTGGTCGTCACCGGATTCTGACACCAGTTCATACTGCGGCAACGCCTTCTGTCGGGCCTGCAGCCATTCCTGCAGGCGGGTCTTGGGGTCCTTCTCGGGCCGGCCGGAGGCCGGCAGTGCCTCGATCGAAGCGCTGAACCAGGGCAGTACCACCGCCCGGCAGGCCTCGAAGCCGGCATCCAGGTAGATCGCAGCCACCACGGCTTCCACCGCGTCGGCCAGGATCGAATCACGACGGTGGCCGCCGGACTTCATTTCGCCCGGACCCAGGATCAGTCGATCGCCCAGTTCCAGGGTGCGCCCGATCACCGCCAGCGCGCCTTCACGCACCAGCTCGGCGCGGGCACGGGTCATCGCGCCTTCGTCAGCCTTGGGCCAGCGCTGGTATAACGCCTCGGCCGCCATCATGTTGACGATGCTGTCGCCCAGGAACTCCAGGCGCTCGTTGTGTGGCGCACCGGCACTGCGATGCGTCAGCGCCTGCTTCAGCAGCGCCGGGTCGCGGAAGGGATGACCGATCAGGTCACCACGTTGGAAAGGTTTATTCGGCACCGCTTCGGGTCAGGTCCTGGGATGAATCGAATTTGCCAACCACGTCCAGGTTGCCGACCAGCGGACGGCGCACTTCGTAGTTGACCTTGAGGGTCCAGCCATTGTCGCGGCGGTCGAACTTCACGTTGGCCGGCTTCACGTTTTCCGAGTAGTTGATGTACAGCCGCTTGAAGAACAGATCCTGGATCCGGGCCGGTTCCATGCTGCCCACACCCGGCTCGTTGGCCAGGCTCTTCATCGCCGAGCGCACCGCGTAATACTCCTGGTACATCGGGAACAGCTTCATGCCGATGTAAAGGAAGAAACCGACCACGATCAGGACCGCCAGGAACGAGGTCAGGGTCATGCCACGCTGCGTGTTCATCGTCTTCATTGCGTTCTCCCCAGATACGCGTTGGATGTGAAAATACTCGGTTGATGCCCGATCAGTTGATGCTCGAGCCGATCCGCGACGGCTCGAAGCCATCCTTGCAGAACCAGCCCTGGCAGTTCAGCCAGATCAGGAAGGCCTTGCCGCGCAGGTTTTCTTCCGGCAGCAGGCCCCAGAAACGGCCATCGTCGCTGTTGTCACGGTTGTCGCCCATGACAAGGTACTTGCCGGCCGGCACGGTCCACTGGCCCTGGCCACGCGGATAGTCGGTCTCCAGCACGGTGTGGGTACGACCCGGCAGGTGTTCGACCAGCAGGTTGGCACCCTCGCCCTGGCCCTTGTGGCCTGCATAGATGCCCTTGTTGTCGTACTTCAGCGGTTCGCCGTTGAGGATCACGCCGTCGCCTTCGAAGACCACGGTGTCGCCCGGCACGCCGATGACGCGCTTGATGAAGTTCTCACCCTTGGCCGGATCGTTGTCGCTGTGGCCGGGGAAGTGGAACACCACCACGTCGCCGCGCGACGGCTCGCCAAACGGCACGATCTTGGTGTTGCTGATCGGCAGGCGCAGGCCGTAGGAGAACTTGTTGACCAGGATGAAGTCGCCGATCAGCAGGTTCGGCATCATCGAGCTGGACGGGATCTTGTACGGCTCGGCGATGAAACTGCGCACGATCAGCACGATCGCCAGCACCGGGAAGAACGCACGCGAGTAATCCACCAGCACCGGCTCGGAGTCGAGCAGGCCCGCGCGTTGGGCGCGACGCTTGGCGAGGTACAGCTTGTCCGCGAGCAGGATCAGGCCCGAGGCCAGGGTCAGCACGACCAGGAGGATCTCAAACAGTTTCATTCAGGGTCCTTTGCAACGTCACCAGACGACCGGCCCCGCAGGGCCGGTGCGGGCCTTACTTGTTGTCCATCTGCAGGACGGCCAGGAACGCTTCCTGCGGAATCTCCACGCGTCCGACCTGCTTCATGCGCTTCTTGCCTTCCTTCTGCTTTTCCAGAAGCTTCTTCTTGCGCGAAACGTCGCCACCATAGCACTTGGCCAGCACGTTCTTGCGCATGGCCTTGACCGTGGTGCGGGCGATGATCTGCGAGCCGACGGCGGCCTGGATGGCCACGTCGAACATCTGGCGCGGGATCAGGTCCTTCATCTTCTCGCACAGCTCGCGGCCACGTCGGTCAGCGTGGCTGCGGTGCACGATCAACGACAGCGCATCGACCTTGTCACCGTTGATCAGCACGTCCACGCGCACGAACGGGCCTGCGTCGAAGCGCACGAAGTGGTAATCGAGCGAGGCGTAGCCGCGGCTGACCGACTTCAGCTTGTCGAAGAAGTCCAGCACCACCTCGGCCATCGGCAGCTCGTAGCTGATCTGCACCTGGCTGCCCAGGTAGTTGATGCCGATCTGGCTGCCGCGCTTTTCTTCGCACAGCTTGATGATGTTGCCGATGTACTCCTCGGGGGTGAGCACGTTGGCGCGGATGATCGGTTCGCGGATTTCCTCGACCTGGTTCACCGCCGGCAGCTTGGCCGGGTTGTCCATGTTGATGATCGAGCCATCGGTCTTCAGGACCTCATACACCACCGTCGGCGCGGTGCTGATCAGGTCCAGGTTGTATTCGCGCTCCAGGCGCTCCTGCACGATTTCCATGTGCAGCATGCCCAGGAAGCCGCAGCGGAAGCCGAAGCCCATCGCTTCGGAGCTTTCCGGCTCGAAACGCAGCGCGGCATCGTTCAGGCGCAGCTTGTCCAGCGCTTCGCGCAGGTCCGGGTAGTCTTCGGCATCGACCGGGAACAGGCCGGCGAACACGCGCGGCTGCATTTCCTGGAAGCCCGGCAGCGGCTTCGGCGCCGGATCACCGGCCAGGGTGAGGGTGTCGCCGACCGGCGCGCCATGCACGTCCTTGATGCTGGCGGTGACCCAGCCCACTTCACCGGCACGCAGCGCCGGCAGCACCTTGCGCTTCGGCGTGAACACGCCGACGTTGTCGACCTGGTGGTTGCGGCCGGTCGACATCACCTGCAGCTTGTCACCGGCCTTGATCTCGCCCTGCATCACGCGCACCAGCGACACCACGCCGAGGTAGTTGTCGAACCACGAGTCGATGATCAGCGCCTGCAGCTTGTCGGTGTCGCGCGGCGCCGGCGGCGGAATGCGGTGCACGATCGCTTCCAGCACGTCCTGCACGTTGAGGCCGGTCTTGGCACTGACCGGCACGGCGTCGGAGGCATCGATGCCGATCACGGCCTCGATCTCGGCCTTGGCGCGCTCGATGTCGGCGGTGGGCAGGTCGATCTTGTTGATCACCGGCACCACTTCCAGGCCCTGCTCCACGGCGGTGTAGCAGTTGGCCACCGACTGGGCTTCCACGCCCTGCGCCGCATCGACCACCAGCAGCGCGCCTTCGCAGGCGGCCAGCGAGCGGCTGACTTCATAGGAGAAGTCGACGTGGCCGGGGGTGTCGATGAAGTTCAGGTGGTAGGTCTGCCCGTCCTTGGCCAGGTACGGCAGTGACACCGACTGCGCCTTGATCGTGATGCCACGCTCGCGCTCGATCGGATTGGAATCGAGCACCTGCGCTTCCATCTCGCGGGCCTGCAGGCCACCGCAGAGCTGGATGATGCGGTCGGCCAGCGTGGACTTGCCGTGGTCGACATGGGCGATGATGGAGAAGTTGCGGATGTTCCGCATCGAATCAGAAGACATAGGTGGCGGCGGCGCGCGGCGTCGTCAGGGTAACGGTCGATTATCGCACGCCCAGCGCCCGGCCGCGAAAACCGGCTGCCGGGCACCGGCCCGGAACGACCGAAGCCCCGCCGGGGCGGGGCTTCGGGGGAGGCCCAGGGGCCGCCGGAGCGGCCCCGGCAGGCCCTACTGGCCGGCCTTGACCGCCACGAAGGCGCTGTTGCCGTTGGCCGTGCGGACCAGCAGCATGACCACGTCGTCCTTCTTGAAGCTGGACAGCGCCCGGTTCAGGGCATCCACACTGCCGACCGCGACGCGGCCGACCTGCAGGATCACCATGCCCGGCGACAGGCCAGCATCACGCGCCGCCTGGCCCTTGACCCCGGTGATGCGCACGCCTTCGTTGCCGTTGAGCCCGAACTGCTTGCGCTGAGCCGCGCTCAGGTCGCTCACGTCCAGCCCCAGCAGGGCATTGGCCCCGGTCTGCGGCGCCGCCTCGGCACCGCCGGCCGACGGCCCGCGGGCACTGGCCTGCCCGTCTTCACTCAGGGCGGTCAACGTGGCACTGAGGTCATGCGGCTTGCCGTCGCGGTACACCACCAGGTTCACCTTGCTGCCCGGCGCCATCGCACCGATCAGCGGCGGCAGGTCGGACCAGCTGTTGACCGGGCTGCCGTTGACCGAGCGGATGACGTCGCCCACCTGCACGCCGGCCTTGGCGGCCGCACTGCCGGCCACGATCTGGTTGACCAGGGCGCCACGGCTGTCCGGCAGGCCCAGGCCCTGCGCCTTCAGCGAATCGATCGGCTCCACGACCGCGCCGAGCTGGCCGCGGGTGACCTTGCCGCTCTTCTTGATCTGCTCCACCGCGCTCATCGCAAGGTCGATCGGGATCGCGAAGCTGATGCCCATGTAGCCGCCGGACGCGGAGAAGATCTGCGAGTTGATGCCGACCACTTCGCCGCGGGTGTTCAGAAGAGGGCCACCGGAATTGCCCTGGTTGATCGCCACGTCGGTCTGGATGAACGGCACATAGCGCTGGTCGGGGCCGCCCGTACTGCGGCCGACGGCGCTGACCACGCCGGCGGTGACAGAATGGTCGAGGCCGAACGGCGAGCCGATCGCGACAACCCACTGCCCCGGCTTCAGGCTGTTGGAGTCACCCACGCGCACGGTTGGCAGGTTCTTCCCGTCGATCTTCAGCAGGGCGACGTCGTACTGCTGGTCGCTGCCCACCACCTTGGCGGTGAACTCACGGCTGTCGCCCAGCTTGACCTTCACGTCACTGGCGTCGGCCACCACGTGGTAGTTGGTCAGCACATAGCCATCGGGCGAGATGATGAAGCCCGAACCCATGCCACGGCCCTTGATGCTGGGGCCACCGTCTGGCCCACCCGGCCCCTGCCCCGGCATCGGGAAGTCGGGACCAAAGAAGCGGCGGAAGAACTCCGGCATGTCATCGTCGCCCATCGGGCCGCGCGCGGCCTGGCGGTTGTTGCGGACGATGGTGGTGTCGACGTTGACCACGCCCGGGCCGACCTGTTCGACCAGGTTGGTGAAGTCGGGCAGGCCACTGACCAGCGGCTGCGCCGGTGCCCGCGCGGCCGCGGCTGGCACGGGCTGGGTCTGCGCGACGGGCGCCGGCGCCTGTGCGCAGGCCACCAGGGGAAGGGTCAGGGCCAGCAGGCCAATGGCCTGCGTGCGGAGTCGGGGAGTCATCGGACGGCAACCTCCGGGTCGGGTGGAAAGAGGAATACGGGCCCCGCCGACGGCGGGGCGTGAAGGCGCCCGGCTCAGTCGCGCGGGCGCGGCGGCACCGGCAGGTCATCCTGCAGGCGCGGCTCGAACGGATAGAACGCGGCACTACCGGCGTGGGCCGGGAAGCTGGCATTGAGCGCGCCGCCAGCGGCGGGCGCCAGGCTGGAGCGCGGCCATGGCCGGGCCTGCAGCCCGCTGACCTCGCCGAACGGCAGGTTGCGGTTGGCGTTGGCCGGCACGGTCGGGGTCAACGGTGCCTGCACGGCGGCGATGGCGCGCTGCGAAGTGTCGTCGCGCTGGGCGGCACGCGCGGCCTGCTGGCTGCGCGTAGCGCTGGCACGGCGGGCGTCCTGGCGGCGGCCCGCCGCGGCCATCGCTACGGCCGGCGCAGCAGCCACGGCCACTGCGGCCGTGTCCACCGAAGCCTCGGTGACTGGGGTCGGCGCGGCCGGTGCCAGTTCCGCCTGGCTGGCGATCACCTGCGGCGCCTGCGGTTCACCCGGCGTCGCCTCCTTCAATTTCTCGCCGCCGATGAACAGGGCGACCGCGGCCACAGATGCGGCCAGCGCAGCACCGCCGCCCCAGGCGCGCCAGCCACTGCGACGCACCTGGCGACGCGGCTCGGCCTGCGGCGTCGGCTCTGCCGCAATGGCGGCCGCAACGGCGGCACTGAAGCCGGCCGGTGCCAACGCCGGGGCCTGCCCGCGCATCACGTCGCCCAGCAGCTGCCAGCGCTCCTGGCAGCCGGCCAGTTCGGGGTCGTGTTCCATCCGGCGCAGCAGGAAGCGCGCTTCATCGGCACCCAGCTCGCCATCGACCAGGGCCGACAGCTGCTCGCGATGGCGCTGGTCCAGGCGCTGCCCGGCGGGCGATTGATGGTTCTGCGATTCGTTGAACGGATTACTGGTCATACGCGGCTCTTCTCACGGGTGGCGCTGCCGATGTCCAACAGCGGCCGGAGTTCGGTGTCGATCGCCTCGCGCGCCCGGAAGATCCGGGAACGCACGGTGCCGATCGGGCACCCCATCTTCTGCGCGATATCCTCGTAGCTCAGGCCTTCCACCTCGCGCAGGGTGATCGCCGACCGGAGTTCCTCCGGCAGCGCGTTGACGGCCTTCATGACCGTCTGTTCCAGCTCCTGGCGCATCAACTCGCGCTCGGGCGTGTCGGTGTCCCGCAGGCGGGTACCGCTGTCGAACTGCTCGGCGTCACCGATGTCGATGTCATCGGTCGGCGGACGACGATTGTGTGAAGCCAGGTAGTTTTTGGCGGTATTCACGGCGATTCGATGCAACCAGGTTGAGAACTGGGCATCGCCACGGAAACTCCCGATCGCGCGGTAGGCACGGATGAAAGTGTCCTGGGCGACGTCCTGACATTCGCTCCAGTCGGCGATGTAGCGACCGACCAGGGCCACGACCCGATGCTGGTACTTGCGCACCAGGACATCGAACGCGGCACTCTCGCCGTGCTGCACGCGCCGGACCAGCTCCAGATCCAGCTCCTGAGGTGTATCAACATCGGCCATGAGGGGCCGCACTCCTGTCAGCCCAACCGACGTCGGGCAATGAGACTGCCAATCCCGGGAAAAGTTCAGTCGCCGATCACCTGGCGCCGCACCAGCTTTTAACCACCATTCGGTTAGCGTCCCGATCCACGGCCATGGATCCGGGGGCGCCACTCCCCTGCTATTGGGATTTGACGCGGGGGAAACAACCTCTGGATCATAGCCGCTTCTCCATACACAACCGGATGGAACGTCCATGCTCTCAGGCTTCGATGGTCTCCGCTTCAGCCACTGGCACCCCGAGATCCGCGACGACGGCGTGGTGGTTCTCTCCCTGGATCGCCAGGACAGCAGCGTCAATGCGATGTCGCAGGACGTGCTGCTGGAACTGGGCGACCTGCTTGAGCGCATTGCCCTGGACCCGCCCAAGGGCGTAGTCATCCAGTCGCTGAAGAAGGCCGGCTTCATTGCCGGTGCCGACCTGAAGGAGTTCCAGGAATTCGACCGTCGCGGCACCGTCAACGACGCGATCCGGCGTGGCCAGGCCACCTACCAGAAGCTGGCCGAGCTGCCCTGCCCGACCGTGGCGGCCATCCACGGCCACTGCCTGGGCGGTGGCACCGAGCTTGCCCTGGCCTGCCGCTATCGCGTGGCCTCCAATGACAGCAGCACCCGCATCGGCCTGCCGGAAACCCAGCTGGGCATCTTCCCGGGGTGGGGTGGCAGCGCCCGCCTGCCGCACCTGGTGGGCGCCCCGGCAGCGATGGACATGATGCTGACCGGCCGCACCCTGTCGGCCTCGGCCGCGCGTGGCATCGGCCTGGTCGACAAGGTGGTGGCACCGGCGGTGGTGCTCGACACGGCCGTTGCACTGGCGCTGTCCGGCACCACCCGCCCGTTCAAGCAGCGCGCCACGGCCTGGGCCACCAACACCTGGCTGGCACGCACGCTGCTGGCACCACAGATGGTCAAGCAGGTCGCCCGCAAGGCGAAGAAGGACCAGTACCCGGCGCCGTACGCGCTGATCAGCACCTGGCAGCGCAGTGGCGGCAAGCCGATCCAGGCCCGCCTGGACGCCGAGCGGCGTGCCGTGGTGAAGCTGGCCAGTACTCCGACCGCGCGCAACCTGATCCGTATCTTCTTCCTGACCGAACGCCTGAAGGGCCTCGGTGGCGGTGATTCCGGCATCCGCCACGTGCACGTGGTCGGCGCCGGCGTGATGGGCGGCGACATCGCCGCGTGGGCCGCCTACAAGGGCTTCGAGGTGACCCTGCAGGACCGCGAGCAGCGCTTCATCGACCCGGCCATGGAACGCGCGCAGGCGCTGTTCGCCAAGAAGGTGCGCGACGAGAGCAAGCGCCCGGCCGTGGCCGCGCGCCTGAGTGCCGACCTGGAAGGCAACGGCGTGGCCGAGGCCGACCTGGTGATCGAGGCAATCATCGAGAACCCCGAAGCCAAGCGTGCGCTGTACCAGACGCTTGAGCCGAAGATGAAGCAGGACGCCCTGCTGACCACCAACACCTCGTCGATTCCGCTGGTGGAACTGCGCGACCACATCCAGCGCCCTGCGCAGTTCGCGGGCCTGCACTACTTCAACCCGGTAGCGCAGATGCCGTTGGTGGAGATCATCCATCACGACGGCATGGCGCCGGAGACCGAGCGCCGCCTGGCCGCGTTCTGCAAGGCGCTGGGCAAGTTCCCGGTGCCGGTAGCCGGCAGCCCGGGCTTCCTGGTCAACCGCGTGCTGTTCCCGTACATGCTGGAAGCGGCCACCGCGTATGCCGAGGGCATTCCGGGCCCGGTGATCGACAAGGCCGCGGTGAAGTTCGGCATGCCGATGGGCCCGATCGAACTGATCGATACCGTGGGCCTGGACGTGGCCGCCGGCGTCGGCCGCGAACTGGCGCCGTTCCTGGGCCTGCAGATCCCGGCCGCACTGCAGACGGTGGAACCGGACAAGCGCGGCAAGAAGGATGGCCAGGGCATCTACACCTGGGAGAACGGCAAGCCGAAGAAGCCGGACGTGGCCAGCGACTACCAGGCCCCGGCCGATCTGGAGGACCGCCTGATCCTGCCGCTGTTGAACGAGGCGGTGGCCTGCCTTCACGAGGGCGTGGTGGCCGACGCGGACCTGCTGGATGCCGGCGTGATCTTCGGCACCGGTTTCGCACCGTTCCGCGGCGGTCCGATCCAGCACATCCGTGCGGTCGGTGCCGATGCGATCGTCGAACGGTTGAAGGCGCTGCAACAGCGCCATGGCGACCGTTTCGCGCCGCGCCCCGGCTGGGACAACCCCGTCCTGCGCGAACCGGTGGTCTGAGTTCATCGGCCGGGCCTGCGGCCCGGCACCCGCAGAGGCAACGTCAAGTTCCACAGCAGAAGCCAGAGCCAAAGCGGCTCTGGCTTTTCTGTTTGTTGGGCGGGGCGGTGTCGGGTTGCGGGGACGCCGTAAACCCGTCCTTGGGGGCTTGGCCGCGGCATCCATGCCGCGGACACCCCGCAACCCGACATCGCCCCACCCCTGACAGTTTCCCGGTGACGGTGGGTGAACTGCGATGGCTGTAGGTGTCGACCTTGTTCGGCACGGATCATTACGAACTGGTGGGTGTCGACCTTGGTCGACACCAGGAGCGAAGCGACCCGCGTTTGATTTTGATTTTCTTTTTTCTTCTCCGTGGCTGGACGCACACGGAAACTGTCAGGGGCCGGGCGGGTGGGTTGCGCAGGACCGTTGGCGCCATGGATGGCGCCATCGAGCCCCCATGGGTGAGGGCGCTTTGCTTGCGAAGCACTGCTTTGCAAGCGCCCGAACGCCCAGCCGCCGGCGGCTGGGCCGGACCGCGGAGCGGGGTTTACGGCGTGTCCTGCGCCACCCACCCGCCCGGCCAAGCGCGGCTTTTGCTTTACGCGACCAAGCAACCAGCCACGAGGGGCTGCGCCGTTGGCTGGAACACCCTGTTACCCATACGGGGCATGTGCCCGTCACAGCTGCATGCGATGCTCATCACCTGATCCCTGCCAGCGAGAACGCCCGCATGACCACCATCATCGCCCCGCGCGTGCACGACATCGGCGGCCTGGAAGTCCGTCGCGCCGTCCCCACCCTGCAGGCGCGCAGCATCGGCTCGTTCGTGTTCGTCGACCAGATGGGCCCGGCACTCATGCACCCCGGCACCGCCATCGACGTGCGCCCGCATCCGCATATCGGCCTGGCCACCGTCACCTACCTGTGGTCGGGCGCGATCGGCCACCGCGACACGCTGGGTTCGGATCAGGTGATCCGTCCCGGTGACGTCAACTGGATGACCGCCGGCCGCGGTATCGCCCATTCCGAGCGCACGCCGCAGCCGGACCGCGATCACGACAACCCGATCCACGGCATGCAGACCTGGGTCGCGCTGCCGAAGTCGCATGAAGAGATCGAGCCGGCGTTCTACCACCATGCCGCTGCCACCCTGCCCGAGCAGCGTCGCAACGGCGCGTGGCTGCGGGTGATCGCCGGCCGTGCGTACGGCGAGGAATCGCCGGTGAAGGTGTTCGCCGACACCCTCAACGTGGCAATCGATCTCGACCCCGATGCGGAAATCGATATCGACGACGGCCACCGCGAGCGCGCGTTGTACATCCTCGAGGGCGACGCGCAGCTGGATGGCGTGGATATTCCCGCGCAGCACCTGGTGATCCCCGAAGCCGGTGCACGAGGCCGCCTGCGCGCGAAGACGCCGGTGAAGGCGATGCTGTTCGGTGGCGAGCCGCTGGATGGCCCGCGCCACCTGTGGTGGAACTTCGTGTCGAGCTCGAAGGAGCGCATCGAGCAGGCCAAGCACGACTGGGAAGCCGGCCGCTTCGGCACCATTCCGGGCGACGACAAGGAATTCATCCCACTTCCGCAGTACTGAACATCGCGTGTTGCACACATCTGAAGGTGTATCCCTGCACCCGGCGTTGACGCTACAGTCACCCGCTGATCATTGAAATGTGACATAAATCACACTTTCGACCGTCAAAGGAGTGCAACACATGAGCATGGGTAAACGCTTGTCCGCGGAGTTCCTCGGCACGTTCTGGCTGGTTCTGGGTGGCTGTGGCAGTGCGGTGCTGGCCGCCAAGTTCGGTGGCGACGGCAATCCGCTGGGTATCGGTTTCCTCGGCGTGGCGCTGGCCTTCGGCCTGACCGTGGTGACCGGCGCCTATGCGTTCGGCCATATCTCCGGCGCGCACTTCAACCCGGCAGTCAGCGTCGGGCTGTGGGCCGGTGGTCGTTTCCCGACCAGGGATCTGGTGCCCTACATCATCGCCCAGGTTGCCGGCGGCCTGCTGGCCGGCTTCATCCTGCTGCAGATCGCCTCCGGCGCCACTGGCTTCGCCATCGATGGCAGCCAGGCGGGTGCGTTCGCCAGCAATGGCTATGGCGCGCTGTCGCCCGGCGGCTACAGCGTGGCAGCCGCCTTCCTGTGCGAAGTGGTGCTGACGGCGGTGTTCCTGATCGTGATCATGGGTTCCACCCACGGCAAGGCACCGGCCGGTTTCGCCCCGCTGGCGATCGGCCTGTCGCTGACCCTGATCCACCTGATCAGCATTCCGGTCACCAACACCTCGGTTAACCCGGCCCGCTCCACCGCCGTGGCCTTCTTTGCCGGCAGCGGAGCAGTCAGCCAGCTGTGGCTGTTCTGGGTCGCTCCCCTGCTGGGCGGCGCGATCGGCGGCCTGATCTACAAGTGGATCGGCAGCGACCGCTGATCCTCGCGACTCCCATTGCGGCCGACCCTCGGCCGCAATGGTTACTTCTGTAACCGCGAATTGTGCGATTGCTCACGTTCCGTTAAGGTTGAGTTGACCGTCCGTGCACATGCCGGATGGGGCGGCATCCGGGGATGGGATGCCATGGCCGCCGGCCCTGCTGGCGGAGCCAAACAACTCATCACCTTGGGGGATGCATGAAGTTCGTGCCTGTCATGTTGTCGAGCCTGCTGTTCGCTGCGGCCCAGGCCGCCGCGCAGGCGCCGTCCGAATGTCCTTCGCTGCCAGCCAGCAGTGGCCTGCAGTGGCAGCAGCAGGTGCAGGCCGATTTCCTGGTCTGCCGCGCCAGCACCCCTGATGGCCGCGAAGTACTGAGCCTGATGCTCAGCGCGCGTGACCCCGCCATTCCGCTGAGCCGCTCGCTGCGCCAGGAAAAAGGCAGCTTCGGCGGTGAATCGCTGTACTGGTACCAGCCCGACCTGGGCGGCCAGCAACCGCCGGGTTACGCCGAACGGCGCATCAGCGTGGTCAAGATCGACAAAGGGCGTTACGCGCAGATTGCGCTGTATCCGGACAGCGCGCAGGAGCTGAGCTCACTGCAGCAGCTGGCGCAGGGCATGAGCCTGACCCCTTCGGCCGTGGCCGCCGGGCGCTGAAGGTGACGGGGATGACTGCCTGGCAGCATCCCCGCAATGCACCTCGATCGGCAGGTAGTGCCGGCCGCCGGCCGGCAAACCCTTCGGTCCTGATCAAAAGCAGGTGCCGGCCGGCGGCCGGCACTACCTCAGAACCTGCCTTCCTGGAAATCGACGAAGGCCTGCATCAGTTCCTGCCGCGTGTTCATCACGAACGGGCCGTGCCGCATCACCGGCTCGCGCAACGGACGGCCGGCCACCAGGATCAGCCGCGCGCCTTCGCTGCCAGCCGAAACATGCAGCTGTTCGCCGCCGCCCAGCACCGCCAGCTCCTGGCGCGCAACATCACGGGCGGCGTCCTGTTCACCCACCGTCAGTCCGCCTTCAAATACATAGGCAAAGGCGTTGTGGCCTTCCGGCAGCGTGTAAGTCCAGGCCCGGTCGGGCGCCAACGTGATGTCGAGATACAGCGGCTCGGTGGCCGGCTGCACGATCGGGCCGCGGGTGCCGTCGACCGAGCCGGCGATCACCTTCACTTCCACGCCGGCTGCCGGCTGCACCACGGGAATGCGCTCGGGCGCGAACTCCTGGTACTTCGGCTCGGTCATCTTCTCCTTCGCCGGCAGGTTCACCCACAGCTGGAATCCACGCATCTGCCCGCTTTCCTGCTCGGGCATCTCCGAGTGCACCAGGCCGCGGCCAGCGGTCATCCACTGCACGCTGCCCGGGGTCAACAGGCCTTCGTTGCCATGGTTGTCGCGATGCCGCATGCGTCCGTCGAGCATGTAGGTGACGGTCTCGAAACCGCGGTGCGGGTGTTCCGGGAAGCCGGCGATGTAGTCCTCGGCCCGGTCGGTGCCGAATTCATCGAGCAGCAGGAACGGGTCCAGGTCCGGCAGCGTCGGGCCGCCGATGACGCGGGTCAGGCGCACGCCGGCACCGTCGGAGGTGGGCATGCCACGGATGGTGCGCAGCACGCGGACCGGTTCGGGAAGGCTCATGGCGACTCCTGTGGGATGGATGCCCCTGAAGATGGACGCCACATGGCCGTACGCCAATGGATGGCACCGCAACCAATTGTTCCATCCCTGATGTTGGCTGCACGTCAGCGCCACCGTCGTACGACCAAAGTACTACCGCCGATTCGTCCTGTGCCAATTGACCCTGTCGTGGGCAAGCAGGACTCTTTGACTGTCTTTCCGGGAGAGAGCACCTCATGAAAGGGTTTTCCAAACTGGGCTGGGCGGCACTCGCCCTGCTCGGCGCATTCTGTCTGGGCACCGTCGCCCTGCGCCGCGGCGAGCACATCAACGCACTGTGGATCGTGGTGGCCGCGGTCTCGCTGTACCTGGTCGCCTACCGCTTCTACAGCCTGTTCATCGCCAACAAGGTGATGCAGCTGGATCCGACCCGGGCCACCCCGGCGGTGATCAACAACGATGGCCTCGACTACGTGCCGACCAACAAGCACGTGCTGTTCGGCCACCACTTCGCCGCCATTGCCGGCGCCGGCCCGCTGGTCGGCCCGGTGCTGGCCGCGCAGATGGGCTACCTGCCCGGCCTGCTGTGGCTGGTGGTGGGCGTGGTGCTGGCCGGCGCAGTGCAGGACTTCATGGTGCTGTTCCTGTCCAGCCGTCGCAACGGCCGCTCGCTGGGTGACCTGGTGCGCGAGGAGATGGGCCAGGTACCCGGCACCATCGCCCTGTTCGGTGCGTTCCTGATCATGATCATCATCCTGGCGGTGCTGGCGATGGTGGTGGTCAAGGCGCTGGCCGAAAGCCCGTGGGGCATGTTCACGGTGATCGCGACGATGCCCATCGCGATCCTGATGGGCGTGTACATGCGCTACATCCGCCCCGGCAGGATCGGCGAGATTTCGGTGGTTGGCCTGATCCTGCTGCTGGCCGCGATCTGGTACGGCGGCAAGGTCGCCGCCGACCCGGTGTGGGGGCCGGCGTTCACCTTCACCGGCACCCAGATCACCTGGATGCTGATCGGCTACGGCTTCGTCGCCTCGGTGCTGCCGGTGTGGCTGCTGCTGGCCCCGCGCGACTACCTGTCGACCTTCCTCAAGATCGGCACCATCATCGCGCTGGCCATCGGCATCCTGGTGGTGATGCCGGAACTGAAGATGCCGGCGCTGACCCAGTTCGCCGCCAGCGGTGATGGCCCGGTGTGGAAGGGCGGCATGTTCCCCTTCCTGTTCATTACCATCGCCTGCGGTGCGGTCTCCGGTTTCCACGCACTGATCTCCTCCGGCACCACGCCGAAGCTGCTGGCCAATGAAGCGCACATGCGCTACATCGGCTACGGCGGCATGCTGATGGAATCGTTCGTGGCGGTGATGGCGCTGGTGGCGGCCTCGATCATCGATCCGGGCATCTACTTCGCGATGAACAGCCCGGCCGCCGTGATCGGTGCCGATGCAGCCTCGGCGGCGCACTACATCACCAACACCTGGGGCTTCACCATTACCCCCGAGCAGTTGACCGCGACCGCGGCCGCCATTGGTGAACCGACCATCCTGCACCGCGCCGGTGGTGCACCGACGCTGGCGGTAGGCATCGCGCAGATCCTGCACGAAGCGATTCCCAGTGGCAGCGACGCGATGATGGCGTTCTGGTACCACTTCGCGATCCTGTTCGAAGCCTTGTTCATCCTGACCGCGGTGGACGCCGGTACCCGCGCCGGGCGCTTCATGCTGCAGGACCTGCTGGGCAACTTCGTGCCGGCCCTGAAGAAGACCGAGTCGTGGACCGCCAACATCATCGGTACCGCCGGCTGCGTGGCGCTGTGGGGCTACCTGCTCTACACCGGCGTGGTCGATCCGTTCGGCGGCATCCAGACGCTGTGGCCGCTGTTCGGCATCTCCAACCAGATGCTGGCTGGCATCGCGCTGATGCTGGGCACGGTGGTGCTGTTCAAGATGAAGCGTGACCGCTATGCGTGGGTCACTGCGGTACCGGCGGTGTGGCTGCTGATCTGCACCACCTACGCCGGCTTCATCAAGATCTTCGACAGCAACCCGGCGCAGGGTTTCCTGGCGCAGGCACACAAGTTCCAGGCCGCGCTCGCCAGCGATACGATCACTGCACCGGCCAAGTCGGTGGCGCAGATGAAGCAGATCGTGGTCAACGCCTACGTCAACACCGGCCTGACCGCGCTGTTCCTGCTGGTGGTCGGCGCGGTGCTGGTGTATTCGATCAAGACCATCCTGGCGGCACGCCGCAACCCGCAGCGCAGCGACCGCGAGACCCCGTACGTGGCGCTGAAGCCGCATGAAATGGTGGATCTGTGATGAGCACGCAACTGGTTCCCGCCGGCCAGTACCAGGCGCACCGCCGCATCTGGCGGCGCCTGGTGCAGACCGCACGACTGTGCTGTGGCATTCCTGATTACGACAATTACGTCCGGCACATGCTGGATAAGCACCCGGACCAGGAGCCGATGGATTACAAGACGTTCTTCCGCGAGCGCCAGGAAGCGCGTTACGGCGGGCGCAACGGCGGGCGCTGCTGCTGAGGGCCAGGCCTGCCTTTCAGCAGGCAAAAGAAAGCCGAGCGCGGGCTCGGCTCTACACGGGCAGAGCGGGTTCGCGGCGCACGCCGCGAACCCGCAACAGGATCGTCCGGCCAGGACTCAGGCGCCGGCCATCCACTTCAGGATCAGGCCGGTGACATACGCCAGCCCGGTGCCGGTGGCATAGCCCACCGTACCCAGCAGCACGCCCACCGGCGCCAGCGTCGGATGGAAGGCTGCGGCCACCACGGGGGCCGAGGCGGCCGCGCCGATGTTGCCCTGCGAACCGATCGCGAAGAAGAACAGCGGCGCGCGCAGCAGCTTGGCTACCCCCCACAGCACCAGCACGTGCGTGGCCATCCAGATCGCGCCAAGCAGGAACAGCCACGGCCGATCCAGCAGCGACAGCAGGTTCATCTGCATGCCGATGCAGGCGATCAGGAAGTACAGGAACACCGTGCCCAGCCGCGAAGCGCCTGCGGCTTCCAGCCGGCGCGCACGGGTGAAGCTCAGGCCCAGGCCCATCGCCGTGGACAGCAGGATCACCCAGACGAACTGGCTGTCGAGGCTGAACTGGCTGGCCCAGCTGACATTGGCCTTGAACCAGCCCGACAACGGCGCGGCGATGGCATGGGCCAGGCCGACGCCACCCAATGCCACGCCAACGATCACCATCAGGTCGGTCATGCTGGGAATGCGCGCGTTCTGTGCCTCGTAGGCGCTGATGCGTGCCTTCATCTCGTCGATGGCGCGGGTGTCGGCACCGTTGCGGGTATCGATCTGCTGCGCGCGGTTGGCCAAAAACAGCAGGATCGCCATCCACAGGCTGGCGCAGGCCACGTCGACCACCGCGAACTGGCCAAAGGTGGTGGCATCGGTGCCGAACACCTCGCGCATGGCCACCATGTTGGCGCCGCCACCGATCCAGCTGCCTGCCAGCGCGGCCATGCCGGCCCAGGTATCACCGGCCACCGTTTCCGGATGGATCAGCTTCATCAGCTGGAACGAGACGATGGCGCCGAGCATGATGCCGGCGGTACCGGCACAGAACACGATCAGCAGCTTTGGGCCGAGCTTGATGACGCCTTTCAGGTCGATCGACAGTGTCAGCAGGACCAGCGCAGCGGGCAGCAGCACGTCGCGCGCGACCGGGTTGTAGAGCGAGGTGTTGTGGCCATCGATGACACCGGCGGTGTTGTAGATGGCGGGGATGAAGTAGCACAGCAGCAGTGCCGGCACCCAGGCGAAGATCTTCTTCAACAACGGGGTCGGACCACTGGCGGCCCAGAAGATCAGGGCCAGGGTGGCGGCAATCAGGCCCAGTCCAACGATGTCGTTGCTGATCAGGGCGGTAGCGGGTTCGGTCGGCATGGGATCCTCTGTCGATCGAAAGAGCGGAGAAAAAAAGCGCCGCATGAAGCGGCGCAGGTCGAGATTAACATTGTCTTCACGCCTGGTCATGCTGCGCTGCTTGTCGCCTTCCCCTGCATTGACGACGATTGCGGCATCACCGTTGTGGAGCAGGCCCATGCAGCTTGGTGCGTTCTCTGTCAGCCTGTCCGTGAAGGACCTGGCCGCCTCCCGCGCGTTCCACGAAGCCCTCGGGTTCTCGGTCACCGGTGGCGATCCCACGCAGAACTGGCTGGTAATGCGCAGCAACGGCACGGTCATCGGGCTGTTCCAGGGCATGTTCGAGGGCAACCTGCTGACCTTCAACCCCGGCTGGGACCAGCACAGGCAGGAGCTGCCCCACTTCCAGGATGTGCGTGAACTGCAGGCGGAACTGGATGCCAAGGGCATCGAACTGGCAGTCCGCACTGACCCCGATGGCCAGGGGACCGGCTACCTGCAGCTGGCCGATCCCGACGGCAACGTGATCCTGATCGACCAGCACGTGGCGCGGCCGAACGGGCGGTAATGCGAACAGCCATTGCGTGGGTAGGCGTCGACCTTGGTCGACGGGCCGCATGCCAACCAAGGTTGGCATCTACCAGGACGGCCGGTTCAGGCCGGGCGCGAGGCACTGAAATCGAGCGTGACACGCGTTCCGCGCGGTTCGCAGGGCTGCAGCTGCAGGGTCCAGCCCAGGTGTTCGCACAGCCGCGCGATCAGGTCCAGGCCGATGCCGCTGCCACGATCGGCGCGTCCGCCACGGGCCATGCGCGCGTGGATGGCGGCAATCTCCTCCGGGCTCATGCCATGCCCTGGGTCCTGCAGCGTCAGCACCGCCGACGCACTCAACTGCAGCTCGATATGGCCGCGGCCGCTGTTCTCGATGGCATTGCGCAGCAGGTTGCCGATCGCCGCCTGCACCACTGCCATCGGCGCAACGATATCCACCGGCGCCGCCTGGATGCCGATGCTCAGGTCCTTGTCACCGAGCAGGTGGCGATGGTCGTCGACGATCTCCGGCAGCAGCTGGTCCAGGGCGATGCGCTCGGCACGCGCGGCCAGGCGTGCCGGATCACGCGCCAGCACCAGCAGCAGCTCGATCAGCTGCTCCACGCTCTGCGCTGTGCGCAACACCCGCTGCATCTGCTGGCGGGCGCGCTCGGGCAGGCCCGGTTGCTCCAGCGCGAGCTCGGCAGCACCGGTCATCACCGCGATCGGCGTGCGCAGTTCGTGGCTGGCGGTGCTGATGAAGACCCGCTCGCGCTCGACGAACTGCTCGTTGCGGTCCAGGTAGTCGTTCAACGCACCGGCGATGGTATGCAGCTCAGCGCTGCCGCGCGGATCGACTTCGATACGCTGGCCCTGCACGCCCGGCCGCAGCCCGGCAATGTGCTGTGCCAGCAGGCTCAACGGACGCACCATCCGCTCCATGCCGAACGACGCCATCAGCACGGTGACGAAGATCATGATCACCCCGGCCAGCATCACCCAGCGCGTGGCGAACTGTTCCAGGTCATGGAAATCGGAGATGTCAAGCGCCAGCGCCACCCGTCCCATCGACTGCGTTTCACGGACCATCACCGCCGTCTCGCGGCCCTTGACCATCACTCCGTCATGCAACCCAGGATGCAGGGAGCGCAGGCTCTCTGGCAGATTGACTGCGTCAAAGCGGTACAGGCTCAGCGTGTCCGAGTCCTGCCAGCGATAGTGAGGTTCGTGCTCGACATGCTCGACGATGCTGTCCAGTTCGGAATTGAGCAGCGCGCGCCACGCGGCGTGCTCGGCGTGTTCGTGCACGTAGTTGCCGACACTGAATACTGCAATCGACAGCAGTGCCAGGTACCCGAGCAACCACCACACCACCCGCCGGTACAGCGGCCCCGGCTTACGCGCCCTCATCAGCATTCCTGCCTGCGTCGGCAGCGTCCATCAGCGCCAACCGATAGCCCACCCGCGGCAGCGTATGGATCAGCTTGTCGGCAAACGGGCCGTCGACGCTGCGGCGCAGCTCGTAGACATGCGAGCGCAGCAGATCGCCATCCGGTGGCTCGTCGCCCCACAGGGCGAACTCCAGCTGCTGGCGGGTGACCGCACCGGGGCTGGCGCGCATCAGCACTTCCAGCAGCTTGCGGCAGGCCGGGTACAGGTGCAGCACCTGGCCACCACGCTGGGCTTCCAGGGTCGCCAGGTCCAGCACCAGGTCGCCCACCTGCAGGCGCTTGCGCGGATTGCGGCCCTGCGCGCGCAGCAGCAGCGCCTCCAGCCGCACTTCCAGCTCGGGCAGGGCGAACGGCTTGGTCAGGTAGTCGTCGGCACCGGCGCGGAAGCCGGCGATCTTGTCCGGCAGCTCGTCGCGCGCGGTCAGCATGATCACCGGCACCTCCGACGCGTGCTCGGCGCGCAGGCGACGCAGCACCTCCGGCCCCTCCATGCGCGGCAGCATCCAGTCCAGGATCACCGCATCGTAGGGGTGGCTGCCTGCCAGGTGCAGGCCGGTGATGCCATCCGGGGCCACGTCGAGCACGTGCCCGCGCGACTCGAAATAGTCGAACAGGTTGGCCACCAGCTGGCGGTTGTCCTCGATCACCAACAGACGCATGCACGAAAGATCCACGGAAGTTCGTACCATGGTAGCGCCGACCATGTCGGAATGCGGTCGCCCTGCGCCCGCTCCGACGCCTTTCCTACCCCAGCCACGTCAGAGTGGCGGTTTTGCTCCCGG
Organism: Stenotrophomonas sp. YJH_SMC_69; assembly: GCF_059370495.1. Taxonomy (NCBI): domain Bacteria; kingdom Pseudomonadati; phylum Pseudomonadota; class Gammaproteobacteria; order Lysobacterales; family Lysobacteraceae; genus Stenotrophomonas; species Stenotrophomonas sp. YJH_SMC_69. The sequence continues at coordinate 4,711 of NZ_JCAFTS010000003.1, read as the reverse complement.
AGCCTGCCGTGCCCGTAGCCCTGCCCCGCCGTTGGCGCCTGCCCCTGTTGTGGCTGCTGATCATCGCCGCGTTGGCCGCCGGTATCGGCCTGCGCCAGCCGCAGCCGCCGGACGAGCCGCGCTTCGTGCTGGCGGCCCGTACCATGGTCGAAAGTGGAGAATGGCTGCTGCCGCACCGGGGCGTGGAGCTGTACGCGGAGAAGCCGCCGGTCTTCATGTGGCTGCAGGCGGCCGCTTACGAGGTGGTCGGCAGCTGGCAATGGTCGTTCCTGCTGCCGTCGCTGCTGGGCGCCCTGCTCAGCCTGTGGCTGGTGTCGGACCTGGCACGGCGGCTGTGGTCGCCGCGGCATTCCCTGTACGCCCTCGCGGCGCTGTTCTGCACCCTGCAGTTCGGCCTGATGGCCAAGCGCGCGCAGATCGACATGGTGCTGGTCGGCATGACCACGGTGGCCCTGTGGGGATTGATGCGCCACCTGTGCGAGCGCCGCAACCTGCCCGCGCTGTGGCTGGCCGGTTTCGCCGCTGGCCTCGGCACGGTGACCAAGGGCGTGGGGTTCCTGCCGCTGCTGATGGTGCTGCCGTGGTTCGGCTGGTGGCTGTACCAGCGCCGCCGCGGGCGCAGCGTGGACGGTCCGCACCCGGCAACGCTGCTGTGGCTGATCCCGGCCTTCCTGCTGGGCGTGGCGGTGTGGCTTGCCCCGCTGGGCTGGGCATTGCTGCATGAGCCCAGCGCGTCCCTGCAGTCCTACGCCCACGAACTGCTGTTCAAGCAGACCGGCACCCGCTACGCCAACGCCTGGCACCACCGCCAGCCGGTCTGGTACTACCTGCAGGTGATCCTGACCTTGTGGCTGCCGGGCAGCCTGTTGCTGCCGATGCTGTTCAAACCCTGGTGGCGCCGCATCCGCCGTGGTGACTGCCGGCAATGGCTGCTGTTGGGCTGGGCGCTGCTGGTGCTGGTGTTCTTCAGTGCCAGCCCCGGCAAGCGCGAGGTCTATGTGCTGCCAATGCTGCCGGCGATGGCGCTGGCGGTGGCCCCGCTGTTGCCTGGCCTGCTGCGACGGCTGTGCGTGCGGCGCTACCTGTTCGGCTACACCGTGGTGCTGATGCTGGCCACCGGTGTGCTCGGGGTGATGCTGATGACCGAACATCCGTGGGCCCTGGCGCAGCTGGAACGGCGGGCGATGCCCGATTCGCTGCTGCCGGTGCTGGGAGATGGCCTGCTGACCTTTGCCATTGCCCTGGCCACGTTGATCGTGTGGCTGCGGGTGCGACGTGCCGCAACGCTGGTGTTGCTGACCCACGGCATGCTGTGGATGCTCTACGGCCTGGTGCTGATCCCGGCGCTGGATCCGTACGCATCAGCGTCGGCGGTGATGCGCCGGGTGGGCGCGCGGATCGGCCCGGATGCGGAGCTGGCACTGGTCGCCTGGCGCGAACAGAACCTGCTGCAGGCAGATCGGCCGGTGCGCGAGTTCGGCTTCAAGCGCCCGTGGGCCGAACAATGGCATGACGCCGGCCCGTGGCTGGCCGAGGCGCCGGGCAAGCGCTGGGTGCTGGTGCTGGACGATGCGATGAGCCCCTGCGTGGACCCGGCCAAGGTGATCGACATCGGCATTGCCAACAGGAATCGTTGGCAACTGCTTCCCGGTACGGCCTGGGACCCGAAGTGCCACGCCGAGCGGACCGGATCGACCGCCGAAGAAGACTGAACGGTGACGCGCGCCGGGGACTCATTAACCCGGCGCGAACGGGCGTCCGACCCTTCTCCGACATCGAGGTGACGAGCATGAGCGCGGATTCCCGAACCGCCCCTTCCCAGCATGCCCGTTCGTCCCATTGATGCGGCAGCGCCGCTTGCGACATCACCACTGGCGTCAAGATTCGCCGTAACTCACTTCTGGCTGCCTGTCGCAATCGGTCTGCCCGTGTTTACGCTGCTGATGGGTTTCGGCGGTGATCAATGGGTGGCCGATCACCTGTTCCGCCTCGAAGGTGGCCACTGGGCGTTGCAGGACGCCTGGGTCACCCGCACGGTGGTGCACAAGGCCGGCAAGTGGCTGAGCACGTCGGCGGCGCTGGTGGCGATCCTGTTGTGCGTGCACCACTGGCGCAAGGGGGGCGATCGCACCCTGCGATGGGCGCTGCTTTATGTCGTAATTGCCATGGCGCTGGGTACGGGCGTGATCTCCCTGCTGAAGACCCTGGTGCCGATGGAATGTCCCTGGGACCTGCTGCGCTACGGTGGCCATCAGCCCTATATCGGGCTTTTCACGCAGCGCCCGGCCGGCATGGCCGCACAGGCCTGCTTCCCTGCCGGCCACGCCAGCGCAGGCTATGCGTGGCTGTGCCTGTACTATTTCGCCCTGCTGTGGCGCCCGTCGTGGCGCTGGGCAGGCTTGTGGATCGGCCTCGGCACCGGCCTGGTGTTCGGCATCAGCCAGCAGCTCCGGGGCGCGCATTTCCTTTCGCATGATGTTGCCACCGCGTTGATATGTTGGCTGCTGTCACTCGGCCTGTACCTGATCGTCAAAGGCATCCTGATCCGCCGTCAGCTGGACCGTCCCAACCGCCAGGAGGCAAACGCATGAGTGCATCGGTCCAACGCCCCGCCCGCCCTTCCGCGCTGGCGGGTCTTCGCCACTGGCGGCCACAGCTGTCCACCGAAGCACTGATCGCGTTCACCAGCCTGTTCTTCGCGGTGGCCGGCAACGGCCTGTTCTGGCACAGCGCGATGGCCAGCCATCCGGGCAGCCTGCGCTACGCGCTGTCGCTGCTGCTGTTGCTGCTGGGTGCGCACGGCGTGCTGCTGGGCATCCTGGTCTGGCGCTGGAACGCCAAAGTGGTGATCAGCCTGCTGCTGCTGGTGACCGCATTCGCCGCACACTACATGAGCCGCTACCACATCTACCTGGATGCGGACATGCTGCGCAACGTGCTGGCGACCGACCCCAAGGAAAGCCGCGAGCTGATGACGGTATCGCTGCTGTGGCCGGTACTGCTGCTGGCAGTGCTGCCGATGGTGGTGCTGTGGCGCGTGCAGCTGCGCCGCCGCAGCTGGGGCCGCAGCCTGCTCTGGCGCGTCGGCTTCCTGGTGGTGGCGGCAGTGACGGCTGTCGGCGGCGCGTTGATCTCGTTCCAGGATGTCTCGGCACTGATGCGCAACCAGCGTGAAGTGCGCTATCTCGCGACACCGGCCAATGTCCTGTTGGGCATGCCGCGTGCATTGCGTGGCGACAATCCGGTGCAGCGCGCGCCGAAGCTGCCGATCGGCACCGATGCCAAGGCCACCCCGCGCGCGCCGGCCAGCAAGCCGCGCCTGCTGGTGATCGTCATGGGCGAGACCGTGCGTGCGCAGAACTGGGGGCTCAACGGTGGCCGCAACACCACCCCGGAACTGGCGCAGGCCAGCGTGATCAATTTCCCGGACATGCATTCGTGCGGCACCAGCACCGAGGTTTCGTTGCCGTGCCTGTTCTCGCCGTGGGGCCGCCATGACTACGACGAGAAGAAGATCCGCGCGCACCAGTCGCTGCTGCACGTATTGAACCGTGCCGGCATCGCACCGTTGTGGCGTGACAACCAGTCCGGCTGCAAGGGCGTGTGCGAAGGCCTGGACTTCCAGTCCCTGTCCGATGCCACCACGCCGGGCCTGTGCGCCGATGGCCGCTGCATGGACGAGATCCTGCTGCAGGACCTGGCCACCCAGGTACGCGCCAGGCCCGGCGACCGGGTGGTGGTGCTGCACCAGCTGGGCAACCACGGTCCGGCCTACTTCGAGCGCTATCCGCCCGCATTCCGCCGTTTCACCCCGACCTGCGATACCCGTGACATTGGCCGTTGCTCGCGCGAAGAGATCACCAACAGCTACGACAATGCCGTGCTGTACACCGATCACTTCCTGACAAAGACCATCGGCACGCTGCAGGGCATGCAGGATTACGACACGGCGATGATCTACCTGTCCGACCACGGCGAGTCGCTGGGCGAGAAGGGCCTGTTCCTGCACGGCGTGCCCTACGCCATCGCCCCGGCCGAGCAGACCCGGGTACCGATGACGATGTGGTTCTCGCCAGGCTTCGCCAGCAGCCGTGGGCTGGACCTGCAGTGCGTGCGCAAGCGTTCGGCGGCGTATACCGACCATGACAACCTGTTCCCGTCGGTGCTGGGCCTGATGCAGGTGAAGACCTCGCTGTACGAACGCGACCGCGACGTGTTCGCCAACTGCGAGAGTTGAGGGGTGTTCGGCAGGGCTTGCAGCCCTGCACCTGCCGGGGCAACGGCCGAAGCAACAGCAACAGCGTGCATTCCGTGGGATGGCGGGGTGGGCCCGGTTGCGGGAGACGCCGTAAACCCATCCTTGGGGGCTTGGCCGCGGCATCCATGCCGCGGACACTCCCGCCACCGGACCCACCCCGCCTTCGACAGTTTTCCGCGATCTGTTGGACATGCCGATGGGGTCGGATCCGTTTTCCGTAGGAAAACGGATCCGACCCCATTTTGATTGTCGATATCTGACAGATGTGTCGACCAAGGTCGACACCTACCGACAGCACACGGAATCTGTCAGAGGTGGGGCGGTGTCGGAGTGCGGGGTGTCAGCCGCATGGATGCGGCTGCCAAGCCTTATCTGATCGGAATCTGGCAGCGTAGGTGTCGAGAGCCGGCGTGGGCCGCCGTGTAAGCCTGGATCTCGACGATCGCCATGTAG